>CAIXGU010000098.1 GCA_903919045.1 uncultured Eubacteriales bacterium | reverse complement strand
GGCACGGCCTTCTCGAACGTGCCGAACGCCGAGATCATGGTGAGCGCGGAGACGACCCAGCAGACCGTGTTGACGCGGTGCTGGTTCAGGTACTCGACGAGGCGCACGGGGAACATGAACAGCCCCTTCGGGATCAGGTAGGTCGTCGCGCCGAACATCAGCGTCGGGAAGATCTCCTTCAGGCAGGCGTCGAAGTACAGCGGCACCTGCATGCCGAAGACCGTCTCCTCGGAGAAGCCGAGCGCGTCGGACAGCACGCCGACGTACTCGATCACGGAACGATGGTTCGCGACCACGCCCTTCGGCACGCCGGTCGAGCCGGACGTGAACACGACGTAGAGCGGGTCGACGTCGACGTGGCGGGCGCGCACGGCGTCGAGCGCGGCCGGGTCCTCGGGGGTCGCGGCGATCTCGTCGTACAGGAACGCGTCGCCGGCGTAGCCCATCCGGTCGAGCGCCTTCCGGGTCCCGGCGTCGCAGATCACGCAGGCGGGCGACAGCGTCCGGAAGATCAGCTCGATGCGGAACGCGGGCATCTCCTCGTCGAGCGGCGCGTAGAAGCAGCCGGCGGCGGCGACGCCGAGGAAGGCGGTGACCGTCTTCGGGTGGCGGGCCATGAACACGGCCACGGGCCTGCGGTGCAGGCCGCGCTGCGCGAGGAAGGTTCCGACGGCGCGGCTCTGGGCATGCACCTGGCGGAACGTGAGCGCCTCCGTCCCGTTCGAGAAGGCGACCTTGTCCGGCACGCGCAGGACCGTGCGGTCGAGCGCTTCGAGGACATTGGAGCGCAGGAAGGAGCCGGTGGTCGAAGGGTCGTGGGCCATGGTGCCGTTCCTCCCGGGCCGCCCGTCAGAGGGCCAGCAGCCTGCGGTATGCGGACTTGAGCGGATAGCCGCAGGCCTTCACGGACTCCGCCGCGAGGACCTCCATCGCGTCGAGGTATCCGGCGCCGAGGCCGGCCTCGCGCTTGACCTGCGAGAGCTCGGTGCAGCCGAGCACGATCGCCTCCGCGCCTCCGCGGCGGAGTTCCGCCGAGACGGCCTCGAACCGGTCGAGGTCGGCGGGGCGGCCCGCCTTCACGTCGTCGTAGATCAGGGACATCACGAGGCGCTGCGACGCCTCGGACGGGACGACGGCGCGGATGCCGACAGCCGCGAGCTCCCGCTGGAAGAGGCCCACGGCGAGGGTGCCGTCGGTCGCCGCGATCCCCGCGGTGCGGACGCCCGCCTCCTGCAGGTGCCGCGCGGTGTCGCGCACCATGTGCAGGATCGGCACGCCGACCGCCGCCTCGAGCTCCTGGTGGAACGCGTGCGCGGTGACGCAGGGGATCGCGATGCGGTGCACGCCGAGAGCGGCGAGCCGGCGGCCGGCCGCGGTCATGGACGGCACGGGGCTGTCCGGGATGCGGCCGAGCAGGAACGCGGTGCGGTCCGGCGTCGACGGCGTGCTGAACAGGACCATGTCCATGTGCTCCTGGTCGTTCGCCGCGTCGGTCATCTGCACCGTCAGCTCGATGAAGAGCGCGGTGGCGAGGGGCCCGAGGCCCCCGATCACGCCGAGGGTGCGTCGGCCGGCGTCAGCCATAGACGACCTTGCGCTCGATGTCGAGCGGCGTGGTCGGCGTCGCCGGGATGCCGGCGGGGTCGAACACGTAGAACAGGCCCTCGGCGTCCTTCTGCTTCGAGAACTCCGCTACCTCGGCGTCGGTCCGCAGCAGGCAGACGTAATGGTAGTACTTCAGGTTCGGCAGCGCGTCGAAGTGGTACCACTCCCCGTTGTACTTCACCAGGTTCCAGTAGTGGTGCGTCTTCGCGGGGACGCGGGTGATCGGAATCGTCTCGTAGCCGGCGCGCGTGAGCATCGCCTTCGCGAGCGCGAAGTAGTTGTAGCAGTCGCCCGTCGCGCGCGTGATCCCGAGGTAGGCCGCCTTCACCCAGTCGCCCTCGTCGGAGGCGTCGGTGTAGCGGATGTGGCCCGCGACGTAGTAGAAGATCTCCGACATCCGCTGGAGGTCGGACATGCCGGGCTTCAGGATGTCGGCGAAGATGCCGTCGACCAGCGCGTAGAGCTCGGCCTCGGACACGTACCCTTCCGGCTTCACGCTCACGGTGACGGTCGCGGGGACCTCGGCGCGGTTGCCGGCGGCGTCCTGGGCGGAATAGACGACGGTGTAGGTGCCGGGCTGCGTGAGGTCGACGCCCGAGTTGTCGATCTGCAGGGCGACCGTGGCGTCGTGGTCGTCCGTCACGGTCACGCCGTCGCGGTAGGCGATCGATTCGCCCACGAAGACGGCGAGGTCCTTCACGCCCGAGATCGTCGGCGCCGTGCCGTCCTTCTTCACCGTGAGCTTCGCGGAGAGCTCGGTCTGGTTGCCGGCGGCGTCGGTCAGGAGGAGGGCCACCGTCTGAGTGCCGGTCCGGTCGAAGGCGGGCTTGGCCTTGAAGGCGACATCCACCGCGGTCGCGTCCTCGGTCGCGCCGACGAACGCCTCGGGGTCGAGCGTCTCGCCGAGCCAGACGGTGCGGTCGACGGTCTGGCCGGTCGGCGGCGTGGTGTCGACGACCCGCAGCGAGACGGCGTAGTCCTTGCCGTCGACGCGCACCGTGACGGCGTATACGCCGGGGGTCGCGGTGTCGATCCCCGAGGTGTCGGAGACGTACTCGGCGGCGAGCTTCGGGTCGTCGACGAAGCGGACCGCGGCCGGGAACGGCGAGCCCGCCTCGAGCTTCAGCTCGCGGCGGACGCGGGGCCCCGACAGCAGGACGACGGCGAGGGCGACGAGCGCGAGGAGGACGAGGGCGAGCGCGGAGACGCCGAGGACGCGCGCGTCGAACCGCCGGCGCGGCGGGAGCGCCGGGGCGGCGGGGCGCGGCGCGGGGCGCTGCGCGGGGATCCGGCGCGG
>CAIXGU010000097.1 GCA_903919045.1 uncultured Eubacteriales bacterium | reverse complement strand
GGAACCCGAGGGGGCCGCGGATGCCTACGTCGCCACGGGCCGCACGGCGCACGCCTGGTGCGAGCTGTACTTCCGGGGCGTCGGCTGGCTCGCCTTCGACCCGACGCCGCAGGTCGGCGACGGGACGCCGCTGCCGACGCCCTCGCCGACCGCCGCCGAGACGCCCGGGGCCCCTTCGCCGACCGCGGGGCCGGACGCGACGGAGACGCCGACGCCGAGCCCGAGTCCGGGCGGCGAGGCGACCGGCGGCATCGCCGCGCTCCTCGGCCTCCTCGTCGCGGGTGCGCTCGGGACGGCCGCGGGCGGGGCGGTCCGCCTCCGCGCCCGCCGGCTGCTCGACCCCGCCTGCGTCGCCCGCCGGCTCCCGGACCCGTCCGAGCGGCTCGAGCACCTCTACGCGGACCTGCGCGCGCAGCTCGCCTGCCTCGACCTGCGGCCGGAGACCGGCGAGACGCTGCGCGCCTTCGCGGCGCGCGCCGAGGCGTCGCTGCGGATCGACGGGCGGCCGGTGCCCGAGGCGCTCGGGTGCGTCGAGGCGCTGCGCTACGGCGGCATCGCCCCCTCGCCGGACGACCTCGACCGCCTGGAGGCGCTCCGCGGGGCGCTCGAGCGGCGGCTGCGCGCGAGCCTGTCCCCGGCCGCCTACTTCGCGCGGCAGCTCCGGATGCGGCGCCCGTCGCGGGGACGGGCGGTTCCGTGGTAGGCTACGGGCGGGAGGACGAACGATGGATCCCGAACCCGCCCTGACCCCCGCGGCCTCCGTCGCGGCCCCGCTCCTGCACCCCGTCGCGATCGGCGGCGTCCTGCTGGCCGGCAACCTCGCGCTCGCCCCCATGGCCGGCGCGACGGACCTGCCGTTCCGGCGGCTGTGCCGGGAGCTCGGCGCGGACCTCGTCTGCACGGAGCTCGCGAGCGCCCGCGGGATGCGGCGCGACCCCGGCCTGAAGCGCACCTGGCGCTACGTGGAGATCGACCCGGCCGAGGCGCCGGTCGCGATCCAGCTCTTCGGCGCGGACCCCGAGGACCTCGGCGAGGCCGTCCGGATCGTCGAGGACCACCCGCTGCTCTCGCAGTGCGCCTTCCTCGACCTGAACCTCGGCTGCCCCGTCCCCAAGGTCGTGGACGACGGCGCCGGCAGCGCGCTCATGAAGGACCCCGCGCAAGCCGCCGCGTGCGTGCGGGCGATGGTCCGCGCCGCCCGCCGGCCGGTGACCGCGAAGATCCGCAAGGGCTGGGACGCCGCGTCCGCGAACGCCGTCGAGGTGGCCCGCGCCTGCGAGGCCGAGGGCGCCGCCATGGTCGCCGTGCACGCCCGGACGCGCGACCAGATGTACGCCGGCTCGGCCGACTGGGCGGCGATCGCGGCGGTGAAGGCCGCGCTGCGCGTGCCGGTCTTCGGGAACGGCGACGTGCGGACCCCGGCGGACGCGCGGCGGATGCTGCGCGAGACGGGGTGCGACGGGCTCATGGTCGGCCGCGCCGCGCTCGGCGACCCGTGGGTGTTCGAGCGCATCCGGCACGGGCTCGACCCGGACGGCCGGAAGGGCCCGGAGTGGCCCGCGGTCCCGGGGGAGCCGGCGCCCGACGCCCGCGCCGCGCTGATCCTGCGCCACCTCGACCTCGCGATCGACCGGCTCGGGGAGACCCAGGCCGTGACCGAGTTCCGCAAGCACCTCGCCTGGTACCTGAAGGGCACCCGCGGAAGCGCCCCGCTGCGGGCCATCGCGGTGCACGCGGCGTCGCGCGCCGACGTCGCGAGGGTGCTCGCGCGGTTCCGCGCCCTCCTCTGATCCGGCCGGCGCCGGGGAGGGGCGAGGCGCCCGGAGGACAAGACAAGCGGCGACTCCTCGTTGTATAATCGGACGCGAGTGTTTTTCGGCGTCCGCCCCGAAGGGCGGTGCCAGGCAGGGGGTTGGAGCATGAAGGAATATCCGGCAGGGAAGATCCGCAACCTCGCGTTGCTCGGCCACGGAGGCTCGGGGAAGACGACGTTCGCCGAGGCCGTCCTGTTCGACGCGAAGGCGACCGACCGCTTCGGGCGCGTCGCCGACGGCAATACGGTCCTGGACTTCGACGCGGAGGAGATCCGCCGCAAGTTCTCGATCAACACCGCGATCGCGGCGGTCGAATGGAACGACGCGAAGCTCAACCTGCTCGACACCCCGGGCTACTTCGACTTCGTGGGCGAGGTCTACCAGGGCCTGCGCGTCGCCGACGCCGGCATCGTGCTCGTCCCCGCGAAGGACGGCGTGGCCGTCGGCACCGAGAAGTCGGTGAAGTACCTCCGCGACCGGAATCTGCCCGTCGTCTTCTTCGTCAGCAAGATGGACGAGGAGAACGCGGACTTCGCGCGCACGCTCGGCCAGATCGCCGCGGCGTTCGGCGCCCAGGCCAAGCCCTTCGCGCTCCCGGTCCTCGAGGGCGGGAAGATGAAGGGGTATGTCGACGTCCTCTCCCAGAAGGCCTACATGAACGGCGCCAACGGCGCGACGACCGAGACCGCCGTCCCCGCGGGGATGGCCGCCGACGCCGCCGCCGCCCTCGAGGCCCTGAAGGAGCACGCCGCCGAGAGCGACGAATCCCTGATGGAGAAGTTCTTCGCGGGCGAGGACTTCACGCCCGAGGAGATGCTGAAGGGGCTGGCCCTCAGCGTCGCCGCCGGGTCCGTCTACCCGGTGTTCTGCGGCGCCGCCGCAAGCAACTGGGCCGTGAAGGGCACCGTCGACCGCCTGGTCGCCCTGCTGCCCGCCGCGGACGCCGCCGCGACGGTTCCCGCGAAGAAGCTCGACGGGACGGACGCGTCCGTGAAGTGCGCCGCGACCGAGCCGCTCGCCGCGATCGTGTTCAAGACGATCGCCGACCCCTTCGTCGGCCGCATCTCGATGTTCCGCGTCTACGCCGGCGTCCTGAAGGCCAACTCCACGGTCTACAACCCCGGGCACGAGAAGGACGAGCGCATCGGCTCGCTGTTCCTCATGGTCGGCAAGAAGCAGCTCCCGACGGACCAGGTCTCCGCCGGCGACATCGGCGCCGTCACGAAGCTGGTCTACACCGGCACGAACGACACCCTGTGCGACAAGGCGAAGCCCGTGCTGCTCCCGCGCACCGAATTCCCCGTGCCGTGCCTGTCGATGGCCGTCGAGGGGAAGGCGAAGGGCGACGAGGAGAAGATCGGCGCCGGCCTGCACAAGCTCCAGGACGAGGATCCCGTCTTCACGATGGGCTACAACGGGGAGACGCACCAGCTCCTGCTCTCCGGCATCGGCGAGCAGCACCTCGACGTCCTCATGAGCAAGCTCAAGTCCAAGTTCAACGCCGAGGGAACGCTGGTCGAACCGCGGGTCCCGTACCGCGAGACGATCCGCAAGAAGGTCCGCGTGGAAGGCAAGCACAAGAAGCAGTCCGGCGGCCACGGCCAGTTCGGCCACGTCTGGGTCGAGTTCGAGCCCGGGCAGGGCGAGGGCCTCACGTTCGAGGAGCACATCTTCGGCGGCTCCGTCCCGAAGCAGTACCACCCCGGCGTCGAGAAGGGCCTGCAGGACGCGATCAAGAAGGGCGTGCTCGCAGGCTACCCGATGGTCGGCCTGAAGGCGACGCTCGTCGACGGTTCGTACCACGACGTCGACTCGTCCGAAATGGCGTTCAAGATCGCCGCGCGCCTGGCCTACAAGGCGGGCATCCCGCTGGCCGGCCCGGTCCTGCTCGAGCCGATCTGCAACGTCGAGGTCTACATCCCCGACGCGAACCTCGGCGACATCATGGGCGACATGAACAAGCGGCGCGGCCGCATCATGGGCGTCAACCCGGTCGAGGGCGGCCAGCAGGTCGTCGCCGAGGTGCCGCAGAGCGAGATGGCCAAGTATGCGAACGACCTGCGGTCGATGACCCAGGGGCGCGGCTGGTACCGGATCTCGTTCGCCCGCTACGACGTGGCGCCGCAGCTGGTCGCCGACAAGGTGATCGCCGAGGCGAAGGCGCACATGAAGGAGGAAGAGGAGGAGGAGTAGTCCTTCTCCGCGCAGCGAAGCGGCTGCCGGCGTCGTCGCCGGACGGGCGCGGACCGGGGGGCCCTGCCGGAGACGGCGGGGCCTTCCTGCCGAAGGGAGGCGAGGGGATGCGGGAGGCGGACGAGGCCCTGCGGGCGCTGCTCGGGACGGGGCCGGCCGACCTGCACCTGCATTCCACGGCGTCCGACGGACGGCTCCCGCCGGCCGAGGTGGCCGAGGAGGCCGTGGCGCAGGGGCTGCGCCTGTTCTCCCTGACGGACCACGACACGACCGCGGGCCTCGCCGAGGCGGCCGCGGCGGCGGCGCACGCGGCGCGGCGCCTGCCGGGCGTGCGCTTCCTTCCCGGCATCGAGCTCAGCGTCCAGGAGGGTGAGCAGGAGCTCCACCTGCTGGGATACTTCCCGTCGGGCGGGCCGGAGGCGATCGAGCCGTTCCTCGCGCTGCAGCGCGAGCGGCGGAGCCGTCGGAACGAGGCGATGGTGGAGGCGCTTCGCGGCCTCGGCCTCGACGTGACGCACGAGGAGCTCGCCGCGGAAGGGGAGGGCGTCGTGGGGCGCCTGCACGCGGCGCGCCTCCTGGTGCGCAAGGGGCAGGCCGATTCCGTGCGCGACGCCTTCGACCGGTACCTCGCCGTCGGGAAGCCGGGCTACGTGGGGCGGGAACGCCCGGACGCGGCGGCGGGCTGCGCGGCGATCCGCTCGGCGGGCGGCGTGCCCGTGCTCGCGCACCCCGTCCTGTACGGCTGGCTCGACGACCCCGCCCGCGACGGCGGGCTGCCCGCCGCGCTCGTCCGCCGCCTCGCGTTCCTCGCGGAGCGGGGGCTCGGCGGCGTGGAAACGCGCCACGGCGACGCGGTCGGGCGGCAGATCGTGACGCTCGCCGCCGCGGCGCGCCGCCTGGGGCTGCTCGCCACGCGCGGCAGCGATTTCCACGGCGACGGCCCGCGCGGCGGCCACTCCGCGATGTACCGCGCGTCGCGCGCGCGGTCCTGGCCGGAGGGCGCCCCGCGGAGGACGACGCTGCACGTGGCGGCCGCGATCGCGCTCCGGACGGAGCCGGACGGACGCCCGTCGGTGCTGCTCGCGCGCCGATCGGGCGAACGTGACCTCGCCGGGCTGTGGGAGTTCCCGGGAGGGAAGATGGCCCCGGGCGAGACGGTCGAGGAGGCGCTGGCGCGGGAGATCCGAGAGGAGCTGGACTGCGGCGCGTCGGTCGGCGACCGGATCTGCGTCGTCGAGCACGCCTACGCGGAGCGCACCGTGCGGCTGCATTGCCACCGGACGTCGCTGGAGCGGACGGAGGGCTTCCGGCTCTCGGCCCACAGCGAAGCGCGCTGGGTGCCGGTCGAGGCGCTGTCCGCGATGCCGCTGTGTCCGGCCGATTTCCCCGTCGCGGACCGGCTCGCCCGCGAGGCCGGCGTCCGTCCGACCGCCTGAGCGCGGGGATCCGCGGACCGGACCGCCGTCAGCCGATCGCGTAGACCGTCAGGTTCCCGTCGTCGGGGAACGTCGCCGCCACGCGGAAATTCGCCGCGAGGAACGCTTCGTCCAGGCCCTCTCCGAGATCCCTCCGCCACCCGTCGTCGACGATCGCATAGGCGATCCCGTTCTCCCGGCAGAAGGCCCGGAACGCGTCGGCGCTGTTCCCCGCGCCCGCATAGAGCCAGAGGACGCGGTCGTTGCGCGCCCCGGTGCCGTGGCCCGCGGACCAGGCGTAGTAGGGCCAGCCGAGGAAGGCCTTGCGGCCGGCGAGGAAGAACGCGTTGTAGTGGTAGCGCGGCGTGAGGAACACGTCGTCGGGATCCGTGTGCGTCTCGATCCACGCCGCGACGGGCGAATCGAGCGGAATCGACACGCGGATGCGGTTCGCGACGAAATACGTCCAGAGGTCGATGCACCCGGTCGCGGTCAGGAAGACGGCGAGCGCGACGGCGAGAGACTTCCGCAGGATGCGCCGCAGGCGGCCCGCGTCGGACGGCGGACGCGCGAGCGCCGCGAGCAGGCCGGCGAGGAAGACGTTCTCGAGCGCGAACGCCAGCAGGATGTACTTGTGGTTCACCGCCACGTCGGGCGTCAGCGACACCGTGAAGGCGAAGACGAAGGGGACGAGGAACGCAAGCCAGAGCACGGCCTGCCGCCGCGTTCCGAGCAGCGGGAGGAACGGGAGCAGGACGAAGGCGACCCCGAAGGCGAGGACGCAGTACGCGAGGACGCCGGCGAGGGTCCTGTCCTCGGCGACGAAGCCGAGCAGGATCCGGGGGTGCGCGACGGACGCGGCGCCGCCCGAGAAGAAGGCGGCCTGCAGCACGGCGGAGCCGGCGCCGGCCGCGAGGACCGCGGCGAAGGCGAGGCGCCCCGCGGAGAAGAGGCCGACCGTGCCGAGGACGAGGCACGCCCCGATCAGCATCGAGCCGTGGAAGTAGGGCAGCAGGACGAGGAGGAGTCCGGCGAGGAGGACGGGACGCGCGTCCTGCGGGAGCCAGGCGTCGCGGGAGAGCAGGCGCGGCTGCGGCGAGCGCCGCCAGAGGGGCAGGAGCAGGAGGAGCGCGAGCACCAGGACGGAGGCGCCCCACAGGAGGTGGCGCTGGTTGCTGTAGACGTTGACGGTCCACAGGCCCCAGTTCTCGTAGGGCGTCTCCCCGATGTAGCCGCGGTTCAGGAGCAGCCCGACGATCACGCCCCCGAGGTTCCCGTCGGATTCGCGCCACAGCGCGCCGAGGAACGTCGCGAAGGCGAGCGAGCTGCGCAGGAACAGCAGGAGCGGCGCGACGAGGAAGGCCGAGCGGCGGCGGACCAGCAGGACCGCGAGCGCGCCGAGGAGCAGGCAGAACGCGACGAGCCCGAGCGCGCCGAGCAGGTTGAACGCGACGTCGAGGCGCATCCCGAGGAACTCCAGGTTCCCCGTGAGGAACAGGAAGAGGAAGTGGTAGCGGATCCCGTCGCCCGGGAACAGGGGGTACTCGGTCGGGAAGTTGCGCCCGTGCGAGAACGAGCGGATCAGGGCGATGTGCGGGGCGTAGTCGCTGAACACCGTGGCGCCCGCGGAGAGCCGCCCGTCCTTCACCGTGAGGACCGAGGCCATCAGGAACCAGCCGAGGGCGAGGAAGACGGCCGCGGAGACGGCGTAGACGGACGGCCGGCGGAAGGCGCCGGAGATCCGGAAGGGACGGGCGGCCGCCCAGGCGCGGACCCGCGCCGCGAGGCCGGAGAGGCGGGAGGCGGCGTCGGCGCGGAGCGCGCGGCGCCGGGGCCGGGAGGCGACGAGGACGTCGATCGCGATCGCGGCGGCGGCGAGGCCCAGCACGAGGGCGTTCGCGGGGAGGAGGGGGTGCAGGCCCTCCTGGACGAGCGCATCGAACGCATAGCCGGCGAGATACGTCGCCGACGCGAGGACGAGGACGCCCGTCACGAGCGCGGCCGGAAGATCGAACGTCCAGGAGGGCGGGAGGAGCGGCGGCGCGTCCGCGTCGTCGCCGGTCCCATCGGCCGGGCGCGCAGGGCCGGTCCCCGCAATCGCGGCGAACAGCGCGCGCGTGTCGGGGACGGCGCGGCGCCGGATGCGGTCGCCGAGCCAGAACGCGAGGACCAGGAAGAGGAGGGCGGCCATCCTTCGGAGCGTCCGCGTCTACGGCAGGGCCAGCGGGTCCGCCCGCAGGTCGTACACGACCAGGTTCCCGAGCTCGGGGAACGACGCGGCGACCGGCAGGTATTTCTCGAAGAAGGCCTCGTCGGTCGTCCGGTCCGCATTGTTCCGGAGGCCGTCGTCGACGATCGCGAACGCGATCCCGTTCTCCTCCGCGAGCCGGCGGAATTCCGCGAGGTCCCCGCCGCAGCCCGCATAGAGCGCGTCGACGACCTGGATCCGATCGCCCGTGTCGTGCCCGGCGGACGTCGCGAAGTACGGCCAGGCGTAGAACGACAGGCGCCCGGACAGGAAGAACGCGTTGTACGCGTAATCCGGCGGCGTGAGGAAGACGGCGTCGGGTGCGGCGTGCGCCTCGATCCAGAGGACGAGCGGCGACCGCGTGTCGATGCCGACGGTCTGACGGTCGCGGTTGAAGTAGATGATCGCGTCGATGGCCCCGTTGGCCATCAGGGCGAACCCGAGCGCCACCGCGAGGACGCGCTGCCACAGGCCCGGGAACGACGGCGCGCGCAGGCGCGGAAGCACGGGCGCCTCCACCGGCGGGGCCGCGTCGGGCGGCTCCCCGGCGCCCTCCCGATGGGCCGCGTCGGGCGGGGAGGCCTCATCGGGCATCGCGTCCGGAGCCGCGGACGTCCGGTACGAGAAGGACGCCGCGCGTTCGCGCCCCGCGGCCCAGAGGTCGCAGAGCATCCCGGCGATGAACAGGTTCGCGAGCGCGAACGTCAGCACGATGAACTTGTGGTTGACGAGGATGTAGTACGAGGTCATCCCGCGCAGCCCTTCCGGCAGGAACGAGACCGTGAAGGCGAGCGCGAAGGGCGCGGCGAAGGCCGCGAGGGCGAAGGCCTGGGTGCGGCGCAGGGAGAAGAAGAGCAGCAGCAGGAGGACGAAGGTCAGCCCGAAGGCCTGGAAGGCGTAGTCGAGGACGCCGAAGACGCTCCGCAGCGGCGCGACGAAGCCGAAGTAGAAGGACGGCGAGACCACGCTCGTGCCGAAGCCCGCGAAGAAGCCGGTCTGCAGCCAGGAGCCGGCGAGGGCGGCGACGGCGACGGCGAGATGCGCGAGGCGCGCCTGCGAGACGATCGCGAGGACGAACAGGACCGCGAGGGCGGAGAGCAGGACGGAGCCGTGCCAATAGGGGAGGAGGAACAGGAGGCCGGCCGCGAGCCCGATCGCGGGGAGGTCCGCGCGGTCTGGGATCCAGGCCTCGCGGGACAGGAAGAAGGCGCGCAGGCCGGGCGCGGGGGCGGGCCGGCGGGCGGCGGCGGGTGCGGTCGCGGGGGCGGACGACGCGTCGTCGGGCCCGGTGCCCTCCGGTGCGGAGTCCGACCAGGCGTCGGCGACGGCCTCGGCCGTGCGCAGCAGGTCGTCCGTCGTGAGCTGGCGCGCCGCATCGGCGCCGCCGCGCCCGGGGCGCCGCAGCGCACGGAGCCGCACGGTCATCCGGTGCAGGTAGGGCAGGAAGATGAACAGCACGAGCAGCATCGCGACGCCGCCCCACAGGAGGTGGCGCTGGTTGCCGAAGACGTTGAATGTCCAGATGCCCCAGTTGTCGAAGGGCGTGTCGCCGATGAAGTCGCGCTGGGCGAAGAGCAGCTTCGCGAAGGCGACCGGGCTCCCGTCCGCCTTCCGCGCGAGCTCCGCGAGGAACGGGACGAAGGAGACCGACGCGCGGAGGAACAGGAGCAGGGGGCCGAGGAGGAAGACGCCGCGGCGGCCCGTCAGCGCGACGCCGAGCGCGCCGAGCAGGACGCAGAAGGCGGCGAGGCCGAGGATCCCGAGCAGGTCGAAGGCGAGGTCCATCCGCAGGCCGAGGAACTCGAGGTTCCCCGTGAGGAAGAGGAACAGGAAGTGGTAGCGGATGCCGTCGTTCGCGAAGTGCGGGTACTCGGTCGGGAAGTTGCGGCCGTGCGAGAAGGACCGGATCATCGCGGTGTGCGGCGAGAAGTCGCTGAACGCCGTGACGCCCGAGTGCAGGACCCCGTCCTTCATCCAGAAGACGTAGGCCATGATGTAGGTGCCGACCAGCAGGAAGGCGACGGCGGAACCGGCGAAGAAGGGCGAGGAGACGAAGGCCGCCCAGGCGCGGCGGACGGCGTCCGTCCCGCCGGCGACGGCGCGCGCGACCGGACCGCGGCCGACCTCGGCCAGCGGGACCTGCCGGTGCGGCGGGCGCAGGGCGCGGATCGCGAGGACCGCCAGGGCGGCGCCGGCGAGGTTCGCCGGCAGCAGCGGGTGGATCGCGGACGTCGCGGGGAGGACGGCGTCGAAGGCGCAGGCGAGGAGGTAGACGGCCGACGTGAGGACGATGCCGCCGAGCACGAGGGCGACGGGGACGTCGAAGGTCCAGGCGGGGAGGTGCGGCGTCGGCCGCAGGGGCCGTCCCTCGAGGTCCGGGCCGTCCGCGGTCCGCACGCCGGCGGCGCCCTCGAAGAGCGCCGGCGCGGGCGGCAGCAGGCGGGCGCGCAGCGCATGCCCGAGCGCGAGGCAGAGGGCGAGGTACGCGGAGGCGAGGACGCCGAGGAAGCCGGGGAGCGCCTCGAATCCCAGCATCAGCGGCCCCTCCGTCGCGTGTCCTCCGCGACGACGTAGCGCGGGCGGCCCTTCACCTGGTCGAAGATGCGCGCGAGGTAGATGCCGATCAGGCCGAGGCTCAGCATGATGCAGCCGCCGATCAGGAGCAGCAGGAGGATCACGGTGGTGAAGCCGCTCGCCGCGGAGCCCTGCGCCCATTTCACGAGGGTCTGGATCCCGAGGGCGAGGGAGCCGACGAGCAGGAGCCCGCCGAGGACCGAGACGATCTGCAGCGGCATCGCGGAGAACGACGTGATCGCGGTGATGCTCAGGCGGATCAGCTTGAAGGGGGACCACTTGCTCTTCCCGGCCTTCCGGTCGGCGACCTCGAACGGGACCTTCGCGCGGCGGAACCCGAGCCACGCCGACAGCCCGCGGAAGAACGTGTCGCGCTCGCCGAGGCGGCGCCACTCCTCGACGACGCGGCGGTCGAGGAGCTTGAAGTCCGAGGCGTTCTCCAGGTCGTAGCCGGAGAGGCGCTTGAAGAGGCTGTAGAACAGGGCCGCGTTCAGCCGGCTGCCGAGGCTCTCGCGCCCGCGGGACGACTTCACGCCCTCCACGACCTCGTAGCCTTCGTCGCGCCAGAGGCGGACCATCTCCGGGATCACGGCCGGCGGGTGCTGCAGGTCGCCGTCCATCACGACGACGGCGTCGCCGTCCGCGGCGTCGAGCGCGGCGCACAGGGCCGCCTCCTTGCCGAAGTTGCGGGAGAAGCGGATCGCGCGCAGGCGCGCATCGGCGGTGCAGGCCGCGCGGAGGGCGGCCCAGGTGCCGTCCGACGAGCCGTCGTCGACGAGCACGGCCTCGAAGTCGCAGCCGAGCGACGTCAGCACGGGCACGAGCGCGTCGACCGTGATCGGGATCTGCTTCTCCTCATTGAAGAAGGGGATGACGACGGAGATCTTCATGTCGGCCTCCGGGATGCACGGGGCGCAGGGAACGCGCGGAACGGGCGGGGGACGGGCCCCGCGGGCGCGGCCCGCGGTCGGAACCATTCTACCACAGCCCTCCCGGACCCCTTGCGCGGATCCGCGGACCGGAGTAGCATGGCAATCGATTGCTAGAAGCGCACGGAGAGGCGGTGGACCGGATGGCCCTGGATCCGAAGACCCGGAAGCCCACGATCTACGACATCGCCCGGATCTGCGGGGTGAGCGGCGCCACCGTGTCCCGCGTCCTGTCCGACAGCGGCTATCCCGTGAAGGAGGCCGTCCGTGCGCGCGTCGTCGCCGTCGCCAAGGAGGTCGGCTACACGCCGAACGCCATCGGGCGGATGCTCCGCCGCCGGGAGAGCGCCGACATCGGCGTCGTGCTGCCGAACCTGTCGAATCCCTATTTCACGTCCGTTCTCCTCGGGCTCGAGACCGAGGCGCACCGCCTCGGCTACAACGTCCTCCTCGCCAGTTCGTTCCGCGATCCCGAGACCGAGGCGCGCTCGCTCCGGATGCTCGCGACGAAGCAGGTGGCCGGCGCGATCGTGTCCCTGACCCGCCCGGATGCGAATCTCCTCAAGGACCTCCAGTCCGGCGGCATCGCGATCGTCACCTTCGACCAGGTCGTCGAGGGGTTGAAATGCAGCCGCGTCGAGTTCGACTTCGAGGCCGCGGGGAAGCTCGCCGTCGCGCACCTGCACGCCCTCGGGCACCGCGACATCGCCTTCGCCTCGTCCCCGATCGACCGCCCGAGCCGCCGATCGCTGCAGCGCGGATTCCTCGAGGGCCTCGCGGCCTTCGGCATCCCCGGCGGCGAGCACCGCATCTTCCTCGGGACGTCCGAGGCCGAGGGCACCGAAGGATACGAGGTCGAGAACGGGCGCCGCCTGGCCGGCCGACTGGCCGGACGCTCCCCCCGCGTGCCGACCGCCGTCTTCGCCGCGAACGACGTCACGGCGTTCGGCCTGATCCAGGGCTTCGCGGCGCTCGGGGTGCGCGTGCCCGACGACGTGTCCGTCCTCGGGTTCGACGACCTGCCGTTCAGCGCCTGGGTCACCCCCGCCCTTTCCACCATCGCGCATCCCGCCTTCGAGACCGGCGCCGCGGCGATGCGGCTCCTCTCCGACGCGCTCCGGGAGCCGGGGAAGGTCACCGTCGAGCGCTTCGCGCCCCGCCTCGTCCCGCGCGCCAGCTGCGCGCCTCCCGCCCCCTGGAAGGCCCCGCAAGGAGGAACGACATGACGGACCCGAACCCCGCCGTCGCCCGCCCCGACGCCCTCGATCGCCGCTACCCGGCCTCGCGCCTCGCGAAGGACGGCGCCTCCTTCGAGCTCGTGCGCCATGAAGGCGCGCGCGCGCTCCTCGTCGAGACGGCGGAGGGCCGCTTCCCCGCGGGCCTCGAGGGCCTGTGCACCCTCCCCGGCGGAAGCCGGGCCGTCTGCGGCCTTTCGACCGCCAACGCCGCCTGGATGCGCGCCGCGTTCCCGCACCTCGCGCCCTGCGCGAACCCGGGGAAGGCCGTCTCGATCGGCCTCGGCGACCGGCTCGGCCGCGCGGCCGCCGGCCACCTGAGGGCGCTCGCGGGCCTGCCCGTCTTCCCGGTGCTCGCCCAGCAGTCCATGCGCGAGCTTCGCCTGACCGGCCGCACCTACGAGGAGGTCCTCGCGGCCGCCACCTGGGGCGCGTTCGAGGTCGGCTGGACCGAGGGCTACGGCGCCGACGGAGACCACCTGAAGACCGGCGAGGAGCTCGACTGCGCCCTCGGGTGCGGCTTCACGATGATCACGCTCGACTGCTCCGACCACATCGACAAGACGCTCGCGACGCTGCCCGAAGCGGAGATCCGCGCGCGCTACGCCGTGCTGCCGGAGGCGGAGCGCGCCGACCTCGAGGCGCGCTACCTCGCGGGCGGGGAGCCCCGGCTCGCGGCGCTCGGCGTCTCCATGGACCGCCCGGGCTTCGAGCGGCGCGTCCTGACGTACCGGGGCGCGATCGCCCACTCCGTCGACATGTACAGGACGCGCATCGCGGCGTCCGCGCGCCCGATCGACTTCGAGGTCTCGATCGACGAGACGGCGACCGTGACCTCGCCCGCCGACCACGCGTTCGTGGCCCTGGAGCTGCTGCGTCGCGGCGTGCGCCCGATGAGCATCGCCCCGCGCTTCTGCGGCGAGTTCCAGAAGGGCGTCGACTACCGCGGCGACGTCGCCCGGTTCCGCGGGGAGTTCGCGGCGCACGCGGCGATCGCCCGCGCGCTCGGCTACCGCGTCAGCGTCCATTCGGGCAGCGACAAGTTCCTCGTGTTCCCGATCGTCGGCGCCGAGGCGCCCGAGGGCTATCACCTGAAGACCGCCGGCACGCACTGGCTCGAGGCGCTGCGCGTGCTGTCCGCGCGCGAGCCCGCGCTGTTCCGGGAGATCCTGCGCGTCGCGGTCGCGTCGCTGCCGGACGCGCGGAACTTCTACCACATCTCCGGCGAGGCGGGGAACATCGCGCCCGAGGCGTCGATGACCGACGCCGGGCTGCCCTGCCTGCTCGACCAGGACGACGCGCGCCAGGTCCTGCACATCACGTACGGCCACGTCCTGAAGCACGCGGACCCGGCCGGCGGCACGCTCGGCGACCGCCTGCACGCGGCCCTCGACCGTCTCGAGGACGCCTACGCCGCCGGCCTCGTCCGCCATCTGCGCCGCCACACCGACGGGCTCGGCCTGCGCCTTTCCTCCGGGCTGAAGACGGCGGCCGTCGACCGCCTCGTCGTCCTCCGCGCCCGCGCCGTCCTGCCGGACCGCATCCTTCCCGAAGCGGCGCTCTGCATCGCGGATGGCCGCATCGTCCGCATCCTCGAGGCGCCCGGCGACGCGCGCCTGCCGGACGGGTTCGACGGCGGGGACGCCGCCGGCGTCCGGACGGTCGACGCCGCGGGCGCGACGGTCGTCCCGGGGTTCGTCGAGGTCCACACCCACGGCGGCGGCGGCCACGACTTCATGGACGGCACGCCCGAGGCCTTCCGCGGCGCCGCGCGCATGCACGCGGCCCACGGCACGACCTCGCTCCTCCCGACGACGCTCGCGAGCTCCACGGAGGCGCTGCTCCGCTCGCTCGACACGTTCTCCGCGGCGAAGCGGGCGTCCGACGCGGCCCACGCGGCCGGCGGGGCGTCCGCTTCCGCGGCGGGGGCGCGCATCCTCGGGCTCCACCTCGAAGGGCCGTATTTCTCGATGGCCCAGAAGGGCGCCCAGGACCCCGCCCACATCCGCAACCCCGACCCGGCCGAGTACCTCCGCGTGCTCGACCGCTGCCCCGGGATCCTGCGCTGGAGCGCAGCCCCCGAGCTCCCGGGCGCAAGGGAGTTCGCGCAGGCGCTCCGCGCGCGCGGCGTGCGGCCCTCGATCGCCCACTCCGATGCCTTCATGGAGGACGCGATCGCGGCGCACGAGGCCGGCTTCGTCTCCACGACGCATCTGTATTCCGGAATGTCGACCGTTCGCCGCATCGACGGGTACCGCCGCGGCGGCGTCGTCGAGGCGGCCTACCTCCTCGACGGCATGTACGTCGAGGCGATCGCCGACGGCATCCACCTGCCGCCGCCGATGCTGCGGATGATCTGGCGCATCAAGGGACCGGGACGCGTCTGCCTCGTGACCGACTCGATGCGCGCCGCCGGCATGCCGGACGGGAAGAGCCTCCTCGGCGGCCTGCAGGGCGGCCGGACGGTCGTCGTCGCCGACGGCGTGGCCTGGCTCCCGGACCGCTCGGCCTTCGCGGGCAGCGTCGCCACGGGCGACCGGCTCCTCCGCACGGCGCACCGCGACGCGGGCATCCCGCTCGTCGACGTCGTCCGCATGCTCGCGACGACGCCGGCCGACCTGCTCGGCCGGACGGACATCGGACGAATCGCGGAGGGGGCGCGCGCGGACTTCTCGATCCTTGCGTCGGACCTCGCCGTCGCGGCCGTCTACATCGGCGGATGCCGCATGGAACGGACGTAGCTCCGAGGCGCCGCATCCCGTCAGGCACTCCGCGAGACGCGGACGCAGGAAAGGATCCGATCCGGCTTTGCACGATCCGTGCAGACCCCCGTGATACGCTGAAGGCGGACAAGGAGGGTCCTGGCATGGACGAGCGCTTCGTCACCATCGTCGGCATCGACCACTATTACGGGAAGACGCCCTTCGCCGTGGGCGACCTGGTCCTGCTCGCGAAGGAACCGGACAACGAGAACGACGCGGAGGCCGTGCGCGTCCTGCTGCCGCGCCTCGGCACGGTCGGGTACGTAGCGAACTCTCCGTCGACCGTCGCCCGCGGCACGCAGAGCGCCGGCCGCATCCACGATTCCTTCGGTGCGGCCGTCTTCGCGCGCGTCCTGTTCGTCACGCGGGGCGAGGTGATCGCCCGGCTCGAGCCGCGCATCGCCGAGGCGGTGGATGTGCTGCGCGTGGAGACGCGCAGGCCGACGGAGGAGGCGGAGGGGTGTCGGGCCGGATCGGACGGGCGGGGCGCCCGCTGGAACGCGGACGGGGCGGGCGGCGCCGGCGGCGAGGCGCGGATCGGCAACGCCGCCCGGTAGGCGGAAGGCCGGTGGGGGCCGACCGCCGCCGAACGGCTTCGTTTCCGGCCGTCCGCGTCGGGTTCCCTTGCGGGTCCCCCGGTCCTGCCGTATACTATCATCGGTTTCCGGGAGAATGAGGCACGGCAAGGAGAGGGGCAGTCATGGCGATGATGCAGAAGAAGACGGTCCAGGATATCGACGTCCGCGGCAAGCGCGTGATCGTCCGCGTGGATTTCAACGTCCCGCAGGACAAGGAAGGGCGCATCACCGACGACAAGCGCATCCAGGGCGCGCTGCCGACGATCCGCTACCTGGTGGGCCAGCAGGCGAAGGTGATCCTCGTCTCGCACCTCGGCCGTCCGAAGGGCGGACCCGAGCCCAAGTACTCCATGAAGCCCGCCGCCGACCGCCTCGCCGAGCTGCTCGGCCGGCCGGTCGTCCTGGCCGCCGACGTGAACGGAGAGGACGCCAAGGCGAAGGCCGCCGCCCTGAAGGACGGCGAGGTCCTGATGCTCGAGAACGTCCGCTTCATGAAGGAAGAGACCAAGAACAAGCCCGCGTTCGCCCGCGACCTGGCGTCGATGGCTGACGTCTTCGTGAACGACGCGTTCGGCACCGCGCACCGCGCGCACGCCTCCACGGCGGGCCTCGCGAACTACCTGCCGTCCGTGTGCGGCTTCCTGATCCAGCGCGAGATCGACGTGATGGGCTCCGCCCTCGCCGACCCGAAGCGCCCGTTCGTCGCGATCCTCGGCGGCGCGAAGGTCTCCGACAAGATCGCCGTGATCGAGAACCTGATCGAGAAGGTCGACACGCTGATCATCGGCGGCGGGATGGCCTATACCTTCGTGAAGGCCCAGGGCTACCCCGTCGGCACCAGCATCTGCGAGGACGACAAGGTCGAGCTCGCGAAGGCGCTGCTGCAGAAGGCCAAGGACAAGGGCGTCGCGCTGCTGCTCCCGACCGACAACGTCGTCGCCGACCGCTTCGCCGCCGACGCGGAGGCGAAGACCGTCCCGTCGACCGCGATCCCGGACGGCTGGATGGGCCTCGACATCGGCCCCGACACGATCGCCGCCTTCGCCGCCGCGATCCGGGGCGCCGGCACCGTGGTCTGGAACGGCCCGATGGGCGTGTTCGAGTTCGAGCGCTTCGCGACCGGCACCCGCGAGGTCGCCCGCGCCGTGGCCGGCTCCGGCGCCGTCTCGATCATCGGCGGCGGCGACTCCGCGGCCGCGGTCGAGCTCCTCGGGTTCGCCGACCAGGTCACGCATATCTCCACCGGCGGCGGCGCCTCGCTCGAGTTCCTCGAGGGCAAGGTCCTGCCCGGCATCGACTGCCTGATGGACAAGGACCCGCGCCGCACGCTCGTCGCCGGTAACTGGAAGATGAACAAGGGCCCGGCGGACGCCGTGAAGTACGCCGAGATCCTGAAGCCCCGCCTCGCGGGCGCCGCGGCCGAGGTCGTCGTCGCCGCGCCGTTCATTTCGCTGCCCGCTCTGCTCGAGGCGCTGGCGTTCACGAACATCAAGGTCGCCGCGCAGAATTGCCACTTCGAGGAGAAGGGCGCGTTCACCGGCGAGGTCTCCGCCGCGATGCTCGCCGACATGGGCGTGCCGTACGTCGTGATCGGCCACAGCGAGCGCCGCCAGTACTTCGCCGAGACCGACGAGACCGTGAACAAGAAGGTGCATGCCGCGCTCAAGTGGGGCCTGCGCCCGATCGTCTGCGTCGGCGAGTCGCTCGCCCAGCGCGAGGCCGGCGAGACCGAGGCCCTCGTGAAGGGGCAGGTCGAGAAGGCCCTCGCGGGCGTCCCGGCCGGCAAGATGCTGTTCCTCGCGATCGCGTACGAGCCGATCTGGGCGATCGGGACCGGCAGGGTCGCGACGGACGCCCAGGCCCAGGAGGTCTGCGCGCTGATCCGCGCGACCGTGAAGGGCCTCTACGGCGCCGAGGTCGCGGACGCGCTCCGCATCCAATACGGCGGCAGCGTCTCCGCGGAGAACGCCTCCGGCCTGTTCGGCCAGGAGGACATCGACGGCGGCCTCGTCGGCGGCGCCTCCCTCAAGGAGGACGACTTCACGACGATCGTGAAGGCCGGCGCGTAGCCCCGGACGGCCGGACCGCCCCCGCGATGCCATGGAAAGGCCGGGCTTCCCGGCCTTTCCGCATGAAGACGGCCGCCGCGCGCGGCCCCGGAAAGGACCCGACATGACCCGCATCCCCCAGCGCCCCGTGCTCCTGATGATCCTCGACGGCTACGGCTATAACCCCTCGAGCGCGGCCAACGCCGTCGCCCTGGCCCGGACGCCGAACCTCGACCGCCTGAAGGCGGCCTGGCCGGCGGCGCTGCTCGCGACGAGCGGCATGGACGTCGGGCTCCCGCGCGGCCAGATGGGGAACAGCGAGGTCGGGCACACCAACATCGGCGCCGGCCGCATCGTCTACCAGGAGCTCACGCGCATCACGAAGGAGATCGAGGAGGGCGGGTTCTTCGCGAATCCGGCGTTCCTCGGGGCGATCGCCTCGGCGAAGGCGACCGGCGGGAAGCTCCACCTCTACGGCCTGCTCTCCGACGGCGGGGTGCACAGCCACGACACGCACCTCCACGCGCTGCTGCGCCTCGCGAAGGAGCAGGGCCTCGCCGGCCGGACCTTCGTGCATGCGTTCTTCGACGGCCGCGACGTCCCGCCCGACTCCGCGAAGGGGCATACGGAGGCGCTCGTCGCGAAGATGGCGGAGATCGGCTGCGGGCGCATCGCCACGCTGATGGGCCGCTACTATGCGATGGACCGCGACAACCGCTGGGAGCGCGTGGAGAAGGCGTACCGGGCGCTGGCCCTCGGCGAGGGCGCTGCGTGCGCGGACCCCGTGCAGGCCGTCGCGGACTCCTACGCCGCGGGCGTGTTCGACGAGTTCGTGCTGCCGACGGTCGTCCGGGAGGGCGGCCGGCCCGTCGCGACGATCGATGACGGCGACTCCGTGGTGTTCTTCAATTTCCGCCCCGACCGCGCCCGCGAGATCACGCGCGCGTTCGTCCAGCCGGGCTTCGACGGCTTCGCCCGCCCGGCCGGACACGTTCCCGCCCGGTACGTCTGCATGACCCAGTACGACCGCACGTTCGCGGAATTCCCCGGGCTGTCGTTCGCGTATCTCCCCGAGAACCTCGACCGGACGTTCGGGGAGTACGTCGGGAGCCTCGGGCTCCGCCAGCTCCGCATCGCCGAGACCGAGAAGTACGCCCACGTGACGTTCTTCTTCAACGGCGGCGTCGAGAAGGAGTACCCCGGCGAGGACCGCTGCCTGATCCCCTCGCCGAAGGTCGCGACGTACGACCTGAAGCCCGAGATGAGCGCCTTCGAGGTGGCCGACGAGGCCGCGGAGCGGATCGCGTCGGGCGTCTACGACGTCGTCGTGCTCAATTTCGCGAACTGCGACATGGTCGGGCACACCGGGTTCCTCGACGCGGCCGTGAAGGCCGTCGAGGCGGTGGACGCCTGCGCCGGCAAGGTCGCCGAGGCCGTCCTCGCGCAGGGCGGCGTCGTGGTCCTCACGGCCGACCACGGCAACGCCGAGCAGATGGTCGACCCGGAGACGGGCGGCCCGTTCACGGCGCACACCACCAACCCGGTCCCGGTCCTCCTCGCGGGGATGCCGGGGGTCGGGATTAGGAACGGCCGACTCGCGGACCTCGCGCCGACCCTGCTCGACGCGATGGGCCTCCCGAAACCGGCCGAGATGACCGGGGAGTCGCTGCTCGTACGGTAACCCTGCGAGGATGCGGGGACCCTCCCGCCGTGGTATACTGCCAGTGGCTTTTTCTGCAGTGAGAAAAATCGAGCCCCCGATAGAGACAAAGGAGAGCGAAATGGCGAAGAACCGGAAGTTCATGACCCTGGACGGCAACAGCGCGGCGGCCTACACCGCGTACGCCTTCACCGAGGTCGCGGGCATCTACCCGATCACCCCGTCGTCCCCCATGGCCGAGATCGTCGACCAGTGGGCCGCGATCGGGAAGACGAACCTGTTCGGACAGACCGTCAAGGTCGTCGAGATGCAGTCCGAGGGCGGCGCCGCCGCCGTCATCCACGGAGCCCTCAACGCGGGCGCGCTGACCACGACGTTCACGGCGTCGCAGGGCCTGCTGCTGATGATCCCCAACATGTACAAGATGGCCGGCGAGCTCCTGCCCGGCGTCCTGCACGTGACCGCCCGCGCCGTCGCGAGCCACGCGCTCTCGATCTTCGGCGACCACTCCGACGTGATGGCCTGCCGCCAGACGGGCTTCGCCCTGCTCGCCTCGAACAGCGTCCAGGAGGCCCTCGACCTCGCCGCCGTCTCGCACCTCTCCGCGATCCGCGGCCGCGTGCCGTTCCTGCACTTCTTCGACGGCTTCCGCACCTCGCACGAGGTCCAGAAGATCGAGTCGATCGACTACGCCGACTTCGACCGCCTCCTCGACCGCAAGGCCGTCCAGGAGTTCCGCGACCGCGCCCTCAGCCCGAACCACCCCGTGCTCCGCGGCACCGCGCAGAACCCCGACATCTTCTTCCAGGCCCGCGAGGCCTGCAACCCCTTCTACGAGGCGCTGCCGGCCGTCGTCGAGCACTACATGGCCGAGATCGGCAGGATCACGGGCCGCGAGTACAAGCCGTTCCAGTACGTGGGCGCGCCGGATGCCGACCGCATCGTCGTCGCGATGGGCTCCGTGTGCGAGACCGCCGAGGAAGCCGTCGCCTACCTCAACAGGAAGGGCCAGAAGGTCGGCCTCCTGAAGGTCCACCTCTACCGTCCGTTCTCCGTCGAGCGCATGCTGGCCGCGATCCCGAAGACCGTGAAGCGCATCGCCGTCCTCGACCGCACCAAGGAGCCCGGCGCCCAGGGAGAGCCCCTGTACCTCGACGTCTGCGCGGCGTACGCCAGCCAGTGCGACGCCCCGTCGATCGTCGGCGGCCGCTACGGCCTCGGCTCGAAGGACACGACCCCCGGCCAGCTCCTGGCCGTGTTCGCGAACCTCGCCGCCGGCAAGCCGAAGAACGGCTTCACGATCGGCATCGTGGACGATGTCACGAACCTGTCGCTGCCCGTGACCGAGGACGTCGACATGACCGCCGAGGGCACGATCAGCTGCAAGTTCTGGGGCTTCGGCTCGGACGGCACGGTCGGCGCGAACAAGAACTCGATCAAGATCATCGGCGACCACACCGACATGTACGCGCAGGCGTACTTCTCGTACGACTCGAAGAAGTCGGGCGGCGTCTCGATCTCCGACCTGCGCTTCGGCAGGAACCCGATCCGCTCGCCGTACCTCGTGAAGAAGGCCGACTTCCTCGCATGCCACAAGACGTCGTACGTCGACACCTTCGACATGCTCCCCGACCTGAAGAAGGGCGGCACGTTCCTCCTGAA
The DNA here is from genome assembly GCA_903919045.1 of uncultured Eubacteriales bacterium. Lineage (GTDB taxonomy): Bacteria > Bacillota > Clostridia > Saccharofermentanales > UBA5734 > CAILLO01. The sequence continues at coordinate 16,292 of CAIXGU010000097.1, read as the reverse complement.
CTGCCCGTGGAGCGGCGCAGAGCTCGACGAGAAGCTGCCCGCGAAGATGAAGCGCCATATCGCCGAGAACGGCATCCGCTTCTACACGATCGACGCGATCGGCATCGCCCGCGAGCTCGGACTCGGCGGACGCATCAACACGATCATGCAGGCCGCGTTCTTCCAGCTCGCGAAGATCATCCCGATCCAGGAAGCGGTCGGCTATATGAAGGACGCGATCGTGAAGTCCTACGGCAAGAAGGGCGACGAGATCGTCCGGATGAACAACGCCGCGGTCGACGCCGGCGTGGAGAAGCTCGTCGAGGTCGCGGTCCCGGCCGCCTGGAAGGACGCCGCGGACGCGCCGAAGGCGAAGCGCAGGGCCCCCGCCTTCATCGAGCAGGTCGCGGACGTCATGAATGCGATGGCCGGCGACACGCTCCCGGTCAGCGCCTTCCAGGGCCGCGAGGACGGCACGTTCCCGCAGGGCACCTCGCAGTACGAGAAGCGCGGCATCGCGGTCGAGACGCCGGAGTGGCAGCCCGACAAGTGCATCCAGTGCAACCAGTGCGCGCTGGTGTGCCCGCACGCGACGATCCGCCCGTTCCTCGTGGACGCCAAGGAGGCGCAGTCCGCGCCCGCGGCGTTCACGCTCAAGCCCGGCATGAAGCCCTATGAGCAGTACGGCTTCCGCATCCAGGTCGACGTGCTCGACTGCTACGGCTGCGGCAGCTGCGCGAACGTCTGCCCGGCCAAGGAGAAGGCGCTGATCATGAAGCCGCTCGAGACGCAGATGGAGCAGGCGGCGAACTGGGACTACGCGATGACCCTCTCCGCGAAACCGAATCCCGCGAACAAGGAGACCGTGAAGGGCAGCCAGTTCGAAGCCCCGCTGCTCGAGTTCTCGGGCGCCTGCGCCGGTTGCGGCGAGACGCCGTACGCCAAGCTCGTGACCCAGCTCTTCGGCGACCGCATGCTGATCTCCAACGCGACGGGCTGCTCCTCGATCTGGGGCGCCTCCGCGCCGGCGACGCCGTACCGCCTGAACGAGAAGGGCCAGGGCCCGGCGTGGGCGAACTCGCTCTTCGAGGACAACGCGGAGAACGGGCTCGGCATGCACCTGGGCGCGCAGCAGATCCGCGCCCGCATCGCCGACCTCCTGCAGCAGGCGATGGCCCTCGACGTCGGCGACGGCGCCAAGGCGGCGTTCAAGGCCTGGCTCGACGCATTCGGCGACGGGAAGACGACCCGCGCGGCGAGCGACGCCGCGCTCGCGGCCGTGAAGGCCTACGCGGGCGGCGACGGGAAGGCGAAGGCGATCTTCGCCGAGATCGTCGAGAAGCAGGACTACCTCGTGAAGCGCTCGACCTGGATCTTCGGCGGCGACGGCTGGGCGTACGACATCGGGTACGGCGGCCTCGACCACGTGCTGTCGACCGGCGAGGACGTGAACGTGCTGGTCTTCGACACCGAGGTGTACTCGAACACCGGCGGCCAGGCCTCCAAGTCGACGCCGACCGGCTCGATCGCGCAGTTCGCGGCGGCCGGGAAGCCGACGCGCAAGAAGGACCTCGGGCTGATGGCGATGAGCTACGGCTATGTGTACGTCGCGCAGATCGCGATGGGCGCGAGCCAGGCCCAGACGATCAAGGCGATCGCCGAGGCCGAGGCCTACAAGGGCCCGTCGCTCGTGATCGCGTACGCCCCGTGCATCAACCACGGCATCAAGGGCGGCATGACCGTGTCGCAGACCCAGGAGAAGCGCGCCGTCGAATGCGGCTACTGGCACCTGTACCGGTACAACCCCGACCTGAAGGCCGAGGGGAAGAATCCGTTCCAGCTCGACTCCAAGGACCCGACCGCCTCCTTCCAGGAGTTCCTGATGAGCGAGGTCCGGTACAATTCGCTGGTGCGCAGCTTCCCGGACCGCGCCGAGGTGCTCTTCAAGAACGCCGAGGAGGCCTCGAAGGACCGCCTCGCGAACTACAAGCGGCTCGCCGCGACGCTCTAGCGCCGCGGATCCGGCCGGCCCGCGCAGGCCGGCGCGGCACGGAAGGCGCTCGTCCCCGGAAGCGGGGGCGGGCGCCTTCTCCGCTCGGAATCCGCCCTTGCACGGGACCCCGGACCGGTGGATAATCAAGGCTGCGCCGTCCCGGGCGGACGGCCGGCAGGACTCGGAGGAGCGCACCCGCCATGCAGATCGACGAAAGCCGCAGGCTCCTCTTCTCCGACACGCTCGTGCCGGACATCTTCATCACCGAATACCTCCCCGCGCTCGACGGTCTCGCCGTGAAGCTCTACGTGTACGCGCTGTTCGCGGCCCGCGCGCGGCGGACCTTCACGGAAGCGGAGCTCGCGCGCCGGCTCGGCGCCGACCCGGACGCGGTGCGCGCGGCGACCGCGCAGCTGGCGGCGGCCGGACTCGTGCAGATGAAGGAGCGCGGCTTCGAGATCGTGGACGTGAAGGCGGTCGAGGTCGGGAAGGTCTACCGGCCGCGCACGTCGTCCGAACCGGAGACGGCCGGCGCGGAGCCCGGCGCGGAGCGCACGCGCACGCCGGCCGAAGCGCGGCGGGCGGCGCGGGACAAGCTGCTCGCCGACATCGCGAAGACCTTCTTCCAGGGGCTGATGGCCCCGGCCTGGTATTACGAGGTGGATTCCTGGTTCGACCGCTACCGCTTCGAGCCGGAGGTGATCTACGCCCTGTTCCGCTATTGCGCGGACCGCGGCAAGCTCGACGGCAAGGGCTACATCGCGGCGGTCGCGCAGAGCTGGTCGACGAACGGCATCGTGACCTTCCAGGACCTGAGCGCGTACTTCGCGGAGCGCGAGAAGCTCGCGGACCTGTCGCGCAAGGTCGGCCGCCGGCTGCGGAAGGCGATGACCCAATACGACGAGGAGCTCGTCGCGAACTGGGCGAACGGGCTCGGCTACGGCTTCGACGTGGTCGACCTCGCCCTGCGGCGCACCGTGAAGCTGCGCAACCCCAACCTCGCGTTCGTGGACGGCATCCTGAAGGAGTGGTCCCGGAACGGCGTGAAGACGCCGGAGGACGTCGAGCGGTACGAGGGGGAGCGGATGCGGCGGATCGCCGCCGAACGGCGGGCGGAGCAGGCCGCCGGGACGACAAGCGCCCCGGGTCCGGATGGTGGACGCGGCCGTGCGCGCAATGCCGGCAACTTCGTCCAGCGCGAGTACAGCGACGAATACCTGGGCAGCCTCTACGAGGAAGTATCGCCCCCCGATCCCGACGACCCCGACGCCGCGACGCCTCCGCCGCCCGAAGCGCCGCCCGCCGCGCGGGGTTCCGTGCCGCCCGCGGTGCTGCCCGGCCAGCTCGACCTGTTCCGGCTCGAGGCGCCGAAGGAATGAGGAACGGGCTCGAGCAGCGCATCGAGGCGGTCTACGCGGCCCGCCGGGAGCGGGCGGAGCGCGCGGGGGCGGAGCGTGCGCGCGCCGTGCGCGCGACGTACCCCGCGCTCGCGACGCTCGACCGGGAGATCGCCGAGACCGGCGCCGCGATGCTCGCCGCCACGCTGCAGACCGGGCCGGACGCCGCGGCGCGCGTCGCCGGGCTCGCCGCCGAGAAGCGGGAGCGCACCGCCCGTCGCCTCGCATTCCTCGCGGAGAAGGGCGTCGAGGCCGATTTCGAAGCGCCGCGCTGGACCTGCCCGATCTGCCGCGACACGGGGCTCGCCGACGAGGACCCGCCGACCGGACGCCACCGCCCCTGCGTCTGCCGCGACGCGATCCTGGTCCCGATGCTCTTCGAGCGGGCGAATCTCGGCCTCCTCGACGGCCTGACCTTCGAGCGTTTCGATGCGTCGCTGTTCTCCGATGCGCCGGACAAGGAGCGCTACGGCTCCGACCTGTCGCCGCGCGACAACGTCCTCGGCATCCGGAAGGCCTGCGAAGCCTTCTGCGACGCCTTCGGCGAGGCCGGCACGCGCGACCTGCTGTTCGTCGGGAAGCCGGGGACGGGCAAGACCTTCCTCGCGGGCGCGATCGCGGACCGGATGCTGAAGCGGGCGCATTCCGTGCTCTATCTGGGGGCGCCGGCGCTGTTCGAGGCGATCTCGGCGTACCGCACGCTCGTCGCCTCCTTCCGTCCGGACGAGGACCGCCTGGAGCAGGCGGAGGAGGTCTACGACCGGATCCTCGGCGTCGAGCTCCTGATCGTCGACGACCTCGGGACCGAGGCGCCGTCGTCGACGCGGATGCCCGAGCTGCTCACCGTGCTCAACACGCGTTCCGGACCGCGGCACGGCGCGCCGCGCCGCACGATCGTGGCGACGAACCTCGAGCCGAAGGACATCCGCGACGCCTACGACGAGCGGGTGCTGTCCCGCCTCCTGGGAGGCTTCGCGAGCTACCGCTTCTTCGGGGAAGACCTGCGCCAGGCGGTCCGCCGGCGCAAGACGCCGTCTAGACCGAAGGGACCGCCTCCAGCACCGTGAGCGGGCCCTCGAGGACGTAGCCGCCGAGCGCCGCCGGCACGAGGACGGTCTCCGCCGTGCGGAGCGGCATCGTCACCGGCCGCCCCTTCTCGTCGACGTACCGCAGCCAGCCCTCGCCCGCGACGCCCGTCAGGACCCGGAACCGGTCGCCGGCCGCCTCGAAGCGCGCCGTCGACCCGATGCCGAGCGTGAACTCGTCGACGCGGAAGTGCGCATTCGAGACGAGCGTGCGACGGAGGACCTCGCCGGTCGTCCGCCCGGCGTCGGGTCGGCGGTACGGGAGCGCCCGCCGCACGCCGGCCGCGCGGTGCCGGAAATCGATCGACTCGAGCGCCTTCGGGACCTGGAGGGGGCGCTGCCGTCCCGCGGCATCGCGGCGGCCCCAATCGTGCAGGCGATAGGTGACGTCGCTGCTCTGCTGGAGCTCGTAGAGGAAAAGGCCGGCGCCGATCGCGTGCACGGAGCCGGGCGGGATGTCGACGACGTCTCCGGGGCGGACCTCGATGCGGTGGAGCAGCGGCTCGGGATCCCCTTCCTCGAGCGCGCGGGCGAGCCGCTCGCGGGTCGTCCCGGTCTTCAGGCCCGCGACCACCGTCGCACCGGGGCGTGCCTCGAGCACGTACCACATCTCGGCCTTGCCGGATTGGCCGACCTCCAGGCGCGCCGCGTCCGCGTCGCCGGGGTGTACCTGCACCGACAGGGGCAGGGCGGCGTCGAGCAGCTTGACGAGCAGCGGGAACCGCCCGCCGGTGCGGGCCGCGACGTCGCGGCCGAGGACCTCCGGTCCGAAGCGGGCGATGACGTCGGGAAGCGTCAGCCGGTCGAGGACGCCGCCCGAGACGACCGAGAGCCCGTCCGGGAGGCACGAGACCTCCCAGGACTCGGCCAGGGGGCCCGTCGCCGGGACATCGGCGCGGAAGCGCTCGAGGGCGCGGCCTCCCCAGAGATAGGGACGGTAGACGGGACGGAAGCGGAGGGGATACAGCATCCGGGGACCTCGAGGGGCGGCGGAACGCTCCGCGGGCGGCTGTGATAGAATGGCGGTGCCGTGGGCGGCGCTTCGATTATACGACACGCGGAGGGACCATGGGACTGCGCTGCGGAATCGACATCGCGAGCATCGATCGGATCCGGAACGTCGTGCGCCGGCAGGGCGACGCGTTCCTCTCGAAGACCTTCACCCCGGTCGAGCTCGCCTACTGCCTCGCACGCGGCGAGGAGAGCCGCTATGAATCCCTGGCCGTGCGCTTCGCGGCGAAGGAGGCGGTCGGGAAGGCGCTCGGGACCGGCCTGATGCGCGACGGGATCGCCCTGGGCGATATCGAGGTGATGCGCGCCGAAAGCGGCGAACCCACCGTGCGGCTGCGCAACGCGGCGCTCGCGGCATTCCGGGCGGTCGGCGGCGAGGACGTCGCGATCAGCCTCACGCATGAAGGCGACGTCGCGGCGGCGAGCTGCGTCATCCTGACCTCGAGGGGATCCTCCGGCGCCCTGATCGGGGAGGAGTCCCCTTGAACCTGTCCGGCCGGACACCGCCGGGCGGCTTCGACCGCGGATCCGGCCCCGTCCGCGGAGGCGGACGGGGCCGCCGCCGCAGCGCCTCCCGCCGTTCCGCGCAGCGCTCCGCGCGCGGGAACGCCTTCGGCCGCGAGACCCTGCCCTATTACGACCGGAAGGTCTACGTCGACGGCGCCGGGCGCCGCCGGCTCCCCGCCTGGGCGACCCCGGTCGCGGTGACGGCGCTGCTCGCGGTGCTCGTGTTCGTCGTGGCCCCGCTGGCGGTCGCCGCCCTCTCGTCCTTCTTCGGCGACCGGGAGCCGAACAACGGCCACCCCGCCGTCCGCATCCTGTCCGAGGCGACGCGGGTCGTCCGGGCCACCGCCGCCGACGTCCTCGACCGTCCGGACCTCCGGGCGGACCGGATCACGCAGGTCCTGTACAACGCCCCGGTGAAGGTCGTCGACGCGGATGCCGCCTACGGCTACGCGGCGGTCGAGCTGCCCGACGGGATGCGCGGCTACGTCGCCTCCGACCGGCTCACCGACGCCCGCGATTCCGCCGAGCCGTACCTGTACCGATACAAGCTCGTCGTCGCCGACCGCGTGCGTCGCATCATGTCGCACGCGAGCCAGGGGACGCTCCTGCAGGAAGTCATGATGGGGACCGTCCTCTACGCCGACTACCGCGGCGACGGCATCTATCGCGTCGCGCTGGCGGGCGGCGGCACGGGATGGATCGGGAGCAACGGCCTGATCGAGCTTCCGGTCGACGGCACGGTGCAGGAGAGCGGCGCGGCGGCCTTCGTCGCGAGCGCGATGGCCTTCCTGGGCATGACCTACCTGCCCGGCGGTCTCACGCAGGACGGCATCGACACGCAGGGGCTGGTCCAGGTCGCGGCGGCGGTCAACGGCCGCACGATACCGCATGCCTTCGACGGGATCGCGGGGTCCGGCGCGTCCGTTCCCCTCGAGAAGGACGAGAAGACGGGGACCTGGGCGACGACGGCGTGGCGCAGCGGCGACCTGGTCCTGTTCGGACCCGTGACCCCCGTTCCTGTCGCCACCTCCACGCCTGGCGCCGCGAAGCCGCTGACGCCGACGTCCGCCGCGCTCACGGCCACGCCGATGCCGGAGGCCCCCGTCTACGCGGACGTCGCCCTGTACGTCGGAGAAGGACAGGTGCTGATGAGCCGGGCCAACCGCTCCTCGGTCCGCCTCGTGACGCTCGCCGACGAGCCGGCCCTGCTCGCGCGGGTGGTCGCGGTCCGCCGGCTCTTCGCGAACCCCTAGCCTTCGCCTCCGCGCCGGGCCGGTCCACCGGGACCGCGCCGCAGGGCCTCCGTTCCCGGGACACGAAAAAGGATGCGGCCGAGGCCGCATCCTTCTTCGTTCGTCGGGTCCGGGCGGCCGATGCCGCCGTCGGAGGGAAGGTCAGGCGCGCTTCACCGCGTCGGAACGCAGGCAGCGGCTGCAGACGTGCATCGTGGTCGGAGCGCCGTCGACGACGACCTTGACGTTCCGCACGTTGGGCTTCTGCTTGGACTTCGCCCGGCGGGACACCTGGGAACGCGTGATGCTGATCGAACGGCCGTACAGAATGTCCTTCTGGCAGATCTCGCACTTGGCCATGTCGGGAAAACCTCCTCGCGCCGCAGGTTCCGGACGCGCAAATGGTACTTTATCACATCCGGACAGCCGGCGCAATATGCCGGCGCGCGCCTTCGGCAGCTACTGCGCGACGCCCGCCGCGACCGGCGCTTCGGCCGGCGCGGCCCCGACGTCCGTGCCCCATGAATGGATCGAGTTCGTCGGGCACACGGCCTTGCACTTGCCGCAGGCCGTGCACTTGTCCTGGTCGATGAGCGCGAGCGGCCCGCCGTCGAGGTGGATCGCATCGTCCCCGCAGGCCTTGACGCAGCGGCTGCACCCGATGCAGCCGACCGTGCAGATCTTCCGCGTCTCCGCGCCGCTGGTGAGGTTGCGGCACTTCACCTGGTAGCTGGCCTCGCGCATCGGGATCATGGAGATCAGCTTCTTGGGGCAGGCGGCGACGCACAGCTCGCAGGCCGTGCACTTCGCGTTGTCGACGATCGCGACGCCGTCCACGACCGACAGGGCGCCGTACGGGCACGCCTGGACGCAGGTCCCGAGACCGAGGCAGCCGTAGGTGCAGGCCCACGGCCCGGCGAACATCATCGACGCCGTGACGCAGTCGGGGATGCCCTGGTATTCGTACCGGGTGCGCGTGTGCTCGGACGTGCCGTTGCACATCACGCAGGCGACGCGCTGCTCGACGGACTGGGCCTCGACGCCGAGGAACTCGGCGAGCGAGGCCGACAGGGGCGCGCCGCCGACGGGACACAGGCCGGTCGGGACGCCGTCGTTCGCGAGGGCCGCGGCGTAACCGTCGCAGCCCGTGTAGCCGCAGGCGCCGCAGTTCGCGCCGGGCAGCATCTCGCGGACGCGGGTCTGCTTCTCGCTCAGCGGGATCTCGAAGAACTTCGCGACGACCGCGAGGACCCCCCCGAAGAACAGGGCGAGCCCGCCGGTGATCGCGACGGGGATCAGGATGTCGCCGGCCTTCACGGCCAGGGAGAAGGCGAAATGCATGGCGTTCGTACCTCCTACCGCGTCGGCCGGTCAGCCGAACAGCTTCTCGATCATCCCCTTGAACCCGAAGAAGGACAGGGAGACGAGCGACGCGGCGATGAGCGTGATCGGGAGCCCCTTGAGGAACTTCGGCACGTCGGCCTTGTCGACGCGCGACCGGACGCCGGCGAAGAGGAACAGGGCGAGCATGAAGCCGACGCCGACGCCGAGGCTGTTGAACATCGACTGCAGGAAGTCGTACTTCTGGTCGATGTTGAGGATCGTGACGCCGAGGACGGCGCAGTTCGTCGTGATCAGCGGCAGGTAGATGCCGAGCGCCTTGTAGAGCGGCGGCATCGCCTTCTTCAGGATCGTCTCGACGAACTGGACCAGGGCCGCGATGCTCAGGATGAACACCAGCGTGACGAGGAAGCCCACGCCGAGCGGGACAAGCACGAACGTATGGATCGGCCAGGTGATCGCGGTGGAGAGCAGCATGACGAAGATGACGGCGACGCTCATGCCCATCGCGGTGTTGAGGTTCTTCGACACGCCGAGGAACGGGCAGATGCCGAGGAACTTGGAGAGGACGAAGTTGTCGACGAGGATCGACGTGAGGAGGATGACGAGCAGCGCCTTCACCGGTCCTCACCTCCTTCCGGGGAGGCGGCGTCCGCCGCGGGCTTCGGGTCGTCGGCGGGCGAGGCGGAGGCCTCCGCGACGACGGAGCTCGCGCAGCCGAGGCCGCACGCCGCGCAGTCCTCGGCGGTCGGGGCATTGCCGGCCGGGGCGAGGCGCGCCTTCTTGAGGCCGCGCGCGACCGCGCGGCGGTCGATGCCCTCGGACAGGCGCTGGGCCGTCGCGACGAGGATGCCGAACACGAAGAAGCCGCCCGGCGGGAGGATCAGGATCAGGATCGGCTCGATCATGCCGCCGGACTGGATCACCGGCAGCGGGTACCCGAGGATCGTGCCGTTGCCGATCGCTTCGCGGATCGCGCCCATCACGATCAGGGCCGACGTGAAGCCGATGCCCATGCCGAGCCCGTCGAGCGCCGAGGCGCCGACCGGGTTCTTGTTCGCGAACATCTCGGCGCGGGCGAGGATGATGCAGTTGACGACGATCAGCGGGATGAAGATGCCGAGCGCCTTGTCGAGCGAAGGCACGAAGGCCTTGAGGAGGAGCTGCACGACCGTCACGAAGCCCGCGATGATCGTGATGTAGGCGGGGATGCGGACCTTGTCCGGGATGAATTTCCGGAGGGCGGAGATCGCGACGTTCGAGCCGATCAGCACGAACGTGGCCGCGATGCCCATCCCGATGCCGTTCTCGACGCTGGTCGTGACGGCGAGGGTGGGGCAGGTCCCGAGGATCAGCCGCAGGACGGGGTTCTCCTTGACGAATCCCTTGGTGATCTCGGAGATCCAGGAGCGCTTCGTCTCGGCCATGGCGTCAGGCGCCTCCCTTCTGGAGCAGCGCGGCGAGCCGGGCCGCGGCGTTGACGGCCTCCACGACGGCGCGGGAGGAGATCGTGGCGCCGGTCACGGCGTCGACCGGCACGACGTCGCCCTTCGCGTCCTTGCGGACCGCGAAGCCGGTCGCCGTGGGCTTGCCGAGCAGACCGGACAGGAAGGGCGCGTCCGCGACCTTCTTGCCGAGGCCCGGCGTCTCGCTGTCGGCGAGGATGCGGATGCCGGCGACCGTGGCGTCCGCGGCGATCCCGATCATGATGCGCAGGCCGTTCGCGTAGCCGCGGGTGTCGACCTCGACCACGACCCCGGCCGTCTTGCCTTCGGCGTCGAGGCCGCGGTAGGCCTCGGCGTTCGCGAACGACAGGGACTTCGAGGACCCGACGGCGGACGCGAGGTCCGCCGAGGAGAGCGACGAGAGGTCGACGCGCTCGAACGTCGCGGCCGGGAGGACGGCCTTGCGGGCCTCCTCGGCGGCGAGGCGCGCCTGATCGGCGATCGGCCCGACGGTGAGGGCGTTGGTGCCGGCGAGGGCGGCCGTCGTGATGATGCAGATGATGAACAGGGCGACGGCGGGCCAGACGAGCAGGTCCTTGTAGGTCTTGCGGCCCGGGGTGCGCGGCTCCGGGGGAGACGAGGCGAAGACGCCGTGGACGTGGGGCTGGGGCACGGGTTCGCGATCAGGCGCTGCGGGCATGGCGGACACCTCCTCCCAGCGGGACCGGGCGGGTCCACTTGTCGATGTGGGGCGTGACGATGTTCATCAGCAGGATGGCGAAGGAGACGCCCTCCTCCATGCCGCCGAACAGCCGGATCAGGCCGGTGAGCAGGCCGCAGCCGATGCCGAAGGCCAGCTTGCCCTTCCACGAGAGGGGCGTCGTCGCGTAGTCGGTCGCCATGAAGAACGCGCCGAGGATCAGGCCGCCGGACATCATGTGGTAGAGCGGGGGCTGGCCGGCGACGAGGGCGAAGAGGCCGACGGTCCCGACGAACGCGAGCGGGGCCCACGGGGAGATCGTGCGGCGGGCGAGAAGATAGGCCGCGCCGACCAGCAGGGCCAGCACGGAGACCTCGCCGACGCAGCCCGCATGGGTGCCGAGGAGCAGGTCGACGTACGACGGGAGGCCGCCCGTCCCGGGCACCGCGCTCCCGGCCGCGGCGGCGGCCTTGAGCTGCGCGAGCGGCGTGGCGGCGGCGACCGCGTCGGCCCCGTCGAGGACGGTCCAGCGGGTCATCGCCACGGGGAAGGAGATCACGAGGAGCACGCGCCCGACGAGCGCGGGGTTCATGAAGTTGGAGCCGAGGCCGCCGAAGAGCTGCTTCGCGACGACGACCGCGACGACGGCGCCGATCGCGGCCATGTAGTACGGCAGCGTGGGCGGCAGGTTGAAGGCGAGCAGCAGGCCGGTCACGACGGCGGAGAGGTCGGAGATCGTGTCCTCGCGCTTCATGATCCGGCGGGCGGCCGCCTCGGCGAGCACGGCCGCGGCGACCGTCACGAAGGTCAGCGCGACGGCGCGGACGCCGAAGACGAGGTAGCTCGCGACGAGGGCGGGGATCAGGGCGACGATCACGTCGAGCATGAGGGTCCGGGTCGTCGCGCGGTCGCGGAGGTGGGGGGACGAGCTGACGAGGAGACGGGCTTCCGTGCTCATGCGTTCGCCTCCTTCTTCGGGGCCTTCGCCGCGGCGGCGCGGAGCTGCGCCTTGCCGTTCCGGATGCTCTGGACGAGGTGGCGGCGGGCGGGGCAGACGAAGGAGCAGGTGCCGCACTCGATGCAGTCGTTGCAGTGGAAGGTCCCGAGCTCCTCGAGGTCGTTGCGGCGGGAGGCCTCGTCGATCGCGGTCGGCATCAGGCGCATCGGGCAGGACTCGACGCACTTGGCGCACCGGATGCAGACCGACTCGTCGGGGATCCGGGCTTCCTTCTCGTCGAGCGCGAGGATCGCGTTGTTCGCCTTGATGATCGGGGAGTCGAGGGAGTCGATCGCGACGCCCATCATCGGCCCGCCCATGAGGACCTTCCCGGGCGTGCGGGCGAAGCCGCCGGCGGCCTCGACGAGGTCGCCGATCGGCACGCCGACCGGGACGTCCAGGTTCGCGGGGGACCGCACCGCGCTGCCGGCGAGCGTCAGGCGGCGGCGGACGAGCGGGACGCCCGTGAGCAGGTAGTCCGCGATGAAGGCGACGGTGCTCACGTTCAGGACCATCACGCGCACGTCGTGCGGCAGCCCGCCGGACGGGACCGTGCGGCCCGTGACCGCATGGATCAGCATCTTCTCGGCGCCCTGGGGGTACCGGGTGCGCAGGGGCACGACCTCGACGTGCGAGGCCGGGCCGAACGGGTCCGCCGCGGCCTTCGCGTCGATCACGGCGTGCAGGGCGGCGATCGCGCGCGGCTTGTCGTCCTCGATGCCGATCGCGGTGCGGGGGATGCCGATGTAGTGCATCACGTGCAGGATGCCGGCGAGGACGGCGGCCGGGTCCTCGAGGATCCGCCGGTAGTCGGACGCGATGAACGGCTCGCACTCCGCCGCGTTGATCAGCAGCGTGTCCGGGGCCTTGTCGGCGGGCGGGGAGAGCTTCACGTGCGTCGGGAAGCTCGCGCCGCCCAGCCCGACGAGGCCGGAGGCGGCGATCGCGGCGACGAACGAAGCGCGGTCGGTCACGACCGGAGGCGCGATGTCGGGGTGCATCTCGTAGACGCCGTCCGACTCGATCTCGACCGCCTCGATGCGGGCGCCGGAGAACCCGACGGTCTTCCGCACGGCGACGACCTTGCCGGAGACGGAGGCGTGCACCGGCGCGGAGACGAACCCGCCGGGCTCGCCGATCCGCTGGCCGACCTTCACGAGGTCTCCGGGGGCGACGAGGCAGCGGCAGGGGGCGCCGGCGTGCTGGCTGAGCGGGAGCACCACCCGCCGGAAGCCGTCGAGGCGAACGGTCGCGGCTTCGGCCGTTCCCTTGCGGCCGTGCGGGTGCGCGCCGCCTGAAAAGGACCATGTCATGGGCAAGCGGATCCCTCCTTCGGAGTGGAGAACGCGAGGATTTTTTGCGTCCGAACCGGTTGCATCCCGACCATCGTAGCACAAAACCGTAACGTACTCCACAGAAATGGCGCCTTCGATCCCATGCCCGGAACGCGAAATCCCGGACCGCTCCGGACGTGGTACGATGGACCCTGTGCGGCGGGTGCGCGAGCCCCGCGGCGGCTTCCGGGTTCGTCCCGGGGCGCAGGGACAGGGGGTCCGGCATGATCGGAGTGCGCGGCGTCGAGAAGTCGTTCGGCAAGGAGAAGGTCCTGAAGGGCGTCTCCCTGGACATCCCCCCTGCGGAGGTCTTCGGGCTCCTCGGCCCGTCGGGCTCGGGCAAGACCACGCTGATCCGCATCCTCGCCGGGACGCTCGCGGCCGACCGCGGCGAGGTGACGCTCGACGGCGTGCGGATGCCGCGCCGGGAGAGCCTCGGCCGCATCGGGTTCATGCCGCAGGAGGACGCCCTCTACAAGGACCTCTCCGGCCAGGACAACCTGCGCTTCTTCGGCCGCCTCTACGGCCTCCGCGGCCCGCGCCTCCGCGGGCGCATCGACGACGTGCTCGCGCTGACCGGCCTGTCCGGCGACGCCCGCAAGCGCGTCGCGAACTACTCGGGCGGGATGCGCAAGCGCCTCTCCCTCGCGACCGCCCTGCTGCACGACCCCGACGTGCTCCTGCTCGACGAGCCGACGGTCGGCATCGACCCGGTCCTGCGGCGGACGATCTGGGAGGAGTTCGCGCGCCTACGCGCGCAGGGGCGCACGCTCCTCGTGACGACGCACGTGATGGAGGAGGCCGACCGGTGCGACCGGGCCGGCCTGCTCTACGGCGGAGACCTGATCGCCTGCGGCCCGGTGGCGGACCTCAAGGCGTCCGCGCCCGGCGGGACCCTGGAAGGCCTCTTCTTCCAGGCGGCGGGGTGACGGCGATGGCGACGTTCGCGATCATGGTCCGCGTCATCCGCCAGATCACCGGCGACAAGCGCACGGTGGGCCTGATCCTCGTGGTCCCCCTCCTCATGCTCACGCTGATCTGGCTGCTGCTCGGGAAGACCGGCTACGTCCCGACCCTCGCGGCGTCCGACCTCCCGGCGAAGCTGGCGGCCGCGCTCGAGGACGGCGACGGCGTGCGACTGACGGAGACCGACGCCGCGGCGGCCCGCGCGGGCGTCGAGGACGGGACGTACGACGCCTCGCTCCGGCTCGAGGACGGGAAGCTCCGTCTCCTGTTCGCCGCGAGCGACCCCGGCAAGGACGCCCTCGTGATGAAGGCCCTGCAGACGGCGATGCGCGACCTCGTCCCGACCGGGATCCCCGGGCTCCTGTCGGCGCCGGAGGCCGAGTACCTCTACGCGGGCAGCTCCGACAGCTCGTTCGACAGCCTCGGGTACGTCCTGCTCGGCGTGCTCGCGTTCTTCTTCGTGTTCATCCTCGCGGGCATCGCGTTCGTGCGCGAGCGGACCGGCGCGACGCTCGAGCGGCTGCTCGCGTCGCCCGTGCGGCGCATCCAGGTCGTCCTCGGGTACACCGCGGGATTCGGCGTGTTCGCGACCGTGCAGTGCACGCTGATGGTCGTCTTCGCCGTCGCGGTCCTCGGGATGCACATCGCCGGGTCCCTCGCGCTGACGGTGCTCGTGATGGTCCTGATCGGGCTGACCGCGACCGCGATCGGCGCCTTCGCCTCGATCTTCGCGGAGAACGAGTTCCAGATCATGCAGTTCATCCCGGTCGTCGTCGTGCCGCAGTTCTTCTTCACCGGCCTGATCTCGCTCGACACGATCCCGCTCGGGCTCGGCGTCCTGTCGCGCGTCATGCCGGTGTACTACGCGTGCGACGCGCTGCGGCTCGTGCTCGTCCAGGGCGCGGGGTTCCGGACGATCCTCCCGCAGCTCGGCATGCTCGTCGGCTTCATCGTCCTCTTCTCCGCGGCGAACGTCCTCGCCCTGAAGAAGCACCGCAGGCTCTGATTCCGGAGGATCCATGGAAGGAAGCGCCTTCTACTTCGCCACCGTCTTCGCCGCAGGGCTCCTGTCGTTCCTCTCGCCCTGCACGGTCCCGCTGCTGCCGGTCTACGTGGGCTATCTCTCCCGCGAGGCGGCCGGCCGCGCCGCGCGGACCCGCAAGGGCTTCGACCCCGGACTGCTCGCCCGGACGCTCGTGTTCGCGCTCGGGCTGTCCACGGCCTTCTTCCTGCTCGGATTCGGCGCCGGCGCGGTCGGCGCCTGGCTCTCCGGACGCGCCTTCCGCATCGCGATGGGCATCGTCGTGATCCTCATGGGCATCGCGATGACCGGGCTCGTCCCGATCCCCTTCCTCCAGCGCGAGTGGAAGGCCGAAAGCGGGCGCGCCGCGGCCGGCGGCTACGTCGGCGCCTTCGTGCTCGGCTTCACGTTCAGCCTGGGCTGGACGCCCTGCGCCGGACCCGTCCTCGCCGCGGTGCTCGGCATCGCCGCGCAGCAGGGGAGCGCCCTCTACGGCGCGTTCCTGCTGGGCGTCTACGCGCTCGGGCTCGCCCTGCCCTTCGTCCTGCTCTCGCTCTTCACCGACCTGCTGCTGCGGGTCTTCAGGCGCCTCGTCCCGCACCTCGGCGTCCTCCGGATCGTCGGCGGCGTCCTGATCGCCGCGATGGGCGTCCTGCTCCTCCTCGACCGGATGGGCTGGCTCGCGGGACTCTTCTCGTAAGGAGACCGACCATGGCCCACGGACCGATCCCCCCGAACCCGAACCGCACCCTCTCCTACGACCCCGCGCGCATGCGAGCCATCTGGCTCGCCGGCGGCTGCTTCTGGGGCATCGAGGCCTTCCTGGCCCGCGTCCCCGGCGTCGCCGACGCCGTCTCCGGCTACGCGAACGGGCGCACCGGCGCGCGCCCGACCTACGAGGACGTGTGCCGGCGCGACACCGGCCACGCCGAGACCGTCGAGGTCCGCTACGACCCCGCGCGCGTGAGCCTGAAGACGCTCCTCGAGGCGTACCTGCTGGTCATCGATCCCACCTCCCTGGACCGGCAGGGCGCCGACGCGGGCTCGCAGTACCGCACCGGCATCTACTACCGGGACGAGGCGGACGCGGCCGTTGCGCGCGAGGTCCTGGACTCCGAGGCGAAGCGGCACGCGAAGCCGCTCGTCGTCGAGCTGCTGCCGCTGCGGAACCGGTGGCCGGCCGAGGCGTACCACCCGGACTACCTCGAGAAGACTCCCGGCGGCTACTGCCACGTCGACTTCGCGATGCTGCGCCGCGGACCGGCGGCGGCCGCGGCGATCGCG
>CAIXGU010000096.1 GCA_903919045.1 uncultured Eubacteriales bacterium | reverse complement strand
GTGGCCTAATGGATAAGGTAGCAGATTCCGGATCTGCCGATACGGGTTCGATTCCTGTCCGGGACGCCAGGCCGAACGCCCTCCCGCCGAAAGGCGAGGGGGCGTTCGTGCGTTCCGGGGGCTTTGACAAGCTCGCGGGGAAGCGGTTCACTGGCATCAGCCGGGTCTGCCATGGCAGTCCGCCTGCTGGAAGGAGCGACCGATGAAGACGTTCAAGAACCTGTTCCACGTCTCGCTGCAGTGCAACGATGTCCAGAAGACGCTCGACTACTACCTCAAGCTCGGCTGCGAACGACTCTTCGGGATCCACGAGGGGGACGACCCCGAGCCGTGGGACATCTACCTGAAGGTCGCCCACGAGCAGTACATCGAACTGCAGCCCGTGAAGTCGAGCAACCCGCACCCGCATCCGGACAAGGCGGTCTACCACCGGGACCAGACGGCCTGGCACTTCGCGCTGCAGACCGAGAGCATGGAGAACACGCTCCGGGACCTCGCGCAAAACGGGATCGAGGTCTGGAAGGACCCGTACAGGAACGGGCGCGTCGTGTCGATGGACGACGTGTTCCATTCGGACGACGGCTGCCTGGTCGCCTGGCTGGTCGACCCGGACGGCACGCCGATCGAGATCATGGAACAGGTCGGCCTCACCAAGCAGCGCCAGTACGACCCGGAGTAGGGCGCGAGCCGCCCGCGCTCCATGACGGGAACGCCTCCCGGCCGCACGGCCGGGAGGCGTCCTGCCGCTCGGGGGACTTCGCGGAAGTCGCGCCCTACTCGTCCTGCAGGGCGTCGTAGCCTTCCTCGCCCGTCCGGACGCGGATGACGTTCTCGACGTCGTAGACGAAGATCTTGCCGTCGCCGATGCTCCCGGTGTAGAGGACCTGCTTCGCGGTCTCGATGACCTTGCGCACCGGGACCTTCGAGACGACGATCTCGACCTGCACCTTCGGGAGCAGGTTCATCTCCATCTCGACGCCGCGGTAGTATTCGGTCCGGCCTTTCTGCACGCCGCAGCCCAGCACCTGGGTCACGGTCATCCCGGCGATGCCGATCGCGTTCATCGCGGACTTCAGGGCCTCGAACTTCGCCTGCTTCGTGATGATGGCGATGTGGGTCATCTTGACGTCCGAGGCGAGATGCTTCGGCGGCCGCGAGAGGACCTCGACCGGGATCGCGGCGTCGATCGCCGCGGGGGCCGCGGCGCCCGGAATCCCCGCCGCCGCCGCGGCGAGCGCGGGCGCGAGCGGGGGCAGTCCGCCGGCGTAGCCGAAGCGCACGAGCTGCGGGATCGGGGCGTCGTCGACCGAATGGTAGTCGAGCTCGTTGCGTACGAGCTGCGTATCCGGGTAGGCGGGGACGCCCATCTCGGGGACGTCGAGGCCCTCGAGCTCGTCCTCGGGCTTCACGCGGAGGCCCCAGACCTTGTCGAGCCCCTTCAGGAACAGGAAGGAGACCCCGAAGCCCCAGACGGCGAGGACGGCCACGGCGACGAGCTGCGCCCAGAGCTGGGACGCGTCGCCGTAGAACAGGCCGCGGACGCCGCCCTCCACGCCGTTGAACCCGTCGCCGTACTTGCCGTCGGCGAAGAGCCCGACCGCCAGGACGCCCCACAGGCCGTTCACGCCGTGGACGGAGATGGCGCCGACCGGATCGTCGAGCTTCATGCGGTTCTCGACGAAGGGGACCGCGACGCAGATCAGGATGCCGGCGATGAAGCCGATGACGAGCGCGGCGAAGGCGTCGACGAAGGCGCAGGGCGCCGTGATGGCGACGAGGCCCGCGAGCACGCCGTTCGCGGTCATGGACGGGTCCGGCTTCCCGAACTTCATCCACATGTAGAACATCGCGACGAGCCCGCCGATCGCGCCGGCGATCATGGTGTTGGTCGCCACGACGGCGAGGCGCAGGTCGGAGGCGTTCAGGGTCGAGCCCGCGTTGAACGCGAACCAGCAGAAGAAGAGCAGGATCGTGCCGAGGATGGCCATCGGGATGTTGTGGCCGGGGAAGGCGCGCGCCGTGCCGTCCTTCTTGAACTTGCCGATCCGCGGGCCGATGACGATGGCCGCCGCGAGGGCGATCATGCCGCCCATCGTATGGACGACGGCGGAGCCCGCGAAGTCGACGACGCCGTGGCCGAGCCCGAAATTGCGACCGAGAGAGGCCATCCAGCCGCCGCCCCAGACCCAGTTGCCGAACAGCGGATAGAGGAACATGGAGATGAAGAACGACAGGATCACGACGGCCGAGTACTTCACGCGCTCGGCCAAGGCGCCGGTCGGGATCGTGACGGTCGTGTCCATGAAGACCATCTGGAAGAAGAACAGCGCGTAGATGCCGACGTCGTAGGTGCCGAACAGCAGGAAGCCCTTCGTGCCGAAGACGCCGCCGAGGCCGGGGATCGAGACGAGCCCATCGAGCGCCGCGCCGCCGGTGCCGAGGGAGGATGCGCCCCCGGAGCCGCCGAACTGCAGCGCGAAGCCGACGAGGTAGTAGCCGATCGCGCCGACGAGGAAGACCATGAGGTTCATGGTGATGGTGTGCGCGGCGTTCTTGCTGCGCGTGAAGCCGGTCTCCACCATGGCGAAGCCCGCCTGGAAGAAGAAGACGAGGAAGCCGGCGAGCATGACCCAGACGAAATTGGAGCCGAAGAAGGCCTTGTAGGCGATCGCGGCGACGTCGGCCGGGGAGGCGGTCGACGCCGGGTCGAGATACGAGGCGCCCGTGGGGTCGGCGGCGGGGGAGACGAGGCCGCCGATCGCGGCGGCGAGATAGACGCCCACGAGGGCGGCGAGGACGAGGAGCAGGACCAGGATGGCCTTGCGCTTCTTGATCATGGGGATTCCTCCTGGAAGGTGCGGCCGGGTGCCGGAGCGGCCGTCGTCGGGCGCGTCCGGGACGGGGCGGGCGCTGCGTTCGGGGCGGGGGCGGCGCGTCCCGAGGCGGCGGTCCGGAGCGCGGGGGCGCGATGCGCGCCGTCCGCGGCGGTCTCGCCGGCTCGGGTCCCCTGGGATCTGCGAATCGTCTTCATGGTCTCCCTCCTTCGGCCGGGAACGGGAAGGGGCTCCTCCGGCCGTCGCCGGAGGAGCCCCTTCGCTCCCGGGAATGCGGACAGGCGCTTCCGGACGGATCCGAAAGCGCCTGCGCTTATTGGAAATGGAGGATACCGGAGGCGCGGCAGGTTGTCAAGCGGGGGGAGCGGAGCCGGACGTCAGCGCGCCGCGAGCGCCCGGATCCGGGCGCGGAGGTCGCCTGTCGCGCAGCCGCCGTGGTAGCACACGACCGCCGCGAGGTCGAGGTCCGCGAGCTTCGCGAGCGAGGCGCGCGCGAGCCGGACGTCGGCCGAGTGCTCCGGCGCCGGCGGCTCGAGCCGGCCGTCCGCCGCGCGGAGCGCGTCGCCGGCGACGAGGACGCGGCTGCGGTGGAGGTAGTAGCAGAGATGCCCCGGGGTGTGGCCCGGGACGTGAATCGCCGTGATTCCGCCCGCGAAGTCCAGCCGCTGGCCATCCGCGAGCACGGTCCCGACCGGGATCCGCGGCGGGTTCTCGAGCGGCCGGGCGGGCCCGAGGACCTGGCCCTCGGGCAGGTTCGCCTGCATGCGGGCGCGGACGGCCGGCTCGGTCTTCACCGGGGGTCGCTCGCCCTGGATGTAGGGGACCTCCTCCGCGTGCGCGAGGACGAGGACCTTGCGCGGCGCGGCGGCGGCGAGGAGTTCCGGGAGACCGCCGATATGGTCGAAGTCGTGGTGGGTGACGAAGACGCGGTCGACCGCGTCGAAGGGCAGGCCGGCCTCGTCGAGGCAGGCGCGCAGGCTGGGCAGGGAGCCCGGCAGCCCGGCGTCGAAGAGCGCGACGGAACCGTCGTCGCCGCGCAGCGCGGCGAGGCCGAGGAATCCGTCGCCCCAGGCCTTGACCTCGAGCATGTGCAGGGAATCGTCGATCCGCATGCGGTCCCCCTTCCGCCCCGATGCGGGGCCGTTTCCATGATAGCATGCGGGCGTTGCGGCCGGCGCGGCCCCTGCTATACTGACGGCATGGATCCCCGGGTCCGGGGACCGGATCCTGCCGCACGGCGTCGCGCCTCGCGGGAAGGGAGGACCTCATGGAGCTCCAGAAGGCGGCGTGCCCGGAATGCCGGGCCGCGATCGAGGTGTCGCTCGACCTCGACGAGACGACCTGTCCGAACTGCGGCACGGCGATCTCCCCGCGGGAGGCCGTGGACCGCGCCCTCGAGCCGGGAGCGGCCGTCCTCGTCGCGAACCACGTGCTGCGCGCGCGGCAGGCGATGGAGCAGAAGGAATTCGCCCGCGCCTACCGCTTCTTCCAGGAAGCGCTGGTCCGCCAGCCGACGAACGCGGACGCCCTGCAGGGAAGCCTCCTCGCCGCCACGCGCGGCCTGACCAAGGTCGACTACGCCTGGGCGGCGCTCGACGGCGACGCCGGACTCCCGGCGCTGGCCCGCGCCTATCTCGCCTGCACGCCGCGCAGCCGCCGCAAGGAGGCCGCCGGCATCGTCTGGAAGACGGCCGGCCTGCTCCGCGCCGACCTCTCGCAGCTCAATGCCGTCCGCACCGCGGCCCTCCGCCGCTGCCGGTTCTCCTGGCTCCTCGCCGCCGCCCTCGCGGCGCTGGCGGTGGCCATGGTCCTCGTGCCCGCGCTGCCCTTCACGGCCGTCTTCGCCGCCGCCGCCGCGGTCCCCGCGGTCCGCGCCGTCGTCCTGCGCCGACGGGCCGAGCGGACCGCGGCCTCGATCTCCCCGGTGCCCGTCGAGACCCTCAAGGAGTGCCTCGCGCGGGTCGAGGCGGTCTTCGCCGGGGAGGCCCCGCGCACGTAGGGCGAAGTGGCGTTCCGCCGACGCCGTTTCCGTGCAGTTGCCCTAACGAACCGATTGAGGACGTCCGTCTTATTGTGCGCTTGACTCCGAAAACGTTTCGATATAGGCTGAAGCCATCCCGGCCGACCGGGATCGGTGCGACGCGCGCGGACGAGGAGGGCCAGCCGATGGCGGACAAGCGGTTCGAAGGCAAGTACGGGCATTTCACCCCCGACATGAGGGAATACGTGGTCACGGACCCGCGGACCCCGAAGCCCTGGGCCAACGTGATCTCGAACGGCGACTACGGGCTGGTCGCGACGCAGACGGGCGGCGGCTACTCGTTCCGCGGCAATGCCGGGCAGAACCGGATCACGCGCGCGGCGCAGGACCTGGTGAAGGACGACTGGGGCCGGTATCTGTACCTGCGCGACGTCGAATCGGGCGACGTCTGGGCGGCCTCCTGGAAGCCGGTCGGGGCGCCGTACGACGCCTACCGGGTCCGGCACGGGTTCGGCTACACCGTATACGAGCAGGAGCACGGCGGCATCCGCAGCGAATGGACCGTCTTCGTGCCGCCGGACGCGCCCTGCGAGGTCTGGAGCCTGAAGCTCGCGAACCTCGGGAGCACGGCGCGCCGCCTCGACGCGACGACCTGGTTCGAGTGGATCCTCGGCATGTCGCCGGACGACCACCGCGAGTTCCACCGCCTTTTCGTCGAGACGGCCTACCGCGAGGACCTGCGCGCGCTGACGGCGCGGAAATGCCTCTGGGGCTTCGGCGACGAGCAGGGGCGCTGGAACAACGTCTCCTGGCCGTACACGGCGTTCCTCACGTGCTCGCGCGTGCCCGATTCCCACGACGCGGACAAGGAGAGCTTCCTCGGGCGCTACGGCGAGGAGCGGGACCCGGAGGGGATGCGGACGGAGCGGCTCGCGGGCCGGACGGGGCGCTTCGGCGACCCCGGCGCGGCGCTGCGGGTGCGGGCCGACCTCGCGCCGGGCGCGACGGACGAGATCGTGTTCGTGCTCGGCGCGGTGCGCGACGGCGGCGGATATCCTGACGCGAAGGCCGCCGGGCAGGCGCCGCCGGACCGCAACGACCACCCGACGACGGCGCCGGAGGACCTGGAGACGGTCGTGCGGCGGTATGCGTCGCCGGAGGGCGCGCGGAAGGCGCTCGCGGACGTGCATGCATTCTGGAGCGGGTTCCTCGACGCCGAGCGCGTGGAGACGCCCGACCCGGCGTTCGACGGGATGGTCAACGGCTGGCTGAAGTACCAGGCGATCTCGGGCCGCCTGTGGGCCAAGACCGCGATGTACCAGGTCAGCGCGGGGTACGGGTTCCGCGACCAGCTGCAGGACTGCCAGGTGTTCCTCTCGTGCCGGCCGGACCTCGCGAAGCGGCAGATCCTGCTGCACGCGGCGCATCAGTTCCAGGCGGGCGACGTGCTGCACTGGTGGCTGACGATCCGCGGCGGCGGGCCGCGCGGGACCTGCTCGGACGACCTGCTCTGGCTGCCGTTCGTGGTCGACGCGTATCTCCGCGAGACGGCGGACGAGGCGCTGCTCGACGTCGTCGCCCCCTTCGAGGACGGCGGCGAGGCGACGATCTACGAGCACTGCAAGCGGGCCGTGGAGAAGTCGATGTCCCGGTTCAGCCCGCGCGGCGTGCCGCTCATGGGCGACCACGACTGGAACGACGGGCTGTCCGCGGTCGGGACGCTCATGAAGGGCGAGAGCTTCTGGGTCGCCGAGTTCCTCGGCGTCGTGCTGAAGGCCGTCACGCCGTGGGCCGAGAAGCGGGGCGACGAGCGGTTCGCGCGCAAGTGCCGCGACGTGTCGGCCTCCCTGGTCCGCGCGCTGAACGACTACGGCTGGGACGGGGCGTGGTACCTGCAGGGGACGCTCGACTCGGGCGCCGACCTCGGGACCGCGCGCGACGAGGAGGGCCGCGTCTTCCTCAACCCGCAGCTGTGGGCCGTGATCGCCGGGATGGCCCCGCCGGACCGCGCGAAGAGCGCCATGGCGGCCGTGACCGAGCACCTCCTGCGCGCGCACGGGGCGCTGCTCCTGTACCCTGCGTACACGAAGGTGCGCCCGGACATCGGGTACATCACGCGGTACGCGCCGGGGCTGCGCGAGAACGGCGGCGTCTACACGCACGCGGCGACGTGGGCCGTCTGGGCGTACGCCCTGATGGGCGACGGGGAGAACGCGTTCGAGGCCTTCCGCCGGATCTGCCCGCCGAACCGGCACGCGGACGCGGACGCCTACATCGCGGAGCCCTACGTGACGCCGGGGAATTCCGACGGCCCGGTGTCGCCCTTCTTCGGGCGCGGCGGCTGGTCCTGGTACACCGGGTCGGCGCAGTGGCTGCACCGGGTCGGCACCGAGCGGATCCTGGGCGTGCGCGGCGAGGTCGAGGGCCTGCGGATCGACCCGTGCCTCCCGAAGGCGTGGGACGGTTTCCGGATGACCCGCGTCTTCCGGGGGGCGACGTACCGGATCGAGGTGAAGGCGAAGGCGGGCGGGGGCGGGAAGGCGCGCGCGCTCGTCGTGGACGGGCGACGGATCGAGGGAAGCCTCGCGCCGGCGTTCAAGGACGGGAAGGAGCACCGCGTCGAGGTCGTCCTCGCCTGAGGCGGGGGAGAGGGGCTGCGGATGGGACGGAGGAGACTCCTCGTGGGGATGCTGGCGCTGCTCATGGTCCTGCCGCTCGCGCTCGCCGGGACCGGGTGCGCGCCCGGGGCGACGCCGACGCCGACGGACGGCGGGGCGACCCCGACGACGGCGCCGGGCTCGCCGACGTCCGGACCGACTCCGACGCCCGGACCGGCGCTCGACCTCGGGCCGTACCGGCCGACGGCCGAGGAGAAGGCGCTGCTCGAGGCGGAACTGCGCGGCGCGTTCGATTTCTTCTACGGGACGGCGAACGACGATCCGGCGAGCAAGGGCTACGGGCTGATCCCGGACCGCATGCCGGGCGGGGAGGCGATCTCGAGCATCGCGTCGGTCGGGTACGGGCTCGCGGCGCTGTGCATCGGCGCGGAGCGCGGGTTCGCGCCGGAGGCCGACCTGCGGGCGCGCGCGCTGGGCACGCTGAAGACGCTCTACGACAACGTCCAGCAGGACCACGGCTTCTTCTACCACTTCCTCGACAGGAAGACGGCGCGGCGCGCGTGGTCGAGCGAGGTGTCCGTCATCGACACGGCGATCTGCCTCGACGGCGTGCTGATGGCGGGGGCGTACTTCGGCGGCGACGTGCAGGCGCGGGCCGACGAGGTCTACCAGCGCGTCGACTGGCCCTGGTACGCGAGCGCGTCGGACGGCAAGCGCTTCTCGATGGGCTACTCGCCGGAGCAGGGCTTCTTCGGCGCGTGGGACATGACGGCCGAGCAGTCCATGATGTACTTCCTCGGGGCCGGCTCGACGGCGCATCCGGTGCCCGGCAGCCTGTTCTACGGCTTCGCGCGGCCCCTGGAATCCTACGGCGGACTGCCGAACATGGTCCGGAGCCCGGCCGGGTCGCTCTTCGTCTACCAGTTCAGCCACGCCTGGTTCGACCTGCGGCACACGAAGGACGGGCAGAACGTCGATTGGTTCCGCAACTCGACGATCGCCGCGCTCGCGAACCGGCGGTACGCGATGGACCAGCCGGCCTCGCTCGGCACGGGCGCGCTCGATTGGGGCTTCACGGCGAGCGACGGGCCGAACGGCTACGAGGGCGGCTACGGGGCGAAGCCGGGCGGCGGCTCGACGGACGGCACGGTCGCCCCGTACGGCGCGGCCGGCTCGGTCGTCTTCGCGCCGGTGCAGTCGCTGCGTACGCTGATGAACATGAAGGAGACGCTGGGGGCGAAGGGCCTCTGGGGCGCCTACGGATTCCAGGATGCCTACAACCGCTCGCGCACGCCCGCCTGGATCGGACCCGACGTGATCGGGATCGACAAGGGCGTCTCGATGCTCATGATCGAGAACTACCTGACCGGCTTCGTGTGGCGGACGATGTCGGGCATCCCGGCCGTGCAGGCGGGGATGCTGCGCTGCGGCGTCGCACCGGCGGACGAGGTCCTGCTGTCCTCCTTCGAGGAGGGTGCGGACGGAGGGGCGCCGGCCTTCGCGAAGACCGAGAGGGCGACGGGCGTCGCGGCGAGCGGAGCGGCGGTCTCCGTGGCGCGCGCGGACGCGAACCGGGGCGCGGGCGCGCTGCGGGTCGCCGCGGAGAAGGACGGGACGGTGACGTTCGCGCTGGCGGACGGGGCGCTCGGGAAGCTGGCGGACGTCCCCTTCGGATTCCGGCTGTCGGCGAAGGGGATCGCGCCGCGGTCGCTGTCGGTGCGTCTCCTCGATGCGACGGGGGGCGCGGTCGCGACCCTGGCGGCCGGGGACGCGGCGGAGGCGACCCCCTCCGCGTACGGCGAAGGCTGGACGGACCTCCTGTGGACCGTGCAGGAGCCGGGCGAATCCCTCGGAATCGGGAGGGCCACGGCCGTGGAGGTCTCGTTCGGCGGCGCGGGGACGTACCTGCTCGACGACCTCGCCTTCGTCGACCGGAGGACGCGCGCGTACGACGTGATGGTCGACGGGGCGCGCAAGGTCGGCGAGACGGCGCGGTTCGTCTGGCAGGGGTTCGATCCCCTGGGACGCCCGCTCGCCGTGCACACGGTCCGCTGGGTCTCGTCCGCGAGCCCGTCGGGGCCGTGGGAGCCGATCGCCGACGCGACGGGCGCGGAGTACGCGATCGCGGCCGCGGACGTCGGACGGTTCGTGGCGGCGGTAGTCGTCTTCGCCGTCGGCGAGGGCGAGGCGCGGGAACTGCTGCCGGCGGTCGTGAGCGAGCCGTCGGGCAAGGTCCTGGCATGATGCCTGCCACGGGCACGATTCCAATGTCGCACATATCGAATCGTTATTCGACCGGGTTGCTTTATGCACTTGACACATAAAACGGTTCGATATATCCTCGAATCAATGGGGCACGCTCGCCCGCTTCCTTGCCGTTCTCGATGAACCGTTCCGAATGCATCGGCCCAGAGAAGGAGGAAACGTCATGAAGAACGCCAGACCCCTGACCCTCGCGATCGTCTTGACCCTCATCACGGCGCTGCTGGTCGTCACCGGCTGCGCGGCCCCGACCCCGACCCCGACCGCGACCCCGGTCCCGACCGCGACCCCGATCCCGAAGGTCGACTACGGCGCCAACCTCACGTATGAAGGCAAG
This sequence comes from uncultured Eubacteriales bacterium, assembly GCA_903919045.1. GTDB lineage: Bacteria > Bacillota > Clostridia > Saccharofermentanales > UBA5734 > CAILLO01. The sequence goes on along the minus strand of CAIXGU010000096.1, from coordinate 6,226 downwards.
CTGACCTACCTGATCTGGGGCGGCGAGATCGACGTGAACCAGGAAATGGCGAAGGCCCAGCGGTTCATGGACAAGTACCCGAAGATCACCGTCGAGATCCTGCAGCAGAACGGCGCTTGGCCCGACATCCTCGCGGCGCACAAGGCCGACGGCACGTTCCCCGACCTGTTCTGGAACCCCGACGTCTCCGGCTTCATCGTCTCCGACTACGTCGCCGACATCTCCATGTTCAAGGACGACGTCGACTACGAGAAGTGGAACGCCGCGCTCGCCAAGGCCGCGAACTACGCCGGCTTCCAGGCCGCGCTGCCGAACAAGTACTTCACCTCCGGCGTCTACATCAACAAGACGCTGCTCGAGCAGAACAACATCGACATGCCGGAGCTCGACTGGTCGGTCGCCGACTTCACGTCGATCGCCAAGGACCTCGCGGCCGTGGGCGGCGACTTCAACGCGATCGGCTGGCCGCTGTGGAACTCCATGGTCGCGACGCCGGACGGCATCGCCCGCGCGATCCGCGAAGGCAAGCCCTTCGACTTCGGCACCGCCGAGAACATCAAGCTGCAGACCGCCCGCCAGGAGCAGTGGAAGATCTCCACCGACTACCTCCGCAACAACGGCGGCAAGGAGTATTACTTCGAGTCCGGCAAGTGCGGCATGGCCGACGACATGAACTGGGGCATCGGCTGGTACGCCCTGCAGGCGAACGAGGGCAAGGGCCTTCCGTTCGAGTGGGACTACTACCCGCTGCCTTCGCTCGAAGCCGGCGGCAAGCAGTACCAGCTCGCGATCTCCGACTTCGTCTCGATCGCCAACATCGCGATGAGCGACAACGACCGGGCCGTGAGCGACGCCGAGAAGGCCAAGCTGACCGCCGCCTACGTCCTCCTCAAGTACCTCTGCATCGACGAGGAAGGCTACATGGAGGCCCTGGCGCTCGGCTTCAACAGCCTGCCGGTCTTCGAGTCCGAGAACGCCGTCACGGCCTTCAAGGCCACTTTCAAGATCCCCGGCAAGCCCGGCTACAGCAAGGTCCTCGAGATCATGAACGATCCGGACCTGATGGTCGTCGAGCCCAACAAGTTCGTCCCGGGCACCGGCGATGCCTATTGGAGCAAGTACTACGCTCCGCTGCTGGATCTGGATGCGGACGGCAAGCCCTGGCTCACCAACGCCGGCTTCATCGCGAACCTGCAGCAGAAGGCCGCGGACGCCAACGCCCAGGCCGCCCAGGTCATCGCGGACGCCTCCGCCGCCCTCATCAAGGCCCTGAAGGACAACTGGAACGTCACCTGGAGCCCGTCCTGACCCGGTTCCGATTCCTGACCTGACCTGAGACCGAGACCGCGCCGGCGGGGGGAGCAGTCCTCCCGCCGGCTCCGGTCGGGGCATGGCCACGGAGGATAGGTAGGCATGGCGACCCGCAGGATCCTCGCTTTCGCGCTCGCCGTCGCGCTGGTCTGGACGGCCGCGCCGCCGGCGGCAGCGGCCGCGGCCGAGACGACGCCGACCGCCGCCGGAACGCCGACCGACGCACCGACCGAGGCGCCTTCGTCCGGCCCGACCCCCTCTCCCGCCCCGCTGCCTCCCCTCACGCTCGACGAAGCGCTCTCGCTGCTGCATGCGTCGTCGGGCGTCCCCGAGACGTCCTACGCCGACCGGCTGGCGCAGTGGGCCTCGTTCCCCGCCGGCACGGGCGGCGCATCCGCCGATCCGGAGGACCCGGACGCCGACGTCTACGGGTACTCCGCCTCCGACGCCGTGAAGGCGACCGTCGAGGGCGGCTCCGCCATGTACCGCTTCACGGTGCCCGCGCTCGGGCTCTACGAATTCCGGATCGATTACCTGGCGTCCGACCGCAATCTCACGGACAACACGATCTCCGTCACCGTGGACGACGCCGTTCCCTTCGACGAGGCCGCCGGCCTCGACCTCCCCGCCCTCTATCAGGACGAGAGCAAGACCTTCGCGCTCGACCGCTACGGCAACGAGACCGTGCCCCGCACGGTCGTCTCCGCGGTCTGGCAGACCCGCGCGCTGCGGACCAAGGCCGATGCGACGGCGCGGCCGCTCCGCTTCCTGCTCGCCGCCGGCGAGCACGTCGTCCGGATCGACAACCGGGCGAACCCGCTGGTCTTCGGCCGGCTCTCCGTGAGCGGCGCGACCGACCGCCCGACCTACGCCGAATACCGGGCCGCCTCCCCGCAGGCCGGCCTGTACGAAGGGGCGATCGCGCTGCGCGCGGTCGACTACGCCTCGAAGAACTCCTCCTACATCAACCTGGCCTCGATCCCGAACCCCGACCTCGAGCCGTTCGCCAGCGGACGCAATTCGATGAACGCGATCGACGAGATCGGGTTCAAGTACCCCGGCCAGGAGGTCACCTTCGCGTTCGACGCGCCGGAGACGGCCTATTACCGACTGTCGTTCCTGTATGCGAGCACCAAGGAGGACGACCCGGCCTGCCGAGGGATCCTCGTGGACGGCGAGACGCCGTTCGCGGAGCTCGCCTCGGTGCCGTTCCCGGCGACCTCGGGGAAATGGCGCACGCTGGAGCTCGCCGACGCCGCCGGGACGCCCTATGAGATCTTCCTCACGAAGGGCGCCCATGCCCTGACCCTGCGCGTCGAGGCCGGCCTCGCGGCTGCGGGCGCGGAGCGCCTGGACCTCGTGCTGCATCACATCGGCGTCCTGACGCAGCGGGTCCGTCGCATCACGGGCAAGGACGTCGACGTCAACCGGACGTGGAAGCTCTCGCAGTACATCCCGGACGTCGGGCGCTGCCTCGAGGCGTACGGGCTCGTCTTCGGCGACGTCCTGGCCTCGCTCGCGCCCCGCTCTCCGAAGGGCGCGCGCTCCGCCGGCCTCGCGGACCTCGTGCAGGCGATGAAGAAGACGGCCCGGATGGCGGAGAAGCCCGATGAGCTCCCGCTGCGCCTGAACATGCTGCAGGAGGCCTCGGGATCGGTGGCCGAACTGCTCGGCCTCGAGAACGAGAAGCTGCTCGCCCAGCCGATGTCCCTGAACGCGATCTACGTCCACGGCGCCGGGCCGGTGCCCGACACGCGCAAGTCCTTCTGGACGCATCTCACGGAAGGCGTGCGCGCCTTCTTCCGCAGCTTCTCCCCGAGCGCCGCGACGAAATCGGAGACGAAGAAGCCGGACCGCGTGACGGTCTGGGTGAACCGCGCCGTCCAGCAGGTCGACCTGATCCAGAAGCTGGCCGACTCCCGCTTCACGGAGGAGACGGGAATCCGCGTCGACATCTCCCAGATGTCGAACGAGGGCCGGCTCGTCCTCGCGAAGGCGTCCGGTTCCTCGCCCGACGCGGTGCTGGGCATCTCGGGCTGGCTGCCCTACGAGCTCGCGATCCGCGGCGCCGGGTACGACCTGACGCGGTTCCCGGACTTCTGGACGTTCGCCGGGCAGTTCGCCCCGGGCGCGTTCGTCCCTCTCATGATCGACGGCAAGGCCTACGCGATGCCGGAGAGCATGGATTTCCAGTGCCTCTTCTACCGGAAGGACATCCTCGGCTCGCTCGGCCTCCCGGTGCCGGACACCTGGAACGACGTCATCGACCTGCTCCCCGAGCTCCAGCGGGCCGGACTCGGGTTCTACCACCAGATGGCCGTGAACTCGTCCTACAAATGGTTCAACATCACCTACATCGACCTCGCGCAGTTCGGCGCCCCGCTCTATTCCGCCGACGGGACCCGCGTCAACCTGACGAGCAAGGAGGCCGTGGCGGCGCTCGATTTCCAGTCGAAGCTGTTCACCACGTACTCGATGCCCGAGCAGGTGGCGTCGTTCTACCAGTCCTTCCGCAACGGGACGATCCCGATCGGCGTCGGCAGCTTCGCGACCTATGTCCAGCTCAAGTCCGCGGCGCCCGAGATCGCCGGGCGGTGGGGGATGGCCCCGCTCCCCGGACAGGTCGACGCGCAGGGGGATGTCGCGCGCTGGACGCCGGGCCTGTCGAGCACGGCCTTCCTTTTCGGGGACACCGCGCTGCCCGAGGAGTCCTGGAAGTTCCTGAAGTGGTGGCTGTCCGCGGAGACGCAGACCGACTTCGCCTACCTGCTCCAGAGCACGTTCGGCCCGACCTACATGTGGCTGCCCGCGAACCTCGCGGCCGTCGACGCGATGCCGGTCGAGGCCGCGGACCGCGCCGTGATCCGCGCGCAGCTCGACTGGATCGCCGAGCCGCCGAAGACCCCGGCGACCTACATGGTCGAGCGCGGCCTCTCCGACGTGTGGAACTCGGTCGTCTTCGACGGCGTCCCGGTGCGCGTCGCGATCGACCGGATGCAGATCAGCGCGGACCGCGAGCTGCGGCGCAAGCTCATCGAGTTCGGCTATATCGCGGACGGCGTCGTCGTGAAGCCCTACGTGCTTCCGACGGTGCAGGAGATCCGGGCGGAGATGGAGAAGCATGCGGACGACTGACGCACCGGCATTGAAACGCAGGCGGCGCGCGCTGCAGGCGGGCGACGGCGCGGCTTCGGCGGTCCTCGTCGGGCCGTACGTCCTGATGTTCACGCTGTTCATCACGATCCCGGTCGTAGCGGCCGCGCTGCTCTCGCTGACCTACTTCAACACGGTGCAGGCGCCGCGCTTCATCGGGCTGGCGAACTACATCGCGCTGCTGACGCAGGACGACGTCTTCATGCAGAAGATCATCCCGAACACGGTGACCTACGCCGTGATCGTCGGCCCCGGCGGCTATGCGCTGAGCTTCGTGCTCGCCTGGATGCTCGCGCAGATCCAGCACCGGGCGCGCACGGTCCTCGCGCTGTTCATCTACGCGCCTTCCATGGTCGGCGGCGTGTTCATCGCGGTGGTCTGGCGGACCTTCTTCTCGGGCGACTCGACGGGCTACCTGAACGCAGCGCTGCTGTCGACGGGGCTGATCGACGCACCGGTCCAGTGGCTGCAGGACCCGAAGTACATCATGGGGATCATGATCGGCGTCTCGCTGTGGAGCTCGATGGGCGTCGGCTTCCTCGCGATGCTGGCCGGCATCCTCAACATCAACGAGGAGCTGTACGAGGCCGCCTACATCGACGGCATGAAGACGCGGTTCCAGGAGATCTTCTACGTCACGATCCCGTCCATGCGGCCGCAGATGCTGTTCGGCGCCGTGATGGCGATCGTCTCGACCTTCACGTCGGGCACGATCGGCGTCGCGCTGACGGGCACGAACCCGACCCCGCAGTACGCCGGCTCGCTCGTCGTCAACCACATGGAGGACTACGCCTTCCTGCGGTACGAGATGGGCTACGCGTCGGCGGTGTCGGTCGTGCTGCTGCTGATGGTCTGGGCTTTCTCGAAGGTGGCCTACGGGCTCTTCGCGGACCGGGAGAAGGGAGGCTGACGGCATGTCGTACGCGGGCACGAGGATCAACCCGAAGCGCTTCGACCGGTCGCAGCTCAAGTTCTACGCGTTCCTGGTCCCGTTCGCGCTGCTCATGGCGCTCCCGATCGTGTACATCTTCAACCAGGCGCTGAAGCCGGTGAGCGAGCTGTTCGCGTTCCCGCCGCGCTTCTTCGTGATCGACCCGACGCTCGACAACTTCTCGTCCCTCTTCCGCGTGACGCAGGCGACCGGCATCCCGATGTCCCGCTACCTCTACAATTCGGTCGTCGTCACGCTGGCGTCCGTGGTCCTCTCGATCGCCTTCTCGGTGTCCGCCGGCTACGTGATGTCGAAGAAGCCGACGAAGTGGGTGCGGCGCATGTTCTCCCTGAACCAGACGGCGCTCATGTTCGTGCCGATCGCCGCCACGATCCCGCGCTACATCCTGGTCGTGAGGACCGGCATCTACGACACGTTCGGGGCGCACATCCTCCCGATGCTCGCGATGCCCGTCGGCCTGTTCCTGATCAAGCAGTTCATCGACCAGATCCCCGACCCGCTGCTCGACGCGGCGCGCGTCGACGGGGCGAACGACTTCCGGATCGTGTGGAGCCTCGTGATGCCCATGGTGGCGCCCGCGATCGCGACCGTCGGCATCCTGACGTTCCAGGCCGTCTGGAACAGCACCGAGGCCTCCGGCTACTACATCGAGAACGAAGCGCTGCGCACGGCGACGTACTACCTGTCGAACCTCACGACGACGACCGGCAACACGGTCGCCGGCACGGGCATCGCGGCCGCCGCCTCGCTGCTGCTGTTCCTGCCGAACCTGCTCATCTTCATCGTCCTGCAGTCGAAGGTGATGAGCAC
>CAIXGU010000095.1 GCA_903919045.1 uncultured Eubacteriales bacterium | reverse complement strand
CGCCAGCCTGGTCGAGGAGGTCCTTGTTCGCGAGGATCATCGGGTAGACCGGTGTGATCGGAACGGCCCAGATCTTGCCGTCGATGGTCGCCGTGTCGAGGCTGCCGTCGAGGAACGTCTTCTTCCAGGCGCCGCCGTCGGCGTCGAGGTACGGCGTGAGGTCGAGGGCCATTCCGGCATCGACGAAGGTCTTCATCGAATCCGACCAGTAGAAGGCCAGATCGAGCGGCTCGCCGGAGCTGATGGTGGTCTTGATCGTCTGCTCGGGATTCTCGACGGGCTTGAAGGTGATGTCGTACTTGTCCTTGAACTTCGCGGCCACCATCTTCTCTTCTTCGGCGGCGAAGCTGTCGGACGGCCAGGCGAACATCACGGTGAGCTTGATTTTCTCGGGGGGCGGGGTGGGGGTGGATGTTGCGGACGCGGTCGGCGTCGGAGCGGCGCAGCCGCCGAGGAGGCCGACCAGCAGGGACGCGCAGACCAGCAGGCAGAGAACGATTCCTGACTTGCGAGAAGAAGTCATCGCCATTCCTCCTAAATTCTGTTGGGTTCCGTGCGGTACCGCTTGTGCACAGTATACGAACCCCCCTGGAGGACTCCCATGCGATTCTCAACGATTTCCTTCATTTTTCCGACGTCCGGAGAAGGCGTCGATGCGCTGGGATGCTAAACGGCGGTCCGGGCTTTCGTTTTTCACCGCATCGTTTCGTGAAACGCACGGCACCGCCCATGACCCGATTCTATCGGGCCTGAGCGGTGCGTGATACGTGCGGTTCTTGACTCGGAGGGACGGGATTTTACCTTCCGGCGTGCGCCCGGGTCAGCACGCGCACGCCGTACGGCGCGAGCGACAGCGTGCCCGCGACGGGCGACGCAGCGTCCACGACCGCCGCGCGCACCGCCCCCAGCGGCGCCTCGCCGTACCGCGTGCCTTCCGGCAGCGCGACCGCCTTCACCTCGGCCGTGAAGTTCATCACGAACACGAAATCCGTCTCCCCGTCCGTGCGCATCTGCGCCGTGACCCCCGCGGGCAGCTCCACGTCCAACGCCCGCAGCAGGCCCAGCTCCGCGACCAGATCCCCGTAGAAATCCGACTCGAAGTCCTGGTTGTTCCGGAACGCGATGAAGTACGCGCGGCCCTGTCCGAAGCGGTTCGCGGTCAGCGCCGGACGGCCGGCATAGAAGTCCGCATCGTAGGTCGCGAGGGCCTCGGCGGTCTCGGCGCGGATCAGGTCGCAGGCGTGCTTCACGGCGTAGGTCTTCCCCATCGCGGCGACCTTCACGTGCCCCTCGTCCTCGTCGTACAGCGCGTCCGACTCCTCGTCCCATATCCCGAGCACGCGACGCAGTGGTCCCGGGAACCCGCCGAGGAAGCACAGGTCGCTTTCGCCGACGAACCCGGACCAATACGTCGCGACGAACGTGCCGCCCGCGGCGACGAACGCCTCGATCCGCTCGGCGACGCCCGGCCGGACCATGTACAGCATCGGCGCCACGAGCAGCCGGTATGTCGAGAAGTCCCCATCCTCGCTGACGACGTCGACCGGGACGCCGCGCGACCAGAACGCCTCGTAGTGCTTGAGGATCGTCGCGTCGTAGTCCTTGTGCGCGTTGTTCAGGCCCTGCGCGTCGTCCAGCGCCCAGCGGTTCTCCCAATCGTACAGGAGGGCGACCTCCGGCCGCACGCCCGTCCCGACGACCGCGTCGAGCCCGGCGAGCGCCGCGCCGACCTCGGCCACGTCCCGGAACACGCGCGTGTCCTCGGTGCCGACGTGGTCCACGACCGCGCCGTGGAGCTTCTCCGAGCTGCCGCGGCTCTTGCGCCACTGGAAGTACTGCACCGAATCCGACCCGTGCGCGACCGCCTGAAGCGAGGACAGGAGGTGCATCCCCGGGCGCTTGAGCTTGGGTACCCCGTGCCAGTTCGTGACGCTCGGCGTGCTCTCCATGAGCAGGAACGGCTTCCCGCCCTTGAGGGACCGGTTCAGGTCGTGCAGGAAGCCCGTCAGCGCCCCGATCGCCGCGTCGCCCGCGGGCGAGTGCCAGAAGGGGTAGTTGTCCCACGAGACGACGTCGACGTGCTCCGCGAACCGGAAATAGTCGAGCCCCGGGAAGGTGCCCATGAAGTTCGTGGTGATCGGCACGTCGGGCGTGACCTCGCGCAGCGGCGCGGCCTCGTTCTCGAAGAAGCCGATCGTCTGCGCCGTCACGAACCGCTTCCAGTCCAGCTTCAGGCCGTGCACGGTGTTCTCCCCGATCGGCGACGGCGGCTCGACCTGCGACCAGTCGCTGTACGCGTGGCTCCAGAACGAGGTCCACCACGCGGCGTTGAGCGCTCCGAGGCTGCCGTAGCGCGCCTTCAGCCAGTCGCGGAACGCCTCCCGGCACAGCGGGCAATGGCACTCGCCGTTGAATTCGTTCGACACGTGCCAGAGGAGGAGCGCGGGATGCGCCCGGTAGCGCTCGGCGAGGCGGCGGTTCATCTCCCGTGTCTTCGCGCGGTAGACCGGCGACGTGAAGCAGTGGTTGTGGCGCTCCCCGAAATGCTGGCGGCGCCCCTCGGCGTCGACGCGCAGCACCTCCGGGTACGTCTGGGCCATCCACGCGGGCCTCGCGCCGCTGGGCGTCGCGAGGACGGCGAACTTCCCGGTCTTCGCGAGACGGTCCATGACCTCATCCAGCCAGCCGAAGTCGTACCGGCCCTCCTCGGGTTCGAGCGCGGACCAGGCGAAGATGCCGACCGACATCGCGTTCGCGTGCGCGAGGTCCATCAGCCGGAAGTCCTCGTCCAGGATGCCTGGAACGTCCCGCCACTGGTCGGGGTTCCAGTCGCCGCCGTGGAGCAGGTGCGGGCATTTCGGGTTCACTGGGGGATATCGCATGGGATTGTCCTCCTCGTCCCGATTCTACTTCGGTTCGCCGTGGCGGACCACTCCGGATCCATGCCCTGCGGTGCGCCTTTTTTATCGGGAGCACCGGATGAGCGAGGGGAGCGCCGAAAGCGCGAGGGGAGCGCACGAATCGCCCGTTGCCGCCGAAGCCCGGCTCGGATATCGTCGACGAGGAGAGGCGCTGGACCGCGGTGGCCGGCGCAGCACGGGGAGACCTGCCCGGGAGGTGCTCATGAAGACGATCCGTCATCCGATCTGGGCGCGAGAGGAATACGGGTATCCTGGGGCCGGCAAATTCATCCCGCACCTCACGGAGTTCGTCCGCGAGGACGATGCGGTCCGACCCGCTGTGCTCGTTGCGCCGGGCGGCGCCTACGTCCTGCTGCAGCCGGGCGAAGCGGACTACATCGCGATCCAGTATGCGGATCACGGCTACCGCGCCTTCGTCCTCACGTATACGAACGACGTGACGCTCGAGGTGCCTGTCCGTCTGCAGCCGCTCCGGGACATCTCCCGTGCCGTCCGGTTCCTCCGGCGCCACGCGTCGGAATTCCGCATCGACCCCGCCCGCATCGTCGGCAGCGGCTATTCGGCCGGCGGTCACCTCGTCGGAAGCCTCGCCGTCCTCCACGGTGCGCCCGAACTGGCCTCGGACGACGCCTATGCACCGCACTCGAACCGTCTGGACGCGGCCGTCCTCAACTATCCGAAAGTGTCCTTCTTCCACGCCGGCCCGAGCGGTCCGAACGCGCTGGCCACGCTCTACGCCCCGGGCGACGGACTCGCCGAGCGTCTGCCGCTGGAGAGGCACCTCACGCGGAGCGCAACGCCCATGTTCCTCGTGCACGGGATCTCCGATTCCATCATCCCCGTACAGGAGATCCTGATGTTCGCCGACGCCTGCCGGACGCACGGGATCCCGTTCGAACTCCACCTGCTCCAGGGCGTCGACCACGGCTTCTCGACGGACGGAGCGACGCAGGAAATGAACCTTGCCGCGGGATACGTCTACGACCAGCTGTACGAGACCGTCCGAGCGATGGACCCGGACAGGTTCCGACGCTGCGCCCCGCTGTACGGAGCCCTGCGGCAGGGCATGCCGCGCGACGAATTCGACCGGACCGTGCTGCACGACTCCATGATGCGGCTCTATCTCGCCGCCCTGGGACTCAGCCCAGCGGATGTCGACGGCATCGCCACTCGACCAGGTTCCGAAAGGAAGAACACGAACGCGTCGCACGTGATCGATATCGCCGACCGCTGGATCCGCTACGTTCTGGAAGACGCCTGACCCCGAGCCTGCGCCGCCTCCTGCGTGCTACAATGCTTCCGTACGCAAGTTGCATACGGCATCATGGACATGGGGAGGACGGCCGGCGCGACGGGCGCCGGCGGAAAGGAAGGATCCCATGAGCGACCGAAACAGCGGGAACGCCTCCTCGAATGCGACCTCGGGCGCGGTCTACGGGCTCGGCCTGATCGGCGCGGCGATCTACTACATCCAGCAGGCGCCGTCCTTCTGGCCGGGCGTCGTCGGATTCCTCAAGGCGCTGGTCTGGCCGGTCTTCCTCGTGTACGAGGCGCTGAAGACCCTCGGCGCCTAGTCCGGCAGCCCGAACGCCTTCTTCAGGTCGGCCACCTTGCCGTCGTCGATGAGCACCGGCGCGCCCAGCGCCTTCGTGGCGATCAGCGCCTTCGCGCTGTATTCCGCGACCTCGAGCCGGTCGTAGGCGTTGAGGAGCGACGATCCGGTCGCGATCAGGCAGTCGTTCGCGGCGAGCGCGAGCGGGTGCGCGGGGTCGAACCCGGCGGCGACGCCCGTGGGGTCGAGGAACGTCGCGCCGAACGGGAGCTTGCGGATGTCCCTCAGGAGGATGTAGCTCTCCGGAATGGTCCGCGAATCGAAGTCCTCCGCCGTGACCGCGAAGGCCATGATGTTCGGCGGGTGCGCGACGATCACGGCCTCGACGTGCGGCTGGCGCGCGTAGAGCGCGGCGTGCAGGGGCACCGAGCGGCTGGGGGTCTTCCCCGCCTCCCGGCGGCCGCCGTCGATGCGCACGAGGTCGGCCTCGTCGAGGTACGCGCGGTCGACGTGGTACGGCGTGATCAAGAAGCCGCCGTCGGGCAGGCGCAGCGAGAACGTGCCCTGGGTGCTCGTGAACAGCTTCTGGTCGTAGGCGCGGTGGATCAGGCGGACCATTTCCCGCCGTGCAGCGCGCTCCGCCGACGAATGCCCGGCCGGCGTGAACGTCGGCAGGTCGGTCGTCTGCTTCTCCTTCGACAGCGCGACCTGCGCGTCCGAGAGCGGGCGGGGCGTCCCGAGGCGGCGCGCGTCGATCTCGAGGCGTGCGATGAAGTCGAGCGTCTCGAAGGCCATGAACGCGCGGAACAGGTCCGTGCCGCCGACGACCACGCCGTGGTTCTCGAGGACGACCGTGTCGAGGCCCTGCCGGAAGACCGCGGCGATCTTCTCGCCGAGCTCCTCGCTGCCGGGGAGGCCGTATTCCGCGAGGCCGACCGCGCCGCAGACGAAGCGGGCGTTCGGGATCAGGTTCGCATCGGGCAGGCGGCGGACGACGCTGAAGGCGACCGTCGCGGGCGGGTGGGCGTGCAGGATCCCCCCGAGGTCCGGGCGCTCGCGGTAGATCCGAAGGTGGAACGGGTACTCGCTCGACGGGCGGTGGATGCCGTCGGTCGAGCCGTCGGGGCGGATGCGGACGATGTCCCGCGCGGAGAGCGTGCCCTTGTCGATGCCCGCGGGCGTGATCCAGACGTCGCCGTTCGCGTCGCGGATGGAGAGGTTGCCGCCCGAGGTCGTGGTCATCCCGTAGCCGTAGATGCGCTCCATGATCATGACCAGCTGGTCGGCGGGGTGCTGGAGCCCGAATGTCATCGTCGTGTCCTCCTGCGTCCATTGTAGGTCCGCTCGGAGGGCGTGTCATCGGAGGGCGCGTCCGGGGAATCGCACTATCTTGCGGCGGCGCGGCGTGGTAGGATGGCCCTGCGGAGCGCGGCGGGATCGCGCAGGAGGCGCCCATGAAGCTCGACTACATGATCGACATGGACAAGGCGTCGCGGTGGCGCGTCGTGACCGCGGGCGCGGACGCGAAGGCGCACCTGCCGTATGTCCAGGAGCTCGGCGACTTCCGCGCGCACGGGCGCTACTTCACGACCCGCGAGGGGCTCCCCTCCTACCTGCTCAAGTACACGGCCGCAGGCGAGGGGCTCCTCGAGTACGAGGGGCAGAGCGTGCGCGTTCCGGCGGGGCATTTCTTCTGGATCGATTGCCGCAAGGCGCAGAGCTACCGCACGAGCGAGGCGGACGGCGAATGGCGCGTCGTGTGGGCGCACTTCGACGGCCCCGGCTGCGTATACGCCTACGAGCAGTTCCTCGCGGCGGGCGGCGGGCGGGCGGACGGGGCGCTGCCGCCGGACAGCGGCGTACCGGGAGCGCTGCTCGCGCTGCTGGACCTGTACGACGCGCCGGAGCGCGGGCCCGAGGCGGACCTGCGCGCGGCGGCGCTGCTCGCGTCGATCATGGCGGATTGCGTCGCGGCGGCGGCGCGCCGGACCGAGAGCGCGGCGACGGGCGCGGTGCGCGAGGCGCGCGACTACCTGCTGATGCACGCCGCAGAGCCCGTGACGCTGGACGACCTCGCGGGGCGGCTGTCGATGAGCAAGTTCCACCTGCAGCGCCTGTTCACGCGGCAGATCGGGCGGTCGCCGAACGCCTACCTGAACGAGCTGCGGATCAACCGGGCGAAGGAGCTGCTGCGGGCGACGGACCGGCCGGTCGCGCGCATCGCGGAGGAGGTCGGCTTCGAGGACGCGAGCTGGTTCATCCGCCGCTTCCGTGCGCATGAAGGGCTCACGCCGGGTGCGTACCGCCGCCGTTGGCGGGAGGCGTAGGCGCGAGGGCGGACCCGCTCCGAATGCTCCGACGCTCTCCCCCGCGGACCGGTGTACAATGGTGGCGGAGGACACGGCCATGCGGAGACAGGCTTCCCGCTGCGTCCCTTCCGTCTTCCGGCTCCTCGACCTGCGCAGGCTCCTGCGCGGTCTTTTCTCTGCGGTCCTCGCCGCCATCCTCCTCGGGAGCCTGCTCCCGTCCGCCGCGCCCGTTCCGGTCGCGGCAGGGCAGAGCTACAGCCTCGTATTCGGCGGCCCCTACGAGGCCAAGGCCGGCGATACGATCCACGTGACGGTCTCCCTCTACGCCGGCGGCTGGACGACGGTAGGCGGCGATATCGTGTACGACTCCTCCCGCCTCGAGTTCCGCGGCGCGACGGCGATGCAGCTGCGCTGGACGGTCGCGTGCGTCTACCGGACCGACCCCGAGCGGGTCCGCTTCACGGCCGAGAACGTCGACCGCACGAACCCGATCTCGGGACCGGCGTACCTCATGGACCTCGAATTCAAGGTCAAGGACGGTCTTCCGCCCGGAACGGAGCTCCGCCTGGCCTCCTCGGGCGTCTACGGCAAGAACGACGAGGGTTCCGCGACCGTGCCGGACATCGCCTGGCAGCTCGCCACCGCGTGGCCTTCGACGGAGGCCCGGCTCGCGAGCCTGACCGTGGCGAACGCCTCGTTCACCCCCGCCTTCTCGCCGAACACGACGAATTATGCGGCCCACGTGCCGAGCGATGTCTCGCAGCTCCAGGTCTCTGCCGAGGCCATGGACCCGAAGGCGTCGGTCAGGATCGGGCATCCCGCCCTCCAGCCCGGCCTCTACACGAACGTGCCGATCTCGGTGACGTCCGAAAGCGGCATGACCTACGTCTACGTGATCGTGACCTACCGCGACCCGCTCCCGACGCAGACGCCGACCCCGATGCCGACTGCGTCGCCGACGGCCGCGCCGACCGCGACCCCGACCCCCAAGCCGACGGCCCCGCAGAAGCGCACGACCGCGACGCCGCTGTCCGGATCGCCCGCTCCGACGGACGGAAACGACGAAGGCGGTCCGAAGCCCGGATTCCCGCTCGGAGGATGGATCGCGATCGGTGCCGGTCTGCTGCTGCTGGGCGCCGGCGGCGGGTACGCGACGGCCCGGAGGAACAGGAAGGGAACGGCTCCGAAGCCCTGACGAAGGAGGGATTCCGATGAAGAGGATCCTGACGCTTCTGCTCGTCGCGCTGCTCGCGCTCTCCCCGCTCGCCGTCCTGTCCGGCTGCAAGGGCCCGGACACGTCGGCCGACACCTGGTACGGCGCGCAGAACGCCCCCTATTCCTTCCTCGTGCCGTTCACGGCGGAGACCTCCTTCGAGCGGACCTTCAACCGCCAATACGCGCGGGTCGCCGCCAAGGCCGCCTCCTTCGCCGACGCCCTGGTCCGCGCCTATCTCGGCGAGTCCGCCGGCCAGCAGGTCACGGACTACGTCGCCGCCCTGCTCGAATGGGTCGAATTCGCCCCGCTCCTCGCCGACGCATCGCCGCCAAAGGCCGTGACGCGCCAGGTGGAGGCCGTCGAGAGCTTTGCGCAGCGGACGCTCGACGGCCGCCTCGAGACCATCGCCGTGTACCAGCGGCTGCTCGACAGCGCCGTCTGGTGGATGGAGGAGGCGCTGTCGCAGCGCGACGGCTACTGCCGCACCGAGGCGCAGGCCGTCTACGCCTATCTCGCGGACTGGCTCGTCGCGTACAGTGCGCAGAAGGGCGCGGAGGACGCGATCGTCGCCCGGGTCGAGGAGGACCTCGCCTGGTTCCAGGTCGTCCTCGCGGCCCCCGTGGACGACGCCGCCACCCGGTCGCCCGCGTCCGACGCCGCGCTGCAGGCGCCGGACGGCCTCGATGCGACCGGCGGCAAGCCCCCGGCCGTCTTCGCCGGTGCGGCCTCCGGCTCGGACGCCTACGCAGCCGCGGCCTCCGCGGCGCTCGAGGAGGGGGAGGCGCTCCGCTACGCGAAAACCCTCGCATCGCCGCTCGACCTCGTCGTCGCCGCCGAGCAGGCGGCCCAGGCGAATGCGGCCTCCTATCTCGCGGACGGCGCGGGCTATCTGCAGGCCCGCCTCACGGACCTCTCCCGGGCCGTCGGCCTCTCGCCGTCGCCCACGATCGCCGCGCAGGTCCAGGCCCTATCCGCGATTCCCTCGCCGGGGCAGAAGCTCGCGGCCGACAAGGAGAACGCCGCGCGCGTCCTAGCGCAGGTCCGCGAATACCAGCAGAAGATCGAGAAGCTGCTGAAGCCCGACCAATGGAAATCGACCCTCGAACGGATCAAGGGGCTTCTCGCCGTCACGAAGAACTTCGACGCAATCCTCGATGAGCTGAAGGGCGCGATCAAGGACAAGCTCGACGCGCGCGACGACCGGGCCGAGCTCGAGGCCTATCTCAACGGCGAGCTGCGGCAGTCGATCCGGAACGTCATCGGCGAGGAGTGGCAGACCTATCTGCTGCAGCTCGCGCAGGCCGACGCCCAGCAGATCGTCGACCGGTTCCGGGAGTGGTTCGACAAGTCGAAGAACAAGGACACGTTCCGCTTCACTGAAGAGGAAGTGCGGGACCTTCTGACGTCCCTCCTCCAGCGCCGGTCCGCCGCCGTCCAGGCGACCCTCCCCGCACCCAGGCCGATCGTCCTGCCCTGGAGGAAGCCGACGCCCGTCCCGTCCGGATTCCCGTCCGGAACGCCCGCGGTCACGCCCGGAATCACGCCCGGCACGACGCCCGCCGCGATTCCGACGGACCCCTTCCACCTGCAGCTCTCCATCCAGGAGGCGACCGCCCGCGTGAACGGCTTCATGAAGGTCGAGGAGATCATGAAGACCCTCTACGGCATCGAACTTCCCCTGGGCGACACGACCGCCTCCTTTGGGCTCGGCTGGCATAGGAGCAGCAACGACCTGTTCCGGCAGTCCTACATCGACGAGCGCTTCGAGTTCTTCGTCTCGACCGACGCGACGGGCCAGATCTGGGGAATCTCCTGCTATCTCTACGACGCCGGCGACGCGCGCATGACGAATGTCCACGAGCCGGCCGGGCACGACCTGTACGACATGAACGGCCGCTACTTCAAGGTGGAGTTCGAGAACGACGGGAAGCTGCGGTCGGCCTCCGACTTCACGCTGAGCGGCTGGTACGGCGATCCGGACCTCCTCGGCTACAAGTGTCTCGCGCCGATCGTCCTGACGCTGCAGGCCAAGCCGTCGGGACGAGGCAGGGAGTACCGCTACCGGAACGGCCTCCCCCGCGAGGAGTACGGATTCGACGGAGATTCGGCCTACGCCGCGCGGTACGCCGACGACGGGTCGATCCGGGCCCGGATGGAATACAAGGCCGTCGACCCGGCTTCCTCTCTCGGCGGGAAGTACGCGATGGGCGACAGCCTGAAGAAGCGGTACGACCCGGCGGAATACCGGATGTTCCTCGCCGACGGCGCCTACGACGAGTGGGACGCGAACGGCGGGACGATCTGGACGGCCTTCTTCGAAGGCGGCCTCGCGAACGGTCCGGTCGAGCATTTCTGGGCGCCGGGCCAGCGCGATTATGCGGCGGTCCTCGTCGACGGCGTCCTCGATGGGCCGTTCACCAAGGGACACGTCGCGTTCGACACCTATTTCACCCAGGCGGAAGGAGCGTACCGGAACGGCCAGCGGAACGGACGCTGGTTCTTCTACTACTATCCGGGCGAGCTGGGCAGCATGGTCACCTACGTCGACGGGAAGCCCGAAGGGACGCTCCAGGCCTACTACAAGGGCGGGAAGCTGCGGGCGGAGGGGACCATCCACGACGGGAGGATCGATCCCATCTGGACGCGTTATCGCACCAACGGCGACGTATACAAGGAGGAGGTTCCCTCGCGGGCCGAGGTCTATACGGGCGATTTCGACGAGTTCGCGGTTTCGGTGCTCGTCGAATTCCCGGGCGAGAGCCCATACGTATCGCCGCCGTAGGCCCGGACCCGGACCCGGGAGGACCCGCGGGACCTCCGGAGCAAGCAAACCGAGCCGTAGGATATGGAAATCCGTGCATCTCCGGGCCATCATGGAAGCGTGGGCGCCTCGCGCCGGAACGGCCGGCACCGCCCCGGAAGGATGGATTCCATGGCGTATGCCGTCGACTTCAAGAAGGTCTCTTCCATCGGTCTCGAATCGTCGCCCGTCGCTGCGGCGCTCGCCGGTCTCCGCGCGAACGAGGCCCGCTACTTCAGCAACAAGTACGGCCACGCGTTCACGACCGTCCCCGCCGCCGAGAGCCGCGAAACGGTCGACCTCGTCGCGCGCATCCTGAAGGACGAGCGGAAGATCGAGCTCTCCGCGAAGCCGCTCGAGACCGCGCGCTTCCAGGTCGCGAACATCCGGTTCGCGTACGTCTTCTATGAGGACGGGCTCGGCCTCAATGTCATGTGGACCGTGGACGACCCCTCGCGGCGGGCCGTCGGCCTGAAGCTCAGCGAGGGCATGGAGATTCCGGCGGCGCTCTCGAAGTTCAAGTTCGCCCGCCAGAAATCGGCGCTCGCCGGCATCGTCCGCGGCTCGTTCTTCGTGGTGAAGGGCGACTATCCCGTCTGACACCTGCGCCGCGCGCTGCGGCGCCCCCTCTGGCGGAATGCGGGCGTCCGGGCTATCATCTCCCCATGGAAGAACGGAGCCGCCCCGTCGCACGCAGGGACATCGACAAGCCGAGGAAGGGATCGATCCTGGTCCTGGCCTTCCTGGCGCTGGTCTACATGGTCCTTTTCGCGGGCTGCTCCTACGCCCTCTTCTTCCAGTCCCCCGACGGAGGGACCACGCTCGGGAAGCACCGGCTGCTCTTCGAGAGCGCCACCGTCCTCCGCGACGACGGCCTCGGGGACGAGTGGTCCCTCCGGGCCGCCATCTCCGGCGACGGCTTCTCCCCCGGAACGACGAAATACGTGGAGCCGTCGGCGCTGCCGCTGAACATCGCCCTCATCGCCATCGCCTCGGGTTCCTCCTATGACGTGATCGGGAACGGCAACCTCCCGATCCCTTCCTACGAGAAGGGCGAGCGCTACGCGCAGACGGTGACCGTCACGAAGACCAAGGGCGCGGACGCAGGCCGGACAGCGACCGTCGAATTCGTGTTCGTGTGGCGGTAGGGCCTTGCCCCTCCGGAATACAGGGAACCCCGCAGCCGTCCGGCTGCGGGGTTCCGTCTCTTCCCTGGAGCTGATGGTGGGGATCGAACCCACGACCTGCTGATTACAAATCAGCTGCTCTGCCGGCTGAGCTACATCAGCGCGGAGCGGCCGCCGCGCGGCGCCCTACCGCTGGATGATGCTCTCGCGACCCGGGCCGATGCCGATCAGGCCGACCGGGACGCCGCAGACCTCCTCGATCCGCTCGAGGTACTTCCGCGCCTTCTTCGGGAGCTCCTCGTAGCTGCGGCAATGGGTGATGTCGGTGCCGACCCAGGACTCGAACTCCTCGTACACGGGGGTGCACCGGGCGAGTTCCTTCAGGTCGGCCGGGAAGGACATCGTGCGGACGCCGTCCTTCTCGTAGGCCACGCACAGCCGGATGTGGTCCAGCTTGCCGATCGTGTCGAGGTGGTTGATCGCGAGCGACGTGATGCCGTTCACGCGGGCGGCGTAGCGGATCATCACGGCGTCGAGCCAGCCGCAGCGGCGCGGGCGTCCGGTCGTCGTGCCGTACTCGTGCCCGAGCTCGCGGATCCGGTTCCCGATCTCGTTGTTCTGCTCCGTCGGGAACGGTCCTTCGCCGACGCGCGACGTGTAGGCCTTGAGGACGCCGTAGACCTCGTCGATCCGGCGCGGACCCAGCCCAGCGCCCGTGCAGGCGCCGCCGGCGATCGGGTTCGAGGACGTGACGTACGGGTAGGTGCCGAAGTCGAGGTCGAGGCAGGTCGCCTGGGCGCCCTCGAAGAGGAGGTCGAGCCCGGCGTCGACCGCGTCGCCGATCAGCGAGACGGTGTCGACGACGTGCGGGGCGAGCCGCGCCGCGTACGGACGGTACTCCTCGATCACGGCCTCCGGGTCGATCGGCTTCTCGCCGTACACGCGCTCGATCACGAGGTTCTTGAACGCGAGGTTCTCGCGGATCTTCGCCGCGAACTGGTCGAAGTCCTTCAGGTCGCAGGCGCGGATGCCGCAGCGCTCGGTCTTGTCGGCGTACGCCGGGCCGATGCCGCGCCGCGTCGTGCCCAGCGCGCTGCCCGCGCGGGCCCGCTCCTGCAGCTCGTCGAGCACCTTGTGGTAGGGCAGGATGATGTGCGCGCGCTCGCTGATGAAGAGCCGGGACAGGTCGAAGCCCTTGCCGGCGAGCAGGTCCATCTCCCGGATCAGCACCGCGGGGTCGATCACGACGCCGTTGGCGATCACGCAGCGCGTGTGCGGGTGCAGGATCCCGGACGGCACGAGGTGCATCGCGTATTTCTCGCCGTTGACGACGAGCGTGTGCCCCGCGTTGTTGCCGCCGGAATAGCGCACGACGATGTCGGAGCCGGCAGCGAGCATGTCGATGTACTTGCCCTTGCCTTCGTCCCCCCACTGGGTTCCGACCACGACGCGAACGGACATGGACCCTCCTTCGATGCGGTGCGGACCTCTCCGGCCCGCGGCTCGGCGCTCGTCAGCCCTTGGCGGCGAAGAACTTGTTCAGCTCGGACACGAGGGTCTCGACGTCGATCGCGTGGACGGCGCAGGCCTCCTCGATCGATTCGCCGGACGCCATGACGCAGCCCAGGCAGTGGAGGCCGTTCTTGAAGAAGATCGGCACCGTCCCGCGGTCCAGGTTCAGGACGTCCGCGATGATCATGTCCTTGGTGATGGTGGTGGTGGCGGCCATGGAGAAACCTTCCTTTCGTTCGGCGCGGCTCCCGCGCCCGCATCCATTCTACTATATCGGCGGTTCCTCCGGCTACCTCGCCGGGGCCGCCGTTCCGTCAGCGGTCGCGTCGGTACCGCTCGCGACCGATTCCGTAGAGGTCCGACCCCTCGGCGTCGATCAGCACGACGGCCGGGAAATCCTTCACGACCAGCCGGCGCACGGCCTCCGTCCCGAGGTCCTCGTACGCGACGACCTCCGCGGACGCGACGCAGGCCGCGATCAGCGCCCCCGCGCCGCCCGTCGCGCCGAAGTAGACGGCGCCGGCCTCCACGACGGCCTGCCGCACCTCCTCGCTGCGCTTCCCCTTCCCGATCATCCCGACCAGGCCGAGCCGCAGCAGGCGCGGAGCGTATCGGTCCATCCGGCCGCTCGTCGTCGGTCCGGCCGAGCCGACCGGACGTCCCGGCGGGGCGGGGCAGGGGCCGACGTAGTAGATCGTCTGGCCATCGATCGGGAACGGCGGCGCCTCCCCGCGGTCGAGGCCCTCGACGAGCCGACGGTGGGCCGCGTCGCGCGCGGTGTAGACGACGCCGGTGAGCGAGACCAGGTCACCGGCGCGCAGGCGCTTCGCGACCGCGCGGTCGAGCGGCAGGGCGACGGGGATCCGGGCCGGCGTTCCGTCCATGCGCGTCCCCCTAGAGCGTCGCCGCCGCGTGGCGGGTCGCGTGGCAACCCATGTTGAGCGCGACGGGCAGCGAGGCGATGTGCGTCGGGTAGGCCTCGATCCGAAGGGCCAGCGCCGTCGTGCGGCCTCCGAGGCCGGCGGGGCCGATGCCCAGGCGGTTCACGGCCTCGAGCAGCTCCGCCTCGAGGGCGGCGAGGTGCGGCGCCGGGTTGCGCGAGCCGACGGGCTGCAGCAGCGCCCGCTTCGCGAGCAGCGCGGCCTTCTCCATCGTGCCGCCGAGCCCGATGCCGATCACGACCGGCGGGCACGGGTTCGGACCGGCGGCCGAGACGGTGTCCAGCACGAAGCGCTTCACGCCTTCGACGCCCTCGGAGGGGCTCAGCAGTCGCAGGGCGCTCATGTTCTCGCTCCCGAATCCCTTGGGCGCGACGACGACCTCCGCCCGGTCGCCCGGCACGATCTCGACGTGCAGGACGGCCGGCGTGTTGTCGCCGGTGTTCGTCCGGAGCAGCGGGTCGGAGACGACGGAAGCGCGCAGGAATCCTTCGCGGTAGCCGTCCGCGACGCCCGCGTCGACGGCCTCGGCGAGGGAGCCGCCCGTGAAGCGGACGTCCTGGCCGACGGTCAGGAAGACCACGGCCATCCCGGTGTCCTGGCACATCGCCATCCCCGTCCGGCGGGCGAGGTCGGCGTTCTCGACGAGCTCGGCGAGGACGGCGCGGCCGTAGGGGGACTCCTCGGTCTCGGCGGCCGCGGCGAGCGCGGCGCGCACGTCGTCGGGAAGCACGGTGTTGGCCTCGATGCAGAGGCGCGCGACGGTCCGCCGCACGATCCCGACGTCGATCTCCCGCATGTCCGTCCTCCCTCCGTCTCCGCGATCCCTCCCGGCGGGTCCATTCGCTTCCGTCCCGCGGGAGGAATCATTATACCACGCGACGCCGGGAGGGGAGGGCTTCCGCCGCCTTCGACGCCGTGCAATCGTGTGCAGAAGCGGCCTTTCCGTAACGTGCATCCCGAAATCCGCATGGATAGGCGATTTCAGCGGTCGTCACCTTGACAGGCCCGATTCCAGGGGGGATAATGGCCTCGTGGTCCAACCTTAAATTCAAGGAGGTTTGCACATGAACAAGAACGATCTCGTCGCAAAGATCTCCCAGAAGACCGAACTCAGCAAGAAGGACTCCGAAGCCGCGCTGAACGCGCTCGTCGGATCCGTCACCGAAGCGCTCGCCAAGGGCGACAAGGTCGTCCTCGTCGGCTTCGGCACGTTCGAGGTCCGCGCCCGCAAGGCCCGCAAGGGACGCAACCCGCAGACCAAGAAGGAAATCACGATCAAGGCCTCCAAGGCTCCCGTGTTCAAGGCCGGCAAGGGCCTCAAGGACAAGGTCAACCCGAAGAAGAAGTAGGACCCGCGTCCTCTCTTCCAGGCGAACGGAGCCCCGCGAGGGGCTCCGTTCCGTTTTCCGGACGTCCGCTCCCCGTGCGCTCGCGCCGCATCTCCAGGTCCCTCTTGTGCATCGCCTCCGCCAGCACGACCGTCCGGTCGTGCAGCAGGCAGAGCGCGGCGCCGCTCGTCACGCCCGCCGGCCGGAAGCCGGAGCGCCGGATCGCGTAGCGGACGTCCCGCTCGACATGCTCCGGCTTCACGCGGAAATGCTCGGCCACGGCCGGGTGCAGCGTCTTCGTGATCGGGCGCAGCAGCGTCTCGTCCCGGAACGTCAGCGACAGCATGTAGCGGACGAAGCGGTACCCCTTCAGCGCCGGGTCGATCCGACTCTCGTCGAGGACCGCCGTGATCGCGGCGGATTCGTAGGGCAGCAGCCGTTCGTCCTTCTCCATCTTCCGGCGGACCGCCTCGTCCGCCGTCCCGAGGACGCGCGAGGCGGCCGTCGCCGGTCCCGTCCGACCGTCGACGAGGTACCGCATCCGGCCGTAGCCGTCCGCGACCCCCACGTACCCCCTCTTGCCGAAGAGCTCCGTGATCTGCCGCACGAGCTCCCGGTCGCTGCCGGCGACATAGAAGCCGAGTTCGTCCTTGGGGTCCGTCCTCCCGGGCCTGACGTCCGTATCCATGCGCTGCGCCTCCGTAGCCCCATGCTACGGGCCCGAGCGGGCGCCGTCCATACGGCGGAGCGTACAAGCCGGGAACTGTCGTATACTGGTTCCGTTCCCATCCGAACGGGTCGAGGAGGCGGCATGCACCCCAACCGGTCCCCATCGTCGATTCGCATCCGCTCCCGAGCCTCGGCCGCCGCGGCGGGGGCCGCCGCCGCCCTGCTGGCGCTGTCGGTCGCGCTCGCCGCCTGCGCCGCCCCGACCCCCTCCCCTTCGCCCGCGCCGTCGGCCTCGCCGACGCCGACGCCTACTCCCACCCTGTCCCCGACGCCGACGCCCGACCCGGACGCGCCGCCGGCCGGCTGGGAGGACGGAGGGATCTTCGCCGCATCCTACCGGAGCGCGTACCGTCTTCTCCAGACGATGACCCTCGAGGAGAAGGCGGGGCAGGTGCTGCAGGCCAAGAGCCCGGTCGTGCGGGACGCTTCGGTCGACCTCGTCGCCCGCCTGCGGCCGGGCGGCATCACCCTCTTCAAGGCGGATTTCCAGGACCGCACGAAGGCGCAGGTCGTGGCGGCGATCGATGCGCTCCAATCGGCGTCCCGCATCCCGCTCTCGATCGCCGTCGACGAGGAAGGCGGCGGGGTGGTGCGCATCAGCGGCAACCCGCTGCTCGCGCCTGCGCCCTTCCGATCGCCGCACGACCTCTACCTTTCGGGCGGGATCGATGCGATCGTCGCGGAGGCGAAGGTCAAGGCCGCCCTGCTCCTCTCCCTCGGCATCCGCCTCAATTTCGCGCCCGTCGCCGACGTCTCGGTCGACCCGGACGCCATGATGCACCGGCGGTCGCTCGGCCAGCCGGCGGACCTCACGGCGGCGTACATCGCGCGGTACGTGGAGACGACGCGGGCGACGGCGCTGTCATCGACGCTGAAGCACTTCCCGGGCTACGGCGACAGCGCGGACACGCATACGGGCGCCGCGACCGACGCCCGTCCGCTGCCGGCCTTCGAGGCCAGCGACTTCCTTCCGTTCGCGGCCGGCATCGAGGCCGGCGTCGAGTGCGTCATGGTCTCGCACGTGATCGTGACGTGCCTCGACCCCGACCGGCCGGCGTCCCTGAGCCCGGCGGTCTACGCCGTGCTGCGCGACCGGCTCGGCTTCACGGGGGTGGCCGTCACTGACTCGCTCGGGATGGGCGCCGTGTCGGAATGGACCGGCGGCCGCGACCCCCACGTGGCGGCCCTGCTCGC
Organism: uncultured Eubacteriales bacterium; assembly: GCA_903919045.1. Taxonomy (GTDB): domain Bacteria; phylum Bacillota; class Clostridia; order Saccharofermentanales; family UBA5734; genus CAILLO01. Next base: position 170 of record CAIXGU010000095.1, on the reverse strand, counting down.
CGGAGCCGACCTCCTCGTGACGCCGCTCGCCGAGAAGGGCTGCGCCGCGATCCTCGACGCCGCGCGTTCGGGCGACCTCCCCGCGGAGGTCCTCGACCGCGCCGTCTTCCGCATCCTCGCCTGGAAGATCGCCCGCGGCATCATCCCCGCGGACTCGCCGCTGCTGGACT
>CAIXGU010000094.1 GCA_903919045.1 uncultured Eubacteriales bacterium | reverse complement strand
CGGACGCGATGCGCGAGGTGTGCCGCATGGGCCGCGCGCTGGGCCTCCGCGTCTGCCTCGAGAACGCCGCCGCCGGCCCGCTCGCGACCGCCGCGGGGCTCGAGGCCGCGTTCGCCGCGCTCGCCCCTGAGGCGCCCGACTGGATCCTCGACCCGCGCTCGTTCGCCGCGCAGCGGGCGCACCCGTTCTTCCACGCCTTCTACCATTCGCACCTCAAGAACGACGTCGCCGCGCTGCGGGTCCGCGACGGCCTCTTCGGGAGCGGGGCGCCGGCGCTCCCCGGGCAGGGCGACGCCGAGATCAAGGAGCTCGCGTCGATCCTCCTCGCGCGGAGCTTCCGCGGCCCGTTCCTGTTCACGCCGGACGGGCCGGACGCGGACGCCGCCGGGCTGGGCGAGGCGATTCGCGCGTTCCATGGGATGCTGCTGTCGATGTAGGTCCGGCCCGACGGGCGAAGGACCAGGGCCGCGCCCCGCGACGGGGCCGGCGGAAGGGAAGGGACATGGTTGATTTCACGCTCTGCGGCTTCATCGACGAGGCGGCGACCGACCTCGCGGGACAGGTCCGCGCCCTGCAGGCGAACCGGATGGAATGGGTCGACGTGCGCCAGGTGGACGGCGTCAACGTCGCCGACTTCAGCCCGGAGAAGGCGCGCGCGGTCCGCGCGGCGCTCGACGCCGCCGGCGTGCGGGTCGCCTGCGTGGGCTCGCCGATCGGGAAGGTCCCGCTGCGCGACCCCGAGGCGCCGCACCTGGACCGCCTCCGCCGCGTCTGCGCGACCGCGCATGCGCTCGGGACGCGCCGCATCCGCATGTTCAGCTTCTTCCTGCCGGAGGGGACGCCGCGCGCGGACCTGACCGACGAGGTCGTCGACCGCCTCGGCCGCCTGCTCGACGTCGCGGACGCCGAGGGCTGCACGCTCTACCACGAGAACGAGCGCGACATCTACGGCGAGACGTGGGAGCAGTGCCTGACGCTGCACCGTGCGCTGGGGCCGCGCCTGCGGGCCATCCACGACGGCGGCAACTACGTCCTCGTCGGCAGCGACCCGCTCGCCGCGATGGACGCCCTCCTCGACTGGGTGGACTACCTGCACGTCAAGGACGCCCGCACCGCGGGGATGACGATCGTCCCGCCCGGACTCGGCGACGCCCGCTACCCGGAGGTCCTGCGCCGCTACGCCTCCCGCCCCGCGCCGCACTTCCTCGCGCTCGAGCCGCACCTCACGGTCTTCGCCGGGCGCGCGTCGCTCGAGAAGAAGTCCGCCGCCACGCCCACCGCCGCCGACGGGTTCGCGTACCCCGACGCGGAGACCGCCTTCGCCGCCGCCGCCGAGGCCCTGCGGGCGCTGCTGCCCGCGGTCGCGCGCGATTGACCCGAGAGGAGACAACGAGATGGCCCGCTATCTGATCGAGATGACCGTGAACGAGCTCCGCGACGCGCTGAAGACCTGCAGGACCGCGATCCTGCCCGTCGGGGTCGTCGAGCAGCACGGCTACCACCTGCCGCTCGGCGTCGACATCCACAACGCGCAGGAAGTGATCCTCCGCGCGGGCGACCGCCTCGACGCGATCGTCGCGCCCACCGTCCCGTACTGCTATTCCGGCGGGGAGCTGCTCGGCACGATCAACGTGAGCACGCAGGTGTTCTCGCTGCTGGTCGGGGACATCTGCGCGGAGCTCGCGCGCTTCGGCTTCGAGAACATCGTCGTGGTGCTCGGGCACGCCGGCACCGACAACCGGATCGCCCTGAAGAGCGCGCTGCAGATGTTCCTGAAGCGCAACCCGCAGTACGCGCACGTGTCGCTGTCGCTCGTCGAGGTCTGGAACCTCTCGCCGACCTGGCTGTCGTACTTCCGCATGAAGCCCGAGAGCGACTTCCACGCCGGCGAGGTCGAGACGTCGCTGATGCTGTACTGGCACCCCGAGCAGGTGCGCCCGCAGGTCGTCATGGACGACCCGGAGACGTCTCGGATGATGCGCTCGGACCAGGACTGGTTCGAGGCCGCCGAGAAGGCCGTGGACCATCCCTTCGCGATCCCGCGCACGTACCAGCGCAAGGAGATCGAGGTCGGGGTCATGGGCTTCCCGGAGCGGGCGAACCTCGCGTTGGGCGAGAAGGTCTGCGGGGAGATGGTCGAGGGCCTCGTGGACTACGTTGCGTTCGTCAACCGCCGATAGTATCATCGGAAGGTCCGGAAGCCCGCAGCGCGAGGAGCGCGAACCGATGCACATCGCCGACCCCATCGGCAACGTCCAGCTGATGCAGAAGATCAACCGCCTGAAGGTGCTGAACCTCGTGCGGGAGAGGGGTCCGGCGGCGCGCCCGGAGATCGCGCGCGTCACGGGGCTGTCCACGTCCTCCGTCACCAACATCGTCGGATTCCTGCTCGAGAAGGGCCTGCTCGTCGAGACCGGCCCCCTCGCGAAGCGCGACGTCGGCCGCAAGGCGACGCTGCTGCGCTACAACCCCGCCGCGTGCTCGGTCGTGTGCGTCGACATCGGCTCGAACGGCGTGCGCGTCGCGCTCACGGACCTCGCCGGGACGGCGCGCGTCTCGAAGGAGATCCGCCTCGACCACCCGCTCATGGACCAGGAGATGCTCGACCTCGTGCGGCGCGAGGCCGGCCGGCTCGTCGCGGAGGGCCGGGGCGGGCGGAAGGACGGCATCGCGGGCATCGGCGTCGCGATCTCGGGCCTCGTGCTCGACGAGAACCGGCTCGTGGTGTCGAGCAGCATGCACTGGAAGGGCCTGCCGCTGAAGGAGCTCTTCGAGGCCGACTTCGGCATCCCCGTGTTCGTCCAGAACAACTCGCTCACCAAGGCGCACTGGCGCCTGCACCAGGGGCTCGCCCCGGACGAGCGCCACGTCGTGTTCGTGGACCTCGCGATGGGCGTCGGCCTGATCGACTTCATCGACCGCCGCATCAACGACGGCGTGATCGGCGAGCTCGGGCACACCACGGTCCAGAAGGACGGCCCCGCCTGCTTCTGCGGCAACCGCGGGTGCCTCGAGATGGTCTGCTCCGTCGAGGCGGTGCTGCGCCAGTGCCGCGAGGCGCTGGAGGCGGGCGGCTGCCCGGGGCTCGCGGCGCTGCGCGCGGAGCGGGAGGAGCCGGGCGAGCTGACGTACGCCGACGTCCGCGAGGCCGCGCGGCGGGGCGACGCCGACGTGCGGGGGATCCTGCGGCAATGCGGGGAGTACCTCGGCATCGGGCTCGCGAACGTGATCAACCTGTTCAACCCGCAGCGGATCGTCGTGAACGGCGACCTGCTGCTGACCGAGGACTCGATCTACGAGACCGCCGTCGCCGAGGCCCGTGCGCGGGCGATCGGCGCGTTCGCCTCCGCGGTGCGCTTCGAGAAGGCCGACATCGGCCCCGACGCCGCGATCCAGGGAATCGCCCTCTTCCTCGCCGACCGCATCTTCGAGCTCTCCGCGTTTTCCTTCTAGTTCGCTCCGGCGGCACGCGCCGATGGAAAGCGGGGCGCTCGGCTTGCCCTCCCGCACCCGTCTTGCTATAATTCATCCATCCAATGGATAAATGAACCACCGCCTCTCGCGGGGCGGGGAAGGGAGCGTCCCGTGCGGCTGTCCGGCATCCTCGGCCACGTCCTCGACGTCACCGGCGCGGACGTGCTCTACGACCGGCCCTTCACGCCGGAGAGCCTCGCCGCGGACTTCGTCGTCGGCGCCGGCGACTGGCGCGTCGAGGACGGCTGGCTGGTCGGCCGCCGGTTCGCCGAAGCCGGCGGATTCGCCTTCACCCGGTCGCTCTTTCCGGGCGACCTGCTCGTCCGCTTCACCGCGGCGCTCGTCCCGCCCTGCGACCACGACCTCAACTTCTGCTTCCGCTCCGAGGGCTGGGACGCCGCCGCGGACGACGCGGGCCGCGCCTACATCGGCGGCCTGTCGGCCTGGTACGCGGGGAAGAGCGGGATCGAGCGCTATCCCGGCGACGGCGTGCAGGGGATGACGTCGCTGCTGCGGATCGAGCCGGGCGTCCCCGTGCGCGTCGAGACCGGCATCGTCGGCGACCGCCTGTTCCTGTTCGTCGACGGGCGCCTCGTCCTCGACCTGCGCGACCCCGACCCCCTGCGCGACCCCGGCTGCGGGCGCGTCGGGCTCGGGGTCTACTTCAGCGAGGCGCGCTTCCGCGACCTCGCGATCCTGCGACCCCGCGTCCTCCGCGAGGACGCGCGCTATACGGGCCCCGACCGCGTCGAGCGGACCGAACGGGAGGAGGACGGCCATGGATGACCTGCATCTCGCCGTGCAGCTGTACACGCTCCGGGAGCACCTGAAGACGCCGGAGCGGATCGAGGCGACGCTGCGCCGCGTGCGCGGGTTGGGCTACCGGTCCGTCCAGGTCTCGGGCGTCGGTCCGATCCGGCCGGAGCGGCTCCAGGCGATCGTGACGGAGCTCGGCCTGTCGATCTGCGCGACGCACACCCCGTTCGAGCGGCTGCGCAACGACCTGCCGGCCGTGATCGAGGAGCACCGGCTCTGGGACTGCCGTCACGTCGGCCTCGGCGCCATGCCGCAGGAGTACCGCGGGAGCCGCGAGGGCCTGCGCCGCTTCGCCGCCGACGTCGCGCCGATCGCCCGGACGCTGCGCGAGGCGGGCCTGCGCTTCGTCTACCACAACCACCACTTCGAGTTCGAGCGGTTCGACGGAGTCTCGGGGATGGAGTACCTCCTCGAGAGCACCGACCCGCAGGACTTCGGCTTCCTGCTCGACACCTACTGGGTGCAGGCGGCCGGCGCGGACCCGGCGGCGTGGGTGCGCCGCGTCGCGGGGCGGATGGACGTCGTGCACCTGAAGGACATGGCCGTCGTGGGCGGGCAGGCCGTCTACGCGGAGGTCGGGTCGGGCAATCTCGACTGGGACGGGATCCTCGCGGCGTGCCGGGAGACCGGCGTGACATGGTATGCCGTCGAGCAGGACGACTGCATCGGCGATCCGTTCGAGAGCGTGGCGAAGAGCCGCGCGTACCTGGCGAAGCGGTTCCGGTAGGGGCGAGGAGGCAGGACATGGACAAGGTGAGGCTGGGCATCGTCGGGGTCGGCAACATGGGCCGGCTGCACGTGGGCTGGCTGATGGCCGGAGACGTCCCGGAAATCGCGCTGACGGCGGTCGCGGACGTGAATCCGGCGCAGCTCGACTGGGTGCGCGCGAAGTACGGGGACCGGATCGCCTGCTTCGACGGGATGGACCCGATGATCGCATCCGGCACGGTCGACGGCGTCCTGATCGCGACGCCGCACTACGACCACCCCGTGCTCGCGGAGCGCGCCTTCGCGCAGGGGATGCACGTCCTCGTCGAGAAGCCCGCGGGGGTGACGACGAAGGCGGTGCGGGCCATGAACGCGGTCGCCGCGGCGTCGGGGAAGACCTTCGGCATCATGTACAACCAGCGCGCCAACCCGCTCTACCAGAAGCTGCGCGATCTCGTGCGGTCGGGCGAGCTCGGGGAGCTGAAGCGCACGAACTGGATCATCACGAGCTGGTACCGGTCGCAGAGCTACTACGACTCCGGCGGGTGGCGCGCCACCTGGGCGGGCGAGGGCGGCGGCGTGCTGCTGAACCAGGACCCGCACCAGCTCGACCTCTGGCAGTGGACGTGCGGCATGCCCTCGCGCGTGCGCGCGTTCTGCCACTTCGGCAAGCACCACGACATCGAGGTCGAGGACGACGTGACCGCGTACGTCGAGTACCCGAACGGCGCGACGGGCGTGTTCGTGACGAGCACCGGCGACGCGCCGGGGACGAACCGCCTCGAGGTGACGGGCGATCGCGGCAAGGTCGTGATCGAGGGCGGGAAGATGGTCTTCCACCGCAACCGCGTCCCGGAGCGCGAGTTCAACCGGACGTTCCGCGGCGGGTTCGGCGAACCGGAGTGCTGGACATGCGAGATCCCGGTGCCGGCCGGCGGCAACCAGTACCCGATCATCCTGGGCGATTGGGCGCGGGGGATCCTCAAGGGCACGCCGCTGCTCGCCCCCGGCGAGGAGGGCATCCTCGGGCTGTCGATCTCGAACGCGATGCACCTGTCCTCCTGGACGGACGGCTGGGTCGACCTGCCGCCGGACGAGGACCGCTTCGACGCGCTGCTGCGGGAGCGGATCGCCGCCTCCACCGTCCGCAAGGACGCGACGGCCGCGCGCACGCTCGACGCGAGGGGCACGAACAAGTAGGATAGGGGCATGGACAAGGACGCAACGCGCAGGTTCCGCGTCGCCGTCGTCGGCTGCGGCGCGATCCACGCGACCCACGCCGACGCGCTCGCGGAGATCCCGAACGTCTCCGTCGCAGCCTTCTGCGACGTCGTCCCCGAACGCGCGGAGGCATCGGCCGCCCGCTGCGGGGGACGCGCCGAGACCGACTGGACGCGGCTCCTCGCCGACCCGGGCATCGACGCCGTGCACCTGTGCACGCCGCACGACCTGCACGCGCCGATGGCCCGCGCCTTCCTCGGCGCCGGGAAGCACGTGTTCACCGAGAAGCCGATGGGCCTCTCCGTCGACGAGGGCGAGGCGATGGTCCGCGCCGCCGACGAGAGCGGCCGCACGCTCGGCGTCTGCTTCCAGAACCGCTGCAACGCGACCTCCCTCGCCCTGCGCGACCTCGTGCGCTCCGGCCGGGCCGGCCGCGTGCGCGGCGCCCGCGCGCTCCTGACCTGGAGCCGCGACGCGGAGTACTACACCGGCAGCGACTGGAAGGGCACGTGGCGGCGCGAGGGCGGCGGCGTGCTCATCAACCAGGCGATCCACACGATCGACCTCCTTCAGTGGGCGCTCGGCCTGCCCGCGGAGCTGAAGGGCACCGTCGACCGCCGCTCGCTCGCCGACGTGATCGAGGTCGAGGACACCGCCGAGGCGACGTTCCGCCACGTCGACGGGACTCGGACGTACGTCTTCGTGACGAACGGCTACGTGACCGACGCGCCGGTCGAGATCGAGGTCGTCTTCGAGAAGGCGACCGCGCGCCTGCGCGGGGAGCTGGTCGTGACGTGGGACGACGGGCATGTCGAGACGGTCGCGGAGCGCAGCGTGCGCACGGACGCGAAGGCGTACTGGGGTGGCGGGCACCGGGACATCCTGAGGGACTTCTACGAATGCCTGGCCGCAGGACGCCCGTTCGCGCTCGACGGCCGGGAGGGCCTGCCGGCCCTCCGGATCCTCCGCGCGTGGTACGAATCCGACCGGAAGAGGGATTGGGTCAGGGTCTAGGCCTGCTCCAGCTTATCGGGAGCGCCGGGACGAGAGCGTGATTCCGGCCAAGCCGCTCCATAAGAGCCAACGGCACGGTCGCTCTACCCGTGACTCAAGGGTCACGGGCCCGCGCCCGGGACCGGCCAGGGCGGAATCCCGCTCGGCTCGTCCTGTTTGCAGAACCTCGTCCGCACCGCGTCCTCGAACGCCGCGATCAGGCCCGCATACGCCGCCTTCGTGAGCCGCGCGCGCGGGTTCACCAGCTCGAACGCGTGGTACCCGCCCTCGTGGACGACCACCGTCGCCTCGACCCCCGCCGCCTGCAGGTTCCGCACGTACGCGACGGTCTCGTCGCGGAACGGGTCGCACGAGCCGACGTAGGTGTACGCGGGCGGCAGGCCGCGGTAGTCGGTCTCGCGCGCAGGCGAGGCGTACTTCGGCACGGCGTCCGTCCCGAAGAGCGGACCGAGGTACCCCGCCCAGCCCTGCCGCGTCGCCCGCTCGTCCCACATCGGCGCGTCGTTGTCCTTCATGGACGCGGTCTGCATGCGGTCGTCCATCATGGGGAACAGCGGCATCTGGAACGCCAGCCGCACCTCGCCGCGGTCGCGGGCGAGCAGCGACGTCGCGACGGCCAGCCCGCCGCCCGCGCTGCTGCCGCCGATGAAGAGCTGGTCGGTCCGGATGCCGAGCGACGCGGCGTTCTCCTTCATCCAGACCAGGCCCGCGTAGCAGTCGTCGACGGCCGCCGGGTACGGCGCCTCGCGCGACCAGCGGTAGTCCGGCGAGACGAGCACGGACGGCGAGCAGCCCAGCAGCGCGCGGTACCGCTCCGCATCGATCTCGGGCCAGCCCCCGGCGTAGCCTCCGCCGTGGATCCAGTACATCCCGGGGAGCCCCTCCGACGGACCGCCGTCGCGGGGGCGCAGGACCAGCAGCCTCAGCATCGTGCCGTCGGCGCGCGGGATGCGGACGGACGACGCCGCGCACCCCGGGAGCCGGCCCATCCGCGGAGGCAGCGCGTGCGACGCGGACCGAAGGAACCAACGCAGCAAGGTCTTCGGGACCAGGGCCCCGATCCGCAGCTGCGGGTCGATCGCGCGCAGCGGCACCTTCACGGCGCATCCCCCTCTCCCTCGGCGAGCCAGGTCTCCGGCTCGAGCAGGCGCTTCACGCGGGCGCCCAGATAGGCGCTCCCCGCATCGCGCACCCGCCCGATCAGGGGCTCGGCGCGCTTGAGCAGGGGTTCGGCGTTCTCGATCAGCGGGACAAGGCGGCTCTTCTGGACCCGTTCGCGGATCATCGCGAGCGCGCCGGAGAGGAAGTCGGTGCCGGGCAGCTCCGACCAGCGGACGAGGAGGCCCCCCTTGCGGAACGAGCACCGGATCAGGCGGGCGTTCGACGATTCGAGGAACGACACGCGGACGAGCAGGACGGGCGAGCCGCCCCCGCGGTTCTCGCGCCAGCCCGCGACGGCGACCCGGTAGGATTCGCCGCCGAAGTCCAGCGCCGCCGTCCGGGCCGAGCGGTAGCCGACGGGCAGGCGGTGCACGACGTCCGCCTCTTCGACGACGAGCACCGGGCCGTCCGGCGAATCCTCGAACGAGACGCCGCGCAGGCCCTTGGCGTAGCGGTTCTGCATCGCCTGCAGGAAGAAGGGCAGCACGCCGACCGTGCCCGCCTCGGCCGCGTCGGCCTCCGGGATGCGGAACCGCCGGCCGAGGACCGTCGCCCAGGGGAAGTCGGAGGCGCCGCGCGGCGCGCCGGTCCGCAATGCGGCGGACAAGGCGCGGAGCGACGCGACCGAGGTCGGGTCCGGCGGCAGCGGCGCGTCGGCGAGCGGCCGGTCGAGCAGCCAGGTCGCGAGGTGCGCGAAGTGCGGGCTCGTCTGGAACAGCTCGGGATTCCCGGCGTTCGAGGCGACGAGCAGCCCGAGGTCGGGGAAACCCGCGACGTTCTGCCCGAAGAGCCCGTTGAACAGGAAGGCGCGGCGCCCGCGCCCCACCCACATCTGGTAGCCGTAGTCGAAATCGCCGGTCCCGGCGGGCACCTCGGCCTGCTTCGACGTCGCCGCGCGGACGAACGTCTCCGGCACGAGGCGCCGGCCTTCCCAGACGCCGCCCTGCAGGACGAGCTGGCCGACCTTCGCGAGGTCCTCGAGCCGGATGTAGAGGCCCCAGCCGCCCTTCTCGGCGCCGGCCGGGCAGCGCTCCCAGTGGATCCCCTCGATGCCGAGCGGCTCCCAGAGGCGCGGCCGGAGGT
>CAIXGU010000093.1 GCA_903919045.1 uncultured Eubacteriales bacterium | reverse complement strand
GTGGCTCCGGCAGGGCGGCGAGCAGCGATTCGTCCGGTAGCGGCGCCTCGGTCGCCACCTCCGGCGCGGGGGGCGTCGCCCAGGGCAGGTTGGGCTCGATATCCAGCAGTTTGCCCTCCCACCACGGGCTAGGCGTTGCGGAGGCAGCGGCAGCGAACAGCCCAAAGGCGGCCAGCGTGAACCAGGTCTTGTTCGAGGCTTCGGAGGGCTGCTTCAGCACAGGTGACCGCTCTGGCGTTCAGACTCGAAGCGCGGCCCCGCCGGCGGCAGCGCGAAGAAGAGGAGAGCGCTCCTAGTCTGCTGCTTGCGCAACTTTCAACAGCCGGCGCGGCGGTTTTGCGTCGCGTCGCGAAGAGAGCCAACCTGCGAACTTGACCGTGCGGAGCGGCGCAACCTAGGAGTCGGCTTCGCTCTCCGAACCACTTCCGAGCAACCTGATGTCATCGCCTTCCCAGCGCCCCTCTCTCGATGCCGCGGCCGCTGCGCGCGTCGCCTCCGGCAACTTTGACGCACTCCGCGTTGTGGACGACGTGGCCATTGTCGTCACGCAGGCCTTCGGGCCGGATGGCTCGTCGCTCATCCTCGAGGACCCCATCCTCTTCGATGGCTCGCCGGCCGTCACGCTGCTCGTCCGCGTGACCGCTCCCGTTCCGCCCGCCCGCCCGGCGGTCAGACGCCGCCCACGATCCGCGGCAACGCGTCCCGCCACGCGGCGCCCGCGCGTGCTCGCGCGATCACGGCCCCCTCCCGGATCCCCTCGTCGGTCGCGACGGCCTCCTCGAGGCCGTACCGGTCGAGGATCGCGTCCACGATCGCCGCGCCCGCACCCAGGATCCGCGCGCGCTGGACCCGGATCGCGTGCGCCTCGGCGATCACGTCAGCGGACTCCGCGATGAGCAGCGAGACGATGGCTGCGAGTCGGTCGCGGGTGATCCGGCCGTCCTCGTCGCCGTCGCGCGGGGCGACCTTCAGGAGGTTCGACGCCGTCCCCCCGACGAGGACGATCCGGTCGGGCCGCGCGTCCGGCGCCGTCGCGAGGATCTCCGAGGCCTCGAGCTGGATCGCGAGGAGCTCGCCGGGCGACGGGGGATCGTGCTCGACGTGGCGCGCGCTCGCGTGGGCGGACCCGAGGCGCAGGCCGCACGTCACGGGGCGTCGACCCGGGCCGGCGACCACGATCTCGCTGCTCCCGCCGCCGATGTCCGCGACGACCACGTCGGCGTCGAGCGGCCGGCCGCGGGTGGCGCCGAGGAGCGTGAGCAGCCCCTCCTCTTCGTGGCGAAGGACGTGGAACGGGACCCCCGTCTCCTCCACGATCCGCGTCACGACCCGTGCGGCGTTCGCCGCGCGACGGAACGGCTCGGTGCCCAGCACGACGGTCGCCTGCGCGCCGGCCTCGGCCGCGCGCGCCAGGTACGTCCGGAGCGCGCCGGCGATCGCGTCCGCGACGTCGGGCGGGATCAGCTCGCCCGCGTAGACGGCCGCGCCGAGGCCGAGGAGGGCCGACTCGTCGATGAGCGGCTCCAGGCGGTCCGCGACGCGCGCGACGAGGAGATGGGTCGAGTTGGCGCCGACGTCGACCGCGGCGAAGACCGGCCCGGTCCCGCGCGCCGGCCCGGGGCGCGATGGCTCGCGGTACGCGGGCGCTTGCGGCGCGTGCGCCTCGTGGGCCGGCTCGGCCCCGTCGTCAGCCGGCGTCGGCCTGGCTGTCGTCTCTGGGACGCCTCCGGGAGGATGCCGGGGGACGGCCCGAGGCCGGCGTCCGGCGACGCGTCGCAGGCGCCGGCTTCGTTTCGGCGTCCGGCGCGGCGGCCTTCGTGGTCGTGCGGACGGGCCGCGGCGTCCGCGCCGGCGCCTTCGCGGCCGGGGGCCTGGCGTCTGCGGTGGCCGGAGCGCCGGGATCGGCCGGAGCATCCGCCGCCTTCGCGGCTGGAGCCGTTCGTGACGTCGATGGCCTGCGTGCCGTCGCGGGCTTCG
>CAIXGU010000092.1 GCA_903919045.1 uncultured Eubacteriales bacterium | reverse complement strand
TCGAGCGCGGCGAGGCCTCGATCGTGAGGACCGACGCCTCGGCCCTTCCGGCGGTCTCCATCGCACAGGCCCCCGCGCCCGCCGTCGCGCCCGCCGTCGCGTCCCCCGCCGCCCCCGCGCCCGCCGCCGCGCCGGCGCAGGTCTCCGCCGCAGCCGTCATCGCGGGAGAGGTCCTCCGCTCGCCGATGCCGGGCGCCGTCACCGCCGTCAAGGTCAACGTCGGCACCAAGGTCAAGAAGGGCGACACGATCCTCCTGCTCGAGGCGATGAAGATGGAGAATGAGCTCGTCGCCACGGCGGACGGCGTCGTCACGCACATCCACGCGACCAAGGGCTCGAGCGTGCAGACGAACGACATCCTCGTCGTCATCCAGTAAGGAGGCGCCCATGTTCCTCGAGGCCATCCAGCGCATCCTCGCGACGTCCGGCTTCGCCGCCCTGACCTGGCAGCATCTCGTCATGATCGCGGTCGCGTGCGTGCTGGTCTATCTCGCCGTCGCCCGGAAATTCGAACCGCTTCTCCTCCTGCCGATCGCGTTCGGCATGCTGCTCGCCAACCTGCCGCTCGCCGGCCTGATGGCGGGTCCCCTGGGCACCGAGCCCGGCGGGCTCCTCTACTACCTCTACCAGGGCGTGAAGCTCGGCATCTACCCGTCCCTGATCTTCCTCGGCATCGGCGCGATGACCGATTTCGGCCCGCTGATCGCCCGGCCGAGCAGCCTCTTCCTCGGCGCCGGCGCCCAGTTCGGCATCATCATCGCCTTCCTCGTCGCGATCGCGCTCGGCTTCGACCCGAAGGCCGCCTCGTCCATCGGCATCATCGGCGGTGCGGACGGCCCGACCGCGATCTATCTCACGACCCGCCTCAAGCCGGAGCTCCTGCCGGCGATCGCGATCGCGGCCTATTCGTACATGGCCCTGATCCCGCTGATCCAGCCGCCGTTCATGCGGCTGCTCACGACGCGCAAGGAGCGGGAGACGCGCATGCACCAGCTGCGCGAGGTCTCGAAGCTCGAGCGGGTCGCGTTCCCGGTCGTCGTCGCGATCCTGTGCACCCTGCTGCTGCCCGCGGTCGCGCCCCTGATCGGCATGCTCATGCTGGGCAACCTCTTCCGCGAGTCCGGCGTCGTGGAGCGTCTCTCCGACACCGCGCAGAACGCCCTGATCAACATCGTCACGATCTTCCTCGGCGTGACGGTCGGCGCGACGGCGGTCGGCGAGCGGTTCCTCAAGCCGGAGACGCTCGCGATCATCGGCCTCGGGCTGATGGCGTTCGTCTTCAGCACGATCGGCGGTCTCCTGCTCGGGAAGCTCATGTACTGGCTGTCGGGCGGCAAGGTCAATCCGCTGATCGGATCCGCCGGCGTCTCCGCCGTCCCGATGGCGGCCCGCGTCTCCCAGATCGAAGGCCAGCGCGCGAATCCGGCGAACTACCTCCTCATGCACGCCATGGGTCCGAACGTGGCCGGCGTGATCGGTTCGGCGGTCGCGGCGGGCGTGCTCCTCTCGCTGTTCGGCGGTGGCTGACGCCGTTCACATTCCGTTCTCATTCCGGTCACGGAGGGTTCAGAACTCGCGGTCATAATGAAGAGGACAACTGAATACGGTCTTCCGGTTGGGCAGGCGACTGCTTCAAGTCTCGGGCTTCAGGGTGGAGAGCTCACGCGCTCCACCCTTTTCGTCCAGAAAACCAGGTGCAGGGCACCGGATCGGAGGCACGATTCATGAGCCAGGAACACCCTCGTTTCGCGATTCTCGGCGCCGGGCACGGCGGAACCGCCATGGCCGGCCACCTCGCCCTCGCGGGCTTCGACGTCGCCCTCTACAACCGCGGCGAGGAGCGCATCCACGCGATCCGCGCGAGCGGAGGCCTCGAGATCCTCTCCGACAGCGACCGCTGCCCGCAGGGGTTCGCCCCGTTGCCGCTCGTCACGTCGGACATGCGGGAGGCCGTCGAAGGCCGCGACCTCATCATGGCCGTCGTCCCGGCCTTCGGGCATCGCTTCCTCGCGGAGCGGATGGCCCCCCACCTCGTCGACGGACAGACGATCATCCTCCACCCGGGACGCACCGGCGGCGCCCTCGAGGTCCTCAGCGTCCTCCGCGCGAACGGCTGCACGGCCGACGTGACGGTGTGCGAGGCGCAGACCCTGCTGTACGCGAGCCGTTCGGTGAATCCGGCGCAGACCCGGGTCTTCGCCGTCAAGAACAGCGTGCCGGTCGCCTGCATCCCCGCCCACCGGACGCCCGACGTGATCCGCATGCTCCGCTGCGCGCTGCCGCAGTTCATCCCCGGCGACAACGTCATGAAGACCAGCCTCGACAACATCGGCGCGGTCTTCCACCCGGCCGTCACCGTCCTCAACGCCGCGCGCATCGAGAGCACCCACGGCGACTTCGACTACTACACCGAGGGCATCACCCCCTCCGTCTCGCTCATCCTCGAGCGGATCGACGCGGAGCGGGTCGCCGTGGCCGAATCCCTCGGCTTCCACGCGATGACGGCCCGCGAGTGGCTCTACTTCGCCTACGACGCGGCCGGCCGCACGCTGATCGAGGCCATGCGCAACAACCACGGCTACGAGGGCATCAAGGCGCCCAAGACCATCTATACGCGCTATCTGTCCGAGGACATCCCGATGAGCCTGGTGCCCATCTCGTCGCTCGGACGGATGGGCGGCGTCCCGACCCCGGCGATCGATGCGGTGATCCTGCTCGGCTCGATCCTGCACGGGACGGACTACCGCGCCGAGGGCCGCACCGTGGAACGGATGGGGATCGCCGGAATGGACCTCCGGCGCATCCGCCGCTTCGTCCTGGAAGGCAGGACGGAATCGGAAGGAGGCTGAACGGACATGAAAGGCACGATCCTCGCAGGAGCGCTCGGGAACGACGTCCACGTCGCCGGCGTGTACCGCTTCCTCCGCCTGGCCGAGGAGCTGGGCTACGAGACGGTGTTCCTCGGCGCCGCGGTGCCGGTCGAGGAGTTCCTCGCGGCCGTTCGCGCGCACGACCCCGACCTCGTCGGCGTGAGCTACCGGCTGACGCCCGAAGTCGGACGCGGCCTGGTCGGCCGCCTGATCGACGGCCTCGGCGCCGACGACCGGAAGCGCCGCCGGTTCGCCTTCGGCGGCACGCCGCCGGTCTGCCGCGCCGTGGAGCCGCTCGGCTTCTTCGAGCGCTGCTTCGACGGCCTCGAGT
>CAIXGU010000091.1 GCA_903919045.1 uncultured Eubacteriales bacterium | reverse complement strand
GGGCGGGTGCGGCCGGCGCCGCGGACTGCGCCTGCGCGCTCGCGAGCGACTGGCCCATCAGGTTGCCGAGCGCGACGCCCGCGCCGAGCCCGACGCCCGCGCCGGCCGCACCGCCGCCCTGGTTCTGGGCCGCATCGCGGATCGCCTGCGCCGACTGGTACTGGGCGTATTTCCCCATGTCCCCGATCACGCCCATCGACGTGCGCTGGTCGAGGACCTTCTCGACCTCCTCGGGCAGGGAGATGTTCTCGACGTAGAAGGTGACGAGCGCGAGGCCGAACGCCTCGAAGCGCGGCTTCAGCTTGTCGCGGGCGCCCGCGGAGAGCTCGTCGTAGCGCGACGCGAGGTCGAGGGCCGGGATGCCGGCCTCGCCGAGCAGGTCGCTCAGGCCCGATACGATCGAACGCTTCAGCTGGCCCTCGATCGCGTCCGCGGTGAACTCGGCCGCCGTGCCGAAGACCTCCTTGAGGAAGATCTCGGGCCTCTCGACCTTGAACGAGTAGATGCCGAACGCCCGGAGCCGCAGCATGCCGAACTCCGCGTCGCGCATCATGACCGGGTTCTGGGTGCCCCACTTGCGGTCGGTGTACTGGCGCGTGTTGACGAAGTAGACCTCCGCCTTGAAGGGCGAGTTGAACCCGTACTTCCAGGACTTGATCTTCGTGAGGATCGGCATGTTCTGGGTCGTGAGCTCGTACCGGCCGGGTCCGTAGACGTCGGCGATCGCGCCCTCGTTCACGAAGACCGCGGCCTGGGACTCGCGGACCGTGAGCTGGGCGCCCATCTTGATCTCCTTGTTGGCGACCGGGAAGCGGTAGACCATGACGTCGGGCGACGTCTCGGTCCATTCGATGACCTCGATGAACTGGGTCTTGATGAAATCGATGATGCCCATGGCCATCCTCCTTGTCGCTGCCGGACCCGTTCCGGCGGCCTTCTCCGATTATAGCAGAAGCTCGCCGAGCCGTAGGGCGCCGAAGCACTCGCGGCGGTGGAAATCGGGCGCGGGCGCGGCGATCGGGTTCCACGCCAGGAAGTGCGGGACCTCGCAGCGGTCGCCGCATTTCTGGAAGTTGCCGCGGAACGCGTGGCCCGGGGCCATCCCGGTAGGACCGAACCGCCGCGCGAGGAACGCGAACGGGACGTGGAACCGGATGCCCCACGCGCGCCCGCCGTCGAGCCGGAGCGACCGGATCCCGAACGCCGAGCCCTCGGCCTCGGGCAGGCGGATGCGCTCCCCCGCCGGTCCGTCGGGCCCGTCGAAGCCGAGCAGCAGCGTGCCGCGCGCATTGAACTCGAAGTTCAGGTACGCCGGCGAGACCTTCGGGAACGGCTGGACGAAGAACTCGAGGCAGCTGTCCTGGTACACCTCGGCGTTGGGCACGGTCTCGACCGCGCGCGGGGACTCCTCCCAGGCGGCGAGGAGGACGACGAGCCCGTCCGGGCGCCAGCCGAGGGCCGCTTCGGCGCGCGGGCGGTAGGTCGCCCCCCAGGGCGCCTCGGCGATCCGGACGCGGGGGACGGCGAGGATCCGGCCGGCATCCTCCAGGAACGGGGCGACGAGCTCCTTCACGGGCCTCCTTCGCGCGGCGGCGGGCAGATCTCGCCGCATAGGTCGCGGTGCATCCAGGCGCGCACCTCCGCCGGGTCCTCCGTCCGCCCGAGGACCCACATGAGCTTCGTGACGGCCGCTTCGGTCGTCATGTCGAACGCGGGGATGATGCCCTTGTCGAGGATCCGCCGCCCGACCTCGTAGATCGACAGGTCGGCGCGTTCGTAGAGGCATTGGCTCGTCACGACGACGGCCATTCCGTCGGCCACCGCCTCCTCCACCGCCCGCGCGAGGTTGCGCCGGATGAAGTGCAGCCCGCCGATGCCGAAGGCCTCGACGACGAGCCCGCGGTACCCCATGCGGCGGAGCTCGCGGAACAGCTCCGGGCGCGTGCCGGGGACGAGCTTGAGCAGGAAGACGTCGGGCGAGAGCCCGTCCTCGAGCCGGAGCGGACCGTCCGGCGCCGGCCATTCGTAGGCCATCGCGGCGCCGCTCTCCCCGATCCGCCCGGCGAGCGGGAAGTTGATGCTCTCGAAGGCGTCCACGCCCGTCGTCCGCACCTTCACGGCGCGGCATCCGTGGATCACCTTGCGGTCGAAGGCGAGGAAGACGCCGCGCGGCGCCGTCGCCGCGACCGAGACGGCCGACGGGAGGTTCAGGCGGGCGTCCGTGAAGGGCTCGTGCAGGGGCATCTGCGACCCCGTGAGCACGACCGGACGGTCGAGCCCTCGGAGCATGTACGAGAGCATCGCCGCGGTGTAGGCCATCGTGTCGGTTCCGTGCGTCACCACGATCCCGTCGTAGCCGCCGCCCGCGGGGGACAGCGCCTCGGCGCAGGCGCGGGCGAGCGCGCGCCACTCCTCGGGCTGGATGTTGGAGCTGTCGAGCAGGAAGACGTCCTTCGGTTCG
>CAIXGU010000090.1 GCA_903919045.1 uncultured Eubacteriales bacterium | reverse complement strand
GGGCGGTTGCTTCGGGCAGGACCATTATATGCCAACCGGCCCGCCGGTTTCCACCCTCGCGGACCCGCGCCGCGACGCTTCCGGCGGTCGCCCGCGGGGAAGGGAATGCAAAGGCGGGACCCCTTCCGGGATCCCGCCTCCAGTCCGCATGCGCACCCCGACGGCCCGTCCGGCCGCGGGTCCCCGCCGTCCGCTCCGCTACTCGACGATCGTGCCGATCGGCTCGCCGCAGGCCATCCGGAGGATGTTGCGCGGGTCGGCCAGGCTGAACACGGCCATCTTCACCTGCTTGTCGCGGCACAGGGCCGCCGCGGTGGCGTCCATGACCCCGAGCTGCTTCCCGATCACCTCGTCGAAGCCGATCCGCTCGTAGCGGACGGCGTCCTCGTGCTTGTTCGGGTCCCTGTCGTACACGCCGTCGGTCATGGTCGCCTTGAAGAAGACGTCGGCGTCGATCTCGGCGGCGCGCAGGGCGGCCGCGGTGTCCGTCGTGAAGAACGGGTTGCCGGTGCCGCATGCGAAGATCACGACGCGGCCCTTCTCGAGGTGCCGCACGGCGCGGTTGCGGATGTACGGCTCGGCGAACTGGCGCATCTCGATCGCGGACAGCACGCGCGTCACGGCGCCGGCCCGGTCGAGCGCGTCCTGCAGCGCGAGCGCGTTCATCGCGGTCGCGAGCATGCCCATGTGGTCCGCCGTCACGCGGTCCATCCCCTCGCTCGAGCGGCCGCGCCAGAAGTTGCCGCCGCCCACGACGACGGCGACCTGGACGCCGAGCTGCGCGAGCTCCTGGATCACCGACCCGATGTTCCCGAGGACCTCCGCGTCGATGCCGAACCCCTTGTCGCCGGCGAGCGCCTCGCCGCTGAGCTTGAGCAGGATCCGCCGGTAGATCGGCTTGCCGCTGGACATTCCGTCGCCTCCCGTCGCTGCGCCGCGCCGTCCGCCGGACGCGCAGGCGCGCCTTAAGGAAAGGGGACCTGCGCCGCAGGTCCCCTCCGCCTCACTTGATCTGCTTCATGACCTCGGCCGCGAAGTCCTCTTCCTTCTTCTGCAGCCCCTCGCCCATCTCGAAGCGGGCGAAGCGCCGGATGGAGATGTTCTCCCCGATGCGGGCGATCTTCTCCTTCAGCAGGGCGCCGATCGTCACGCTGTCGTCGCGGATGAACGCCTGCTCGAGCAGGCAGTTGTCCTGGTAGAACTTCGCCAGCTTGCCGTCCGCGATGCGGTCGACGATCTTCTCCGGCTTGCCCTCGTTCAGGGCCTCGGCGCGGTAGATCGCACGCTCGGCCTCGAGCGTCGCGGCCGGGACGTCCTCCTTGGCCACCCACTGGGGCTTCATCGCCGCGACCTGCATCGCGACGTCCTTGCAGAACTGGCGGAACTCGTCGCTCTTCGCGGCGAAGTCCGTCTCGATGTTGATCTCGACCATGGAGCCGATGCGGCCGCCGGCGTGGATGTACGCCTCGACGAGGCCCTCGGCGGCGACGCGGCTCGCCTTCTTCGCGGCGGACGCCATGCCCTTCTCGCGGAGCCAGACGGTCGCCTTCTCCATGTCCCCGCCGCTCTCGGTCAGGGCCTTCTTGCAGTCCATCATGCCGGCGCCGGTCTTCTCGCGCAGGCTCTTGATCATGTCGACGGAAACGTCCATTCTCTTCCCTTCCCCTTCCGTGGGCCGTCGGTCAGCCCACCATCTCCTCGGTCTCCTCGACCTTCGCGGACTCCTCGGCGGTCACCGTCGCGGAACCGGTCGGGTCGGCCTGGGTCTGCACGCCCTGGCGGGCCTCGATGACGGCGTCGGCCATCTTGCCGGCGATCAGCTTCACGGCGCGGATCGCGTCGTCGTTGCCGGGGATGACGTAGTCGACTTCGTCCGGATCGCAGTTCGTGTCCACGATGCCGACGATCGGGATGCCCAGGCGGCGCGCCTCGAGCACGGCGATGTGCTCCTTGCGCGGGTCGACGACGAACATGCAGCCCGGGAGGCCCGTCATGTCCTTGATGCCGCCGAGGTTCTTCTCGAGCTTCTCCATCTCGAGCTTGAGCTTCGCGACTTCCTTCTTGGGCAGGACCTCGAAGGTGCCGTCCTCCTGCATGCGCTTCAGCGTGGTGAGGCGGTCGATGCGGCGGCGGATCGTGCGGAAGTTGGTGAGGGTGCCGCCGAGCCAGCGGTTGTTCGCGTAGAACATCCCGCAGCGCTCCGCTTCCTCGCGGACGGAGTCCTGGGCCTGCTTCTTCGTGCCGACGAAGAGGACGGTGCCGTGCCCGGCCGCGACGCTGCGGACGAACATGTAGGCCTCGTCGACCTTCTTCACGGTCTTCTGCAGGTCGATGATGTAGATGCCGTTGCGCTCCGTGTAGATGTAGGGGGCCATCTTCGGGTTCCACCGACGCGTCTGGTGGCCGAAGTGCACGCCCGCTTCCAGGAGCTGCTTCAT
>CAIXGU010000089.1 GCA_903919045.1 uncultured Eubacteriales bacterium | reverse complement strand
GCCGAGGCGGAGCTGGTCGAGGGCCTTGTCGAGGGCGAGGCGGCTGCGGTACTGTCGGTCGGAGGTCATGGCGTCGAAGGCGTCGACGACGGCGATGATGCGGGAGAGGAAGGGGATCGCGTCGCCGGAGAGGCCGGCGGGATAGCCGCGCCCGTCGATGCGCTCGTGGTGGCACTGGACGATGGGGACGACGGCGCGGAACATGGAGATGGCCGAGAGGATCTGGGCGCCCTTCAGGGGGTGCTTCTTGATCTCGGCGTACTCGTCGTTCGACAGGCGCTCGGCCTTGGAGAGGATGTCGTCCGCGGTGCCGATCTTGCCGACGTCGTGGAACACGCCGGCGATCCGGAGCAGCTCGAGCTCCTCGTGGGGGAGGCCGAGGCGCGTCCCGATGCGGCTCGCGTAGTACGCGACGCGGTCGGAGTGGCCGCGGGTGTAGATGTCCTTCGCGTCGACGGCGAGGCGGAGGGCCTCGATCGTGTCCATGTACCGGACGTGCAGCTGCTCGTAGGTGCGGGCGAGCTCCTCGTTCTTGGTGTTGACGAGGGAGTGGAGGAAGGCGTTCGAGAGGGAGGACGCGGCCTGGTTCGCGTAGATCTCGAGGAGGCGGACGCCCTGGTCGGACTGCAGCGCGGGGGAGGAGTCGGCGGACTCGACGTAGATGACCCCGATCGGCTGCAGGAGCTCGTTGAAGAGCGGGAGGACGATGCCTTCGTCGACCTGGAGGACTTGGTGCGTCATGCGGGCGCGGCCGATCTCCTCCATGAGGGTCGGGGGCAGGTGCGTGATGAAGTCGCCGACCTCGGAGCGGTAGGCGCCGATGCCGCGGAAGATGGACTTGCGGTCGCCGGAGTCGCCGGTGGGGTCGTCGATGAGGATGAACGCGTTCTCGGAGTCGACGAGGGGCATGATCTCGGCGAGGATCTCCTCGAGGATGCCGCCGAGGGGCTGGAGCTGGTAGATCTTCGGAACGGCCTGGAGGATCTTGTTGAGGCCCTCCTGGAACTTCTTGATCGTGCGCATCATGGCGATCGACTTGATGCCGGACTCGACGAGCAGCACGAGCTGGTCGAACTTGTCGCTCTTCTCGCAGTAGCCCTGGATGTCGAGCGCCTTGATGGTCTCGAGCGGCGGCGCGAGGTCGCGGTAGCCGGTGAGCAGGAGGATGTAGATCTCCTTGTCGAACTCGCGGATGCGGGCGACCACCTCGTCGCCGTGGAGGGGCGACATGAGGAAGTCGAGCACGAGGAGGTCGAAGTGCTCGGCGCGGATGCGGTCGATCGCGGCCGACGGGTCGGTCTCGGAGGCGATGGCGTAGCCGCTGCGGCCGAGGACGACCGACAGGGATTCGATGATGCCGATCTCGTCGTCGACGACGATGATCTTGTAGTCCGACGCTTCCCGTTGCTTGCTGCGCCTCATGCGGGGCCTCCTTGCGGGACGACGCTCCGGACCGGGATCGCGACGTGGAACGTCGTGCCGACCCCCGGCTCGGATTCGAACCAGATGCGGCCGCCGAAGCGGACGCGGACGGTGGACGCGGAGATGAAGAGCCCGAGGCCGGTGCCGCCCTTGCCCTTCGTGGTGACCATTTCCTTGAAGAGGCGCTCCTGGACGTGGTGCGGGATGCCCTTGCCCTGGTCGCGCACGGCGAACAGCAGGCCGCCCGTCGGGTCCTCGCGGACCTCGAGCGTGATCGTGCCGGACTTGCCCTCGTAGCTGTGGATGGCGTTGAGGATGAGGTTGTCGAACACCTGGACGAGCGTCGAGATGTCCCCGGTGAGGGCGGCGCGCGGGCCGGTCTGGCGGTCGACGACGAGCTCGCAGTGGAACTGCTTCAGCTCGTGCTTCATGAGCAGGTCGACGCGCTTCAGGAGCTCGTCGAGCGAGAAGGTCATGACGCGGGTGTCGGCGGCCTGGGCGACCTGGTCCTTGACGGTGGAGATGATGTCGGACATGTACGCGGTGTGCGGCGTGATCTTGGCGATCCAGGTCCGCATCTCCTTGGCGATCTCGTGGTGGTCGGCGGCGGTGACCTTCTTGTCCTCGATCGAGGCGTCGTACTCGTCGACGAGGTCCTTGAGGCCCTCGGCGGCGCCGGCGATCGACATGATCGGGGTCTTGAGGTTGTGGGCGATCCCGCCGATCATCTGCCCCAGCGAGGCGAGGCGCTCGCGCTCCATGAGGGTCTCCTGGCTGCGCGCGACCTCGTCCATGGCCCGCTTGAGCTGCGTGACGTCCTTGAGGAGCACGACCGTGGAGAGGACCACGTCGCCGGGCGTCGTGAGGGCGGAGACCTCGACCGTGAAGTACCGCTCCTCGCCGTCCACGACGAGGGTGCGCTCGAAGGAGGCGGCGGTGCGGGCGTCGACGGCGTCGGCGACCTCGAGGAGGAGCTTGCCGAACGAGGGCTCGCAGACGTCGGCGCCGGCGGCCTCGCGCAGGGTCTGCTTGCGGCGGATGCGGCAGACGCCGCCGAACGCGTCGGTGAAGGTGCGGTTGAAGTCGATGATCCGGCCGTTCTTGTCGATGACGAGGAAGGAGTCGGAGATGTGGTCGACGATGCGCTGCAGGGCGACGGGCACGACGCCGAGGAAGTCGTAGCGGAGGATCGCGAAGTAGAAGAGCAGCACGGACACGAAGAAGGCCACGACGTTGGTGTGGAAGAGGACGTCGATGACCTGCACCGTGAGCAGGCCGTTGTAGGCGAAGCTCACGAGGATGCTGACGATGATGAGCAGCGACTGGCGGGAGAAGAAGCCGGCGTTGCGGATCGAGTAGGTGATGAGGAACGCGGAGCCGACGAGGATGCAGAGGTAGGAGTAGAGGGTGTGGAAGAGGAAGTACGGGCCGAGGCTGGAGAAGTCGGTGAGCGTCGCGTATTCGACCGTCTTGTAGAAGAGGTGGTGCACCGGGTTCGTGACGACCATGGCGATCGAGAGGGCCGGGACGACGAACAGCGCGGCGTAGCCGAGGTTGAACTGGATGCGCGTGCGGGCGAACACGATGCCCAGGAAGAGGATGGCGAGGGGCGTGAGGATGAGGCCGACGTAGGCGACGTCGACGGCCCAGCCCCAGGTCGGGAGACCCGCGAGCCAGGCGGTCTGCAGGATCGTCGCGCCGAGGGACCAGACGAGGAGCGAGCCGATGAGGAACAGGAAGGCGGTGTGGACCTGCGCCTTGTTCTTCATGCGCAGGACGATGGCGAAGACGTAGACCAGGACCGCGAGCGCCGCGATCGAGATCCAGAAGCCCGGGGTCGAGACGACGGTCAGCATGGGTCGGTCCTCCCGCCCGTGAGGATCTCGGCGAGCCGGTCGGCGTGGGTCTTCAGGAAGTAGTGCGACGCGCCGGGGATGACGATGCGGCGGGCGTCGACGGCGTAGCGGGTCCAGCGGCGGAAGCGGCGGCGGTGCCGGAACGTGAACGGGTCCGTGCCGCCGAAGACGCCGACGACGGGGATGTCGAGGACGGCCTGCGACGATTCCTCGGAGGCGGACACGGAGCGTTCGCGGAAGAAGCGGTAGTAGCTGCGGACGTCGTGGCGGAAGGCGGGGAGGAGGACGTCGCAGGACTCGCGGCCGCTGCCCTTCCCGCGCGGGATGCATTCGAGGCCGAGGTTGTGCAGGAGCAGCAGGATGCCGCGGTCGGGGACGTCCGCCCAGGGGTCGTGGTTCTCGGGGATGCGGTGCGGGTCGGGGGGCGGCAGGATCGCCCCGGCGTAGAAGCCGCGGACGCGGATCCCCTGGGCGCGCAGGAGCTTCGTCGTCTCGAAGGCGAGCGCGTTGCCGACGCAGTGGCCGTAGACGACGATGTCCCCGGTGAAGGTGCCCTTGATCTCCTCGACGAGCTGCGCGGCGAGGACGGCGTTGTCCTTCAGGTGGCGAGAGAAGCCGCCGATGCGGCCGGGCAGGTCGACGGAGTAGACGCAGTAGTCGGGCGCGCGGCGCACGACGGCGTCCGCGAGGTCCTTGAAGACGACGCCGCTGCCGCCGCCGTAGGGGAAGCAGACGAGGTGCGTGCGGTCGGCTCCCTCCTCGCCGGCGAGCTTCATGAGGAGCTGGTCGTGCGTGCCGTCGGTCTCCTTGCGGGCGATGGCCTCGGCGAGGCGCGCGACGGTGGGGTGGCGGTAGAGGTCGCCGAAGGAGGCGCGGCCCTCGAGGCGCGAGATCACGACGACGGCGTTGAGGGAGTCGCCGCCGGACTGCCAGAAGTCGTCGTGGATGCCGATGCGCGGGAGCTTCAGGGCGTCGCGCCAGACGGCGGCGATGCGGCCCTCGAGCTCGCTGCGGGGGGCGACGTAGGCGGAGGCGGCCGCGGAGGACGCGTCGGGGGCGGGCAGCCGCGCGCGGTCGATCTTGCCGTTGGAATTGAGCGGCAGGTCGGGGACGGCGACGATGTGGGAGGGGACCATGTACTCGGGCAGCGTGCGCGCGAGAAAGGCGCGCAGGGAGGCGACGTCGAGGGGGGCGCCGGGGTCGGCGGGCACGCAGTAGGCGCAGAGGCGGCGCGATTCGCCGGAGCCGGGGGCGGGGGCGGCGTCGGAGACGGCGTCGGCTTCGGCGACGGTGGCGCTCGGGGCGTCGCCGGCGGAGAAGGCGACGACGGCGGCCTGCGCGGCGAGGCCGGAGCGCAGGACGGCGGACTCGACCTCGCCGAGCTCGATGCGGTGGCCGCGGATCTTGACCTGGGTGTCGATGCGGCCGAGGTACTCGAGGTCGCCCTGCGGGAAGAAGCGCGCGAGGTCGCCGGAGCGGTACAGGAGGCCGCCCGGGCGGAACGGGTCGGGGACGAACTTCTCGGCGGTGAGCTCGGGGCGGTTCAGGTAGCCGAGGCCGACGCCGTCGCCGGCGACGCAGAGCTCGCCCGGGACGCCGATGGGCTGCGGGTTGAGGCGCTCGTCGAGGACGTAGCAGCGCATGCCGGGGATCGGCTTGCCGATGTTGGAGACCGGCTTGTCGAGGTCGGCGTCGGAGAGCTCGAGGTACGTGACGTGCACGGTGGTCTCGGTGATGCCGTACATGTTCACGAGGCGCGTCGCCGGGTAGAGGGCGCGGAAGGGCTTCAGGAGCAGGGGCTTCAGGGCGTCGCCGCCGAAGACGACGGTGCGCACCGCGAGGCCGGTCTCCTTCGTGCGGACGACGGACTCGACGAGGTTGTAGAAGGCGGCGGGCGTCTGGTTGAGGATCGTGACGCGCTCGCGGACGAGCAGGGAGAGGAAGCGGTCGGTGCTGCGGGCCACGTCGCGCGGGACGACGACGAGGGCGCCGCCGTAGAGGAGCGCGCCGTACATCTCCCAGACCGAGAAGTCGAAGCAGTACGAGTGGAAGAGCGACCAGCGGTCGTCGGGGCCGAAGTCGTACGGGAAGCGGTCGTTGAAGAGCAGGCGGACCACGTTGCGGTGCGTGATCAGGGCGCCCTTCGAGCGGCCGGTGGTGCCGGAGGTGTAGATGACGTACAGGAGGTCGTCGGGGCCGCTCCGGTCGGGCGGGGGCGTCTCGGCGTCGTCCGGTCCGGGCGCGGCGTCGAGCAGCGCGAAGAGGTCGAGGACGGGGCCCTCGTAGCCGGAGGCGGCGGAGCCGTCGGGCGTGCACGGGGACTCGAGGAGGGCGTCCGCGCAGGTGACGAGGGCGGCGGGCGCGCAGTCCTGCAGGAGGTACGCGATGCGCTCCTCGGGGTAGTCGGGGTCGATGGGCACGTAGGCGGCGCCGGACTTCACCACGCCGAGGATGCCGAGGACCATTTCCGCGGAGCGCGGCAGCAGCAGGGCGACGCGGTCGCCGGGGCCCGCGCCGAGGGCGCGCAGCCGGTTCGCGAGGCGGTTGGCCTTCGCGTCGGCCTCGCGGTACGACAGCGTGCGGCCGCTGTGGATGATCGCGGGGGCGTCGGGCGTGCGGGCGGCCTGCGCGGCGAACAGCGCGCCGACGGTCGTCTCGGGGTACACGCAGTCGGTCGCGTTGAAGGTCTCGACGACGCGGCGGCGCTCGGCCTCGGAGAGCATGTGGATCTCGCCGACCCGGCGCGCGGGGTTGTCCAGGGCGTGCCAGAGCAGCTGCACGACGTGCTCGTGCAGGAAGTCGATCTCCTTGGCGTAGAACAGGTCGGTCAGGTAGTCGTAGTTCACGACGAGCCGGCCGTCGTCCTCGCGGTCGTTCAGGTGGATGTAGAGCGACTCCACCTGCATCCCGCCGAAGTGCCAGCGCGACTCCTCGCGGGGCCGCTCCCCGCCTTCGGCGTCGCCCTTGACCATCTTCGCGTTC
This sequence comes from uncultured Eubacteriales bacterium, assembly GCA_903919045.1. Lineage (GTDB taxonomy): Bacteria > Bacillota > Clostridia > Saccharofermentanales > UBA5734 > CAILLO01. The sequence goes on along the minus strand of CAIXGU010000089.1, from coordinate 6,394 downwards.
TGGTACGAGATCGCCACGTCGTAGAGGCGGTCCAGGTCGCGGCGCCGCGCGCGCACGTCCTGCAGGAGGGCGTCGTACGGGTACTTCTGGTGCTTGAGGACGGAGAACCACTCGGAATCGACCGCGTGCGCGAACTCCTGGAACGGCTGGTCCGGGTCGATGCAGGTGCGCAGCGGAACGGTGGAGATGAACATGCCGATGGTCCGCTTCTCGCGGACATTCGTGCGGTTGAGGACGGGCGTGCCGAACACGACCTCGCGGACGCCCTGCGTGCGGTTGACGTAGAGGGCGAACGCGGCGTAGTAGAGGGCGAAGACGGACGTGCGGCGCTCGGCGCAGTGCGCCTTGATCTTGCGCACGAGCTTCTCGGGGAGCAGGAACGTGCGGCGCTTCGCGCTGATCCCGGCGCGGCCGGCGGGGCGCTTTCGGAGGACGGTCGGGTCCGGCGGGCAGGCGTAGCGCTCGTTCCAGTAGGCGCGGTCGGCCTCGAAGCGCGGCGAGGCGAGGTACTCCTGCTCGGCGCGCACGAAATCGGCGTAGGACGGGTTGGGCTCCTCGGGGAGCGGCTTCCCGGCCTTCAGCAGGTAGTAGTATTCCACGATCTCGTTCGCGATCTGGACCATCGACCAGGCGTCGACGATGAGGTGGTGGCAGCGCACGTAGAAGCCGGTCGCGTGCGGCGGGATCCGGACGAGCGCGAAGGAATAGAGGTCGCCGTCGAGCGTCGGGAACGGGACGCGCGTGCGCTCGGCGTCCCAGGCGTAGAGGGCCGACAGGCCGGCGGCGGTGCGCGCCGCCTCGTCGGCGTCCGGCGTCGGCGGGGCGACGTGGCGGAAGTCGACGGTCTCGAGCTCGTAGGGGTGGAAGGGGGCCACGTACTGGATCGGCTCGCCCGGCTCGCCGTCCGGCCCGGGCGTGCCTTCGCGGAAGCGCAGGCGGAAGCCCTCGTTGCGCCGCAGCATGCAGTTGACGGCCTCGTTCACGAGGCCGTGGTCGAGGTCGTCCTCGATCCGCATGGTCGCCGCGAGATTGCAGAGGCCGGTCCCCGGATACAGGCGTTCCAGGACCCAGAGTCCCTGCTGCGGGAAGGTGAGGGGCAGCGCGGCCGCTTGCGGAGCGGTCAGCGGCGGAGTCGTCGTGTCTGCAAGACGTGGTTCGTACGCTGTCATCACAGGTACCTCAGGATGCCATCGTACCGGCGCCGTTCGCGCGCTACAAGTCCCGAACGGCCTGAAAAGCAAGGGTTAACGGACTTGTAGGGACGCGGCAACCGGCCGGAAACCGGGCTGTCACATTCGGGCGGCGAAACCGCATGCAGGGCGGGGGGTGCCCGGGTTCGCGCCGACGCCCGATTCTCGGGCATTGCAAACGGTTTCATGCTATACTTGTTCAGGTGCCGCCGATGAGAGGCGGCTCGACTCATGGGGGAGGCCCACGAACATGCCGGACAAGACGATCACCTGCCGAGACTGCGGAACCGTTTTCGTGTTCACGGAGAGCGAACAGCAATTCTACCGGGAGAAGGGATTCGACAACGAGCCCCAGCGCTGCGCCGATTGCCGGTCCGTCCGCAAGCAGCAGCGCCTGAGCCGCCGGGTCGACGGACCGCGGGAGATGTTCCCGGCAGTCTGCTCGAACTGCGGCGTCCAGACCGAGGTCCCGTTCCAGCCCAACCCGGAGAAGCCCGTCTACTGCAAGGACTGCTACCAGGCCCGAGGCAGATAGGCGAAACGGAACGAGAAGGGGCGACGGCAGCGGCCGCCGCCCCTTTCCGCATCCCGCGCTCCGCACCCGCAGCCGCACATGCCGCACCGACGCGACCCGCATCGCATCCGTAGGATTCCGACGCGCCCGGCCCTTGGGTCGGTGCGCGTTTTCGTGTAGCGCTATTCGACCTTCCCGAGCAGGAAGCTCGCGACGAGGATCAGGAAGACGAGGACCGTGATCCCGACGAACGGGCGGTCCTTCTCGCGCACGAAGACGATCACCGAGATGCCGACGCGCAGGACCGGGGTCAGGATCAGGAGGAGCAGGCCGGCGGAGATCACGGCGTACGGCCGGCCGGCCGCGAGGCCGGCGAGCACCTGGGCCGGGTCGGACGGGAAGGCGCCGGCGGGATAGCCGCTGCTTCCGGTGGCGAGCAGCAGGACGAGCCCGACGAGGATCACGGCGGCGCTCGCGAGGACGCCGACCTGCAGGATGCGGCCGATGGCCCGCTCGGCCCGGACGACCTTCTCCTCGCTCACGGCGCCACCCCCTTCACGATCATCTGGATCGCGACGACCGCGAGCACGGGCACGAAGACCAGCCGGAGGACGCGGCTCTTCAGGCGCTTCATCACGCGCGCCCCGACCGTCGCGCCGAGGAGGACGCCGAGCGCCACGGGCGCCGCGACCTGCGGGTCGATGTCGCCGCGCAGGAAGTAGATGCCGGCGCTGGCGGCGGCGGTCACGCCGATCATGAAATTGCTGGTCGCGCTCGAGACCTTCATGGGCAGCTTCATGAACAGGTCCATGGCCATCACCTTGAACGCGCCGCTCCCGATCCCGAGCAGGCCGGAGATCACGCCCGCGGCGTACATCATCCCGAGTCCGCCCCAGGCTCCGTCGACGTTGTAGGCGACGTCGCGTCCGAGGGCCGGGTCGCGGTACGAGGACGCGAGGCGGAGGCGCGCCGACAGGGGGTGGTTCCGCACGCCTTCGGGCAGCTCCGACTTCGTCTTCAGGGCCATCATGATCCCCGAATAGAGTAGCAGGACGCCGAACGTGACCGACAGGAACCGCGGGTCGACCAGGGCGCTCAGGAAGGCGCCGGTGATCGCCCCGAGGGTCGTGCCGATCTCGAGGAACATCCCGATGCGGACGTTCGTGATCCCGTCGCGGATGTAGGCGATCGCGGCGCCGCTGGACGTCGCGATCACCGAGACGATGCTCGCGCCGATCGCGTAGCGGATGTCGAGCCCGAAGAGGAGCGTGAGGGCCGGGGTGACGATAATCGCGCCGCCGAGGCCGAGGAGGGAACCCAGGAAGCCGGCGCCGATCGAGATGCCGAAGACCGCGAGGACGAAGAGGAGCAGCTGCGCATCCATGGCCCCTATTCTACCACGCCCCTCCGCACCCGCGGCCGTCCGCGGTGGTAGGATGGAACCGAGGGGAGGTGCGCGCCATGGACGGAACGAAGAGGGACCCCGAGGCCTTCGCGGAGATCGGGCGCTGGGTGACGCGGTGCGCGCGGCCGGCGGACCTCGCGCGGTGGCGCCTGGCCTTCGCGGACGACGGGCCGGGGACGGGCGCGTCCGGGAGCGGAGCGCCGGGGTACAACGCGCCCATGACGGACGCGGAGCGGTCGGCGGCGCGGGAGGCGCGGCGGCGCGAGGCCGTCGAGGCGCTCGCGGCCTACCAGAACGCGGACGGCGGATTCGGGCACGCGCTCGAGGCCGACAGCTGGAATCCGGACTCCTCGCCGCTCACGACGAGCACCGCCGTTGGCATCCTGGACGAGATCGGGTGGACCGACGCGGCGCACCCGGTCGTGCAGGGGATCCTGCGGTACCTCGACGGCCGGTGCGACATGGACGAGGCGCGGAAGCGCTGGCTCCTCTGCGTGCCGTCGAACGACCTGCACCCGCACGCGCCGTGGTGGGGCTTCGCGACGGCGTCGGCGGAGCGGGCGGAGTTCAATCCCACGGGCATCCTCGCGGGCTTCCTGATGCGCCACGCCGCGCGGGGGTCGGAGCGCTTCGCGTTCGCGGAGCCGATCGCCCGGGAGCTGCTGGCGCGCTTCCTCGCGGAGCCGCGGATCGACATGCACCCGCTCGCGTGCGTGCTGTCGCTGCTGGACGGGCTGAAGCGGTCCTGGTTCGACGACGCGGCCCTGCTCGCGCGCGCCGGCGAGGCGGCGATGAACCGCGTGCACGAGCTCATCGAGAAGGACCGGGACGACTGGGGCGCCTACGCGTGCCGGCCGTCGTTCTTCGTGGACGGGCCGGAGCATCCGCTCGCGGCGGGGAACGAGGACGCGATCGATGCCGAGTGCGATTTCCTGCTTTCGGGCCGCGGCGCGGACGGGGTCTGGGGGCTGTCGTGGTCCTGGGGCGCGTACGAGCGGGAGTTCGCGGTGGCGGAGACCTGGTGGAAGGCGGACGTGGCGCTGCGCCACGCGCGGTTCCTGCGGGCGTTCGGGAGGATCTAGGGGGGCCGGGCGTGCCGGGCCCTAAGTAACCGAATCCGTCTTGAAATGTCGGATTCTGAAGGAAACGATTAGAAATCATGACGGAAACGCGCATGATTTCTTGACAACGCCTGTGCAGTCGCATAGACTGGAGTCGCCCCTACCGGGGGGACGAGGTAGCGCTGGATGGGACTGGACCCCTTCGCCCGAACGAAGCTTCCGAAGACGGACGACGCCCCGGACGGGATGCCGCCGGACGCCTCGCCGGAAGACGCGGCGGCGGCGCCGGTGCCGGTGAAGAAGCCGGTCCCGTCCTTGCCGGTCCGGTTCTTCCGGTACATCCGCAAGCACTGGTTCATCTACCTGCTCGTGCTCCCCGGCCTGATCGCGATGATCGTCTTCAACTACGGGCCGATGTACGGCCTGCAGATCGCCTTCAAGAAGCTCAGCGTGACGAAGGGCGTCTGGGGCAGCCCGTGGGTCGGGCTCGACAACTTCACCCACATGTTCGTCGACAAGTACTTCTGGGTCGCCTTCAAGAACACGGTGATCATCAACCTGCTGAACCTCGCGTTCGGCTTCACCTTCAACATCTTCCTCGCGCTGATGCTCAACGAGATCCGGTTCCGCCGGCTGAAGTCGGTGATCCAGACGAGCGTCTACCTGCCGTACTTCCTCTCGTGGGTGATCTTCGCGGGCCTCGTGATGACCTTCCTCTCGCGCAGCGACGACGGCGGGTTCGTGAACGCGGTGATCTCGGCGTTCGGCGGGCAGGAGATCGACTTCCTGAAGAAACCCGAGCTCTTCAGGGCCATTCTGACCGTCAGCGCGATCGTGAAGACGGCGGGCTACAGCACGATCATCTACCTCGCCGCGATCGCGGGCGTCAGCCCCGACCACTACGAGAGCGCGATGATCGACGGGGCGAACCGCTACCACCTGATCCGCTACATCACGCTGCCCCGCATCTACCCGGCGGTCGCCGTGATGCTGATCCTGCAGGTCTCCGGCCTCTTCTCGTCCAACTTCGACCAGGTCTACAACCTCTACTCGCCCTTCGTGTACAGCACCGGCGACGTGCTCTCGACCTACATCTACCGGATGAGCATCGGCGGCGGCGGCGAGTACGAGGTCGCGACCGCGACGAACCTGCTCTTCAACGCGATGGGCATGGTGGTCGTCCTCGGAGCCAACCGCTTCATCAAGAAGCTCGACGTCATGGGGATCTTCTAGGATGGCCAGGAAGCGCAGCCCGCACATCCGCCGCTTCAACCTGTTCGACGTGTTCGTGCTGGCGTTCACGATCTCGTTCGGGCTGGTGTGCGTGTACCCGATGTGGTTCGTCCTGATCGCCTCGATCATGCCGTACGACGAGTTCGTGCGCACGAAGATCCTCCTGCTGCCGACGCTCCACCCCGACTTCCAGTACTATCGGGCCATTCTGTCGACCGAGGTCTTCACGTCGTCGGTCACGATCTCGGTGGCGAAGACGCTGTCGACCACGCTGCTGTCGCTGTTCGTCACCGCCACGATGGCCTACGCCGTCTCCAAGACCGAGATCAAGGGCATGAAGGTGATCAACGCCCTCGTGGTGTTCAACCTGTTCTTCGCCGGCGGCCTGATCCCCGAATACCTGCTGTACCGGGACATCGGCATCCTGCGCCACTTCAGCGTCATGGTCCTGCCAAGCGCGCTGAACATCATCTACTTCATCATCATGCGCAACTACTTCGCGAACTCGGTCCCGGCAGACCTCGAGCAGGCCGCCAAGATCGACGGCGCGCAGGACATCACGATCTTCTTCCGCATCATCGTGCCGCTCTCGAAGGCGATGTTCGCGGCCGTCGGCCTCTTCATCGCGGTCTGGGCGTGGAACGACTACTACACGTACATGATGTTCGTCAGCAACAAGCCGGCGCTGCAGCCGTTCGCGTGGATCCTGCGGCGGACGCTCGTCGACCCGTCGATGATGGCCCAGATCCGCAACCAGGCGCAGGCGATGCTGCAGATGCAGAACCTGCCGCCGCCGGCGCTGCGCATGACGACGATCATCCTGGCCATGGTCCCGATCATGGCCGTGTACCCCTTCCTGCAGAAGCACTTCGCGAAGGGCATCCTGATCGGCGCCGTGAAGGAGGAGGCGCCTGACTGAGGCCGCTGCGGTATTCCGACACCTGAAGGCGTCACGTCGGCGATCAGGTCTCCTCGCACGGCTCCGGAGGGC
>CAIXGU010000088.1 GCA_903919045.1 uncultured Eubacteriales bacterium | reverse complement strand
TATGACCGGAAACTCTGGGAGCAGGTGAAACGCGAATGCGAAGAAGAGATTGTGGAGCCTTCAGCAACGATCAGCGGGTTTGACCGCGATGAAAAGGCCATCAGGGCAAGCCTGGTTAACATCGAAGAAGCCGGTGTGGAAGATTTCGTCAAAGTGGAGCAGGCTGATTTCAACAGCGCCTCTCCCCCATTCCCCCGGGGATTCCTGCTCACCAACCCGCCGTACGGGGAGCGGCTGCTCGACCCGAAGGCGGCGGCGGACCTCGCGCGCGGCATCGGCCGGACCTTCCTCGACCGCGGGTCGGCGCCGGTCGGCTCCCGCGTCGCCGTCCTGTCGGCCGTCCCGGACTTCGAGCGGCTCGCCGGGGCGCCCGCGGACAAGCGCAGAAAGCTCTACAACGGTATGATACAATGCCACCTGTACCAATACTTCCGCTGGAGGAAAGCCGCTCCGTGAAAGCCGTCATCCTGGCCGCCGGATACGCCACGCGACTCTATCCGCTCACGAAGGACCGCGCGAAGGCCCTTCTCCCCGTCGCCGGACGCCCGATCGTCTCCCATATCGCCGACGAGATCGACACGATCGACGCGGTCGACGAGATCGTCGTGGTGAGCAACCACCTCTTCATCGACCAGTTCGAGGAATGGGCCGCCGCGCGCGTCGAAACCGGCGGATGCAAGCCCGTCGTCCTCCTCGACGACGGCTCCACCGACGATGCGGACAAGCTCGGCGCGATCGGCGACATCCAGTACTGCATCGACACCCTCGCGATCGACGACGACCTCGTGATCATCGCCGGCGACAACCTCTTCACGTACCGCCTCGCGGACGCGTACGCGGACTTCCGCCGGACCGGCGCCGACACGGTGCTCGCGAAGCGGATCCCCGACCGCGAGGAGCTGAAGCGGATGGGCGTCGCGACGCTCGACGCCGGCGGCCGGATCCTCCGGATGGCCGAGAAGCCCCAGGAGCCGGAATCCGACATCGCGATCTTCGCGACGTATTTCTACAAGCGGGCGACCCTTCCCCTGATCCGCGCCTACCTCGACCAGGGGAACAAGCCGGACGCGCCGGGCCATCTCCCGTCCTGGCTCGTCGCCACCGGGCGCGAGGTCCGCGCCTACGTCTTCGACGGGGAATGCTTCGACATCGGAACGCCGGCGGCGTACGAGCAGGTGCGCGCCCGCTTCGGCTGACGCCCGCCCCGCGGACGCCGGCCCGGAACCAGGAGGGACCGACATGGACGCCTTCATCGAGAAGATCGTGCGGAAGAAGAAGTCCGCCCAGGACAAGCTCAAGGTCTTCGGGCTGATCGTCGCGGCCGTCGTCCTCATGTTCGCGTCGGTCGCGTTCCTGCCGCTGATCCCGGTCGTGGGAGAATTCCTCGGCGGCATCTCGTTCTTCTTCGTGATCGGCATCGGCTTCGGCGCCTGGTGGCTGATCACCTCGATGAACGTCGAGTACGAGTACATCGTCACGAACATGGACCTCGACATCGACCGCATCACGGCGCAGCGCAAGCGCAAGCGCATGCTCAGCGTGAAGTCGAAGGACTTCGAGATCTGCGCGAAGCGCAACGGGCCGCACTTCCGCGAGTGGTCGAAGGGCAGCTATCCGGTCCTCGACTACTCCGGCAGCCCCGATTCCCCCGATTGCTGGTTCGCCGTCGTCCCCGTCGCCGGGAAGCCCTCGCTCGTCCTGTTCGAGCCCGACGAGCGCATGATCCAGAACTTCCGCCGCTTCAGCCCGAACAAGGTCAAGTTCGACTGACCCGCCCCGCCCCCGCCCCCGCCCGGAGCGGCCGGACGCCGCCCGGGACCCCCTGAGAGAGGTGGCTCCATGGCGCGCAAGGCACGGGACAAGTTCACGAAGCAGGAACTGAGCTGGATCTTCTACGACTGGGCGAACTCCTCGCACTCCACCATCATCGTCGCCGCGATCCTCCCGATCTTCTTCGTCAGCGTGGCCAAGGGCGCGCATATGTACGAGGGCGACTACTGGTGGGGCGTCGGCACCTCGATCGCCACCTTCGCCATGATCCCGTTCGCCCCGATCCTCGGATCGATCGCCGACCTCCGGGGGATGAAGAAGATCCTCTTCAGCATCTTCCTCGCCGTGGGCCTCTCGGCGACCGCGCTGATCGTGTTCGCGCAGAGCTGGCAGCTCATGC
>CAIXGU010000087.1 GCA_903919045.1 uncultured Eubacteriales bacterium | reverse complement strand
GGTCGAGCGCCGGCAGTCCGCCGTCGCGCGGCGCCTCCTCGACGGCGGCGGCGCACACGGGCGGAACGGAGGGATCGGCGGACGCGACGCGCACCTCGAGCCGCAGGCGGCCTGCCGCGTCCTGCGAGAAGACCGCCTCGAACGGCGTCCGGCGCAGTTCGGCGGAGAGGACCGCGCGCTCGGCCGCGGCGTCGTTCATCCTGTGGACCGGGTCGCCCTCGCGCAGCGTCCGGAGCACGTCGGGGTGGAAGCCGCGGACCGAAAGGACGGCGGCGCCGTCGGGTCCGCCGCGTGCGGGTCCCGTCGGGGCGCAGGGAGCGCTGGCCTTCTCCTCCCCGCTTCCCGGATCCCGGACGGAGAGCACGTCCCCGGCTCCGGGGACGTCCGCGGCCGTGCCGTCGAGCCGGATCTCGAGGACGCCCGACGCCGGGACGGCGCGCAGGATCGCGCCGAGCCGCACGCCGTGGCTGCCCGCGACGGCGCCGGCCAGCATCGCGGGCCCCTTCGCGTCGCGCAGGTAGTCGTCCGTGAAGGCTCCGCCGCGGTTGAAGGCGAGCAGCAGGCGGCGGCGATCCTCGGCCTCTTCGGCGGCTTCGGGACGCCACGCCGTCCCGTGCGACGCGATCGCATCGAGCCGCCGGCGGAAGACCGCGACCGCCTGCCCGACATAGGCGGCCGACCGCATGCGGCCCTCGATCTTGACCGCCTCGACGCCCGCCTCGACGAGTTCGGGGAGGAAGCGCAGCGCCGACAGGTCCTTCGGGCTGAGGAGCGGGCGGGGCGGCGCGGAGGAAGGCCTTGCGGCGGCGTCCTCCCGCTCCGTCCCGGCGACGCGCTCGAGCGAATAGGCCAGGCGGCAGGGCTGCGCGCACTCGCCCCGGTTGCCGCTGCGGCCGCCGAGGAGGGAGCTCATGCGGCATTGGCCGGAGAAGCAGTAGCACAGCGCCCCGTGCACGAACACCTCGACGCCGGCGCCGGATTCCCGCGCGGTGCGGGCGAAGGAGGCGATCTCCGGAAGGGAGAGCTCGCGCGGCAGGATGATGCGCGAGAAGCCGAGGCCGATGGCGGCGCGGACGGCGTCCGCGTCGGCGATGGTCGCCTGCGTGCTCGCATGGAGCGGGAGGTCGGGAAGCAGGCGGCGCAGGCGGCGCGCGAGGCCGAGGTCCTGCACGATGCAAGCTGCGATGCCGGCCTCGTAGGCCTCCGCCGCGATCTCCGCGGCCGCGTCGAGCTCGCCGTCGAGCAGCAGCGTGTTCAGCGTCAGGTAGGGCTTCATGCCGCGCAGGCGGGTCTCCGCGACCGCGTCGCGCAGGGCGTCGCCGTCGAAGTTGCCGGCGCGGGCGCGCGCGTTGAAGGCGCGGGTGCCGAAGTAGACGGCGTCCGCGCCGTTGCGGACCGCCGCGTCGAGCGAGGCGCGGTCCCCCGCCGGGGCGAGGAGCTCGGGGAGGCGCACGACGCTCAATCGACCTCCGCGCGGCCGTCCGGGCCGCCGGGTCCGGCGGCGCCGTCGGACTCGAGCGCGTCGCCGGCCTCGGGCTCGTCGTCCGGCGCGGGCGCCGGCGGATCGAGCAGGCCCTCGAGCCAGGGGGCGCGCGGCGGCTCGCGCCGCGCCTGCGCGCGCAGCCGGCCGACCTCGGCGGCGGCGGCGTCGGCCAGGGCCTTCGCGCGGAGCATCTCGGTGCGGGATTCGGCGAGGCGCGACGCGAGCCCGGCGCTGTCCCGCTCGGCCTCCGCGACGCGCGCCTCGAGGCGCCGGGTCTCGTCGAGCGCGTTCACGAGCGCGAGCACGAGGGCGGCGTTCTGGTTCAGGGCCGGGTTGGCCTGCAGGATGCGGCGCACGAGGCGGTCCGCCTGCGCGCACAGGAGGCGGGCCTGCGCCTCGTCGTCGGGCGTCGTGAGCCGGTAGGTGCTTCCGCCGATGCGGACCTCGATCCTCGTGGGCGCGGGCATGGTCATCGCCTCCTGAACCCGATTATACCGTTCCGCGGGGAAGCCGGGGGGCTCCCGCCGCAGGTCTGCGGCGGGAGCCCCCCGGGAGTCCGTCGGTCCGCGCCGAGCGCGCGGCGGCGGCGGGATCAGGCGAATCGCTGCTTCAGGGCGGCGAGCTGCTCGCGCATCTCGGCCGGCAGGCGGTCGAACTTCGCGAAATGCTCCTCGATGCCCTTGATCTCGTCGGCCCACACGTCGCGGTCGATCGTGAGGATGCCCTCGAGGTCCTTGCGCGTGAAGCCGTCGAGGCCGGTCAGGTCGATGTCCTCGGGCTTGGGCATGTAGCCGATCGGAGTGGAGACGGCGTCGACCTTGCCGTTGCAGCGGTCGAGGACCCACTCGAGGACGCGGAAGTTGTCGCCGAAGCCCGGCCAGACGAACTTCCCGTTCTCGTCGGTGCGGAACCAGTTGACGTTGAAGATCTTCGGCGGGTTCTTGATCCGCTGGCCCATGGCGACCCAGTGCGCGAAATAGTCGCCCATGTTGTAGCCGCAGAACGGCAGCATGGCCATCGGGTCGCGGCGCACGACGCCGACGTTCCCGGCCGCGGCCGCGGTGGTCTCGGAGGCCATCGTCGCGCCGACGAACACGCCGTGGTTCCAGTCGAACGACTGGTAGACCAGCGGTGCGGTCTTCGCGCGTCGGCCCCCGAACAGGATCGCGGAGATCGGCACGCCCTCGGGCGCCTCCCACTTCGGGGAGATGCAGGGGCACTGGGCCGCGGGCGCCGTGAAGCGGGAGTTCGGGTTCGCGCCCTTCTCGGGGGATCCGGGCGTCCACGGGTTGCCCTTCCAGTCGGTGCCCTTCGCCGGCGGCGGGGTGCCCATTCCCTCCCACCACACGTCGCCGTCCTCGGTGAGGACGACGTTCGTGAAGATGGTGTTGGCCTTCGTCGTGAGCAGCGCGTTCGGGTTGGACTTCATGCTCGTGCCCGGCGCGACGCCGAAGAAGCCGGCTTCGGGGTTGATGGCCCAGAGCCGTCCGTCCTCGCCGATCCGCATCCAGGCGATGTCGTCGCCGACGGTATAGACCTTGTAGCCCTTCGCGGATGCGGGAGGGATCAGCATGGCGAGGTTGGTCTTGCCGCAGGCGCTCGGGAACGCGCCCGTGACGTACTGCACGGAGCCGTCCGGGGCCTCGATGCCGAGGATCAGCATGTGCTCGGCGAGCCAGCCTTCCTTGTGGGCGAGGTTGCTCGCGATGCGCAGGGAGAAGCACTTCTTGCCGAGCAGGACGTTGCCGCCGTAGCCGGAGTTGACCGACCAGATCGCGTTGTCCTCGGGGAAGTGCATGATGTAGCGGTTCTCCTCGTCGACCTGGGCCTTGCCGTGGAGTCCGCGCACCCAGTCGTTCGAGTCGCCGAGCTGCTTCAGGGCGATGTCGCCCATGCGGGTCATGATGCGCATGTTGAGGACGACGTAGATGCTGTCGGTGACCTCGACGCCGACCTTGGAGACGGGGGATCCGGCCGGGCCCATGAGGTACGGGATCACGTACATCGTGCGGCCCTTCATGGAGCCGTCGAAGAGCGGGCGGAGCTTCGCGTAGGCGTCGGCCGGGGCCATCCAGTTGTTGGTGTGGCCGGCGTCCTCCTTCTTCGAGGTGCAGATGAACGTGCGGTGCTCGACGCGCGCGACGTCGTTGAGGGCGGTGCGGTGGTAGAGGCAGCCCGGGAGCTTCTTCTCGTCGAGGCGGACCATTTCGCCCGTGGAGACGGCTTCGGCCTCGAGACGGTCCTTCTCGGCCTTCGAGCCGTCGATCCAGACGATGCGGTCCGGCTTCGTCAGCGCGGCCATCTCCTCGACCCACTCCAGTACGCTCTTGTTCGTGCAGACCATGGGTACCGTCCTTTCCCGGTGCGCCGCAGCGCGCCTTTTCCTACGGGTGCATCGTAGCATGAAAGGCTTTCGGAAAAGAAGAATGCAATTTCACGATTTCGCACTTGCAATGCGATTGGCCAACTGTGCGAACTGCTCCATGGACAGCGCCTCGCCGCGGACGGCGGGCGGAAGGCCCAGCTCCGCGAGGATCCCGGCCAGGGCGTCGCGGCCGCCCGGGACGAGTCCGGAGCCGCCGAGCGCGTTGTGCAGGGTCTTGCGGCGCTGTCCGAAGGCGGCGCGCACGACGGAGAAGAAGAGGCGCCGGTCGGCGAGGGCGACGGGCGGGGCGCGGCGCACCTCGAGCACGACGACCGCGGAGTCGACCTCGGGCGGCGGCAGGAAGCAAGTCGGCGCGACGAGGAAGGCGCGGCGCGGAGCGGCGTGGTACTGCACGGCCACCGAGAGCGAGCCGTAGTCCTTCGTGCCGGGCTTCGCGGCCATCCGGTCGGCGACCTCGCGCTGGACGAGGAGCACCAGCCGTTCGCATGCAGGAAACTCTTCCAGGAATTTCATGACGATCGCCGTGGTGATGTAATACGGCAGATTCGCGACGACCTTGACCGGACCGGTCCAGCCGCCGGCGAGGGACGCGAGGTCGCAGTCGAGGATGTCGGCGTGGACCACGGAGACGTTCGCCAGGTCCGCCGTCGCCTCGGCCAGCGCCGGCAGCAGGTGCCGGTCGATCTCCACGGCGACCACGCGGCCGGCCTGCGCCGCGAGGTGCCGCGTCAGGCCGCCCAGGCCGGGGCCCACCTCGATCACGAGGTCCGCGGCCGAAAGGGCGCCCTGGGCCGCGATCTTCGCGAGCACGTTGTCGTCGACGAGGAAGTTCTGCCCGAGGCTCTTCGTCGGGCGGACGCCGTGGCGTCCGATCAGGTCCCGGGTCTCGCGCACGCCCATCCGCCCGGTTCCCCGGTCACGGCCAGGCGAGGATGTAGACGCGGCGCTTCCGGACGCCCAGATGGTACGTGTCGAGCACCTCGCGGGGATCGTAGGAGCAGTCGATGCGCTCGATGTCGGAGGTGACGTGGTGGATATCCCCGACCACGGCGAGGCCGTAGTCCTCGACGAATACGACCGTGCCCATCGGCAGGCGCGTGGCCACCCACTTCCCGTTTTCCTTGAAGGCGTAGGTCGCGACGACGCCCCGGCGCGCGGGGATGCCGCTGAAGGTGTCCGAATAGGGGATCGGCGTGCCGGCCGGGAAGTTCGCGAGGCCGCCGTGGCTCGTGACGTACCACTCGGCGGCGTCGTAGCAGGTCAGGTTGCGCTTCGTGACGGCGGTCGCCGTGTACGTGCGTCCGTCGACCGTGATCGTGCCGTCGCCGTTGTCCGAGAACGAGCGGTAGTTCAGGGACCCGTTGGTTTCGAGAAGCGCGGCGATCTGGCGGTACCGCTCCGCCACGCGGCCGGCCCAGGTGGACCAGGAGCCGATGGCGGTCGAGGACGTCGTGCCGACGCGGAGAATCTCGGCGACGGGGTCCTTCAGGACACCGGTGGAATAGACGACGCGGTCGAGCTGGAGGCTTCCGACCCGGAGATCGGCGTAGGTCGTCGTCCGGAGCCCGTCCACGCCCTTCCGCAGGACCTGCACGAAGCCGACGCGCATCGTCGGGTCGCTACGCTTCACGGTCTCGTAGGCGATGGTCTCCTCGACGGTCGTGAGGTCCATCCGGAAATCGGCGACCTGGACGTCCGAGGACGCCGGTACGGGGTCAGCGGAAATGGCGGAGGTCGGCGTCCGAGGGGCGCCTGACGAGGGGTCGGCGTCCGGAGACGGACCGGAAAGGAGCACCGCGGACCCTGCGGAGAGCAGGACCGAGAGGAGGACGGCGAGGCGCAGGGCGATGCGCGGGGGGTCGAACGCGCGGGACTTCGGTCCCTTCTTCATCATCACGGGGGCGATTATAGTAGCGTTCCGCTCGGATTGTCAAACCGGGCGCCGGTCCCCGGGGTCCGCGCCGCCCGTCTCGAGGAGCAGGGAAAGCTGCGCCAGGGCGGCCGGAGCGGCGGTCTCCGCCCGCAGGATCCGGCGCCCCAGGGTGACGGTCCGAAGGCCCGCGGCGACCGACGCGGCGACCTCCTCGGCGTCGAATCCGCCCTCGGGACCGACGAGGAACGCGAGCTTCGGACGGCGTCCGTCGCGCCGGGCGGCGTCGAGCGCCGCGCGCGCCGACGGGTCGCGCACGAGGAAGGCGAGATCGGTCTCCCGCTCCCCCTCCCACGGCAGGAAGGCGACGTCGGCCGCAGCGCAGAGCCGCAGCGCCTCCGCGAACGGGACCGGCGGCAGGACGACGGGGATCCTCGCGCGGCCGCATTGCTTCGCGGCCTCCTCGGCGATCCGGCTCCAGCGCTCGGCCTTCTTCGGCCCATCATCCGGGGAGAGGCGCACGACGCTGCGCGCGGCCGAGAACGGCACGATGCGCGCGGCGCCGAGCTCGACGGCCTTCTGCACGAGCCAGTCCATCCGCTCGCCCTTCACGAGGGCCTGCAGGACGACGGCGTCGTAGGGAGGTTCGGTGGCGGCGGGCCGCCGTGCACGTACGTGCAGCCGGACCCGGTCCGTATCGAGCGCATCGATCGTGCAGTCGAGCTCCGTCCCATCGGCGTCGCAGACGGAGACGGCGTCGCCCGGTCGGGCGCGCAGGACGTCGCGGAGGTGGTGGGCGTCGGCTCCCCGGAGTTCGACGGCCTCCTGCCCCTCGGGCACGCGCGCGTCGAGGAAGAAGCGCCTCACGGGCGGTCCGCGGGCTCGTCCGCCGCTACGGCCGGCGCGTCGCCGCGGACGCCGTAGACGAACGCGCACCAATCGTTGCGCCGGTGCTCCCCGCGCAGGACGAGGCCGGCCGCTGCGCAGGCGTCTCGCACTTTCCCGGCCTTCTCCGCGATGATGCCGGACGCGATGAAGCGTCCGCCCGGCGCGAGCCGCGCGGGCACGTCGGCGGCGAGGGCCGCGATCACGTCGGCGATGATGTTCGCCACGAGCAGGTCGTAGCGCGGACGGCGGGCGTCGTCGAGGACGCCCGCGTGGACGTCGGCGTCGACCGCGTTGGCGGTGCAGTTCGCCGCCGCGACGCCGACCGCGAGCGGGTCGATGTCGATCGCCTCCACGGAACCGGCGCCCAGCTTCGCCGCGACGATCGCGAGGATGCCGGAGCCGCAGCCGAGGTCGAGGACGGCGTCGCCGGGACGCAGCAGCGCGTCGATCCGCTCGACGCACAGCGCGGTCGTCTCGTGCGCGCCGGTCCCGAACGCCGAGCCGGGGTCGAGCGCCACGACGGTCTCGCCGGGCGCCGCGGCGTAGTCCTCCCATGTCGGGCGGACGACGACGCGCGGGGAGAGCCGCAGCGGGTGGTAGTGCTTCTTCCAGCCGTTCGCCCAGTCCTCGTCGGCCACGTAGGAGATCGAGAGGGTCCCCTTCCCGACCGGCAGGAACGCGCCGATGGCGGCGATGCGCTCCGCGGCGCGCGCCGAGAGGGCCTCGGCCGCGCTCGGGCCGTCCGCGGTCCGGAACCCGTCCTCGAGCTCGGGGAAGAACGCCCGCACGCGCACGTCGGTGCCGAGCGAGGCGGCGAAGCCTTCGTCGGCGTAGGCGAGCGAGCCGGGGCGCGCGAGCAGGTCCAGGATCTCGCCCGGGTCCTCGACGGCGGTGCCGTCGGCGCCGAGCGCGAGGAACGCCTCGCAGACCGCGTCGGACGCCTCGCCGGTCGTCAGCGCCTCGAGCTGGAGCCACCTCATCGGAAGGCGTCCTTCAGCTTGTCGAAGAAGCTCTTGCGCCGCTCGTAGTTCTTGTCGCCGCACAGCGCCTCGAAGGAGCGGAGGAGCTCCTTCTGCTTCGCGTCGAGATGCTTCGGGACCTCGACCGCGACCGTGAACACGTGGTCGCCGCGGTAGCCGTTGCGGTCCCCGCGCGGGATGCCCTTGCCGCGCAGCGTGAAGCTCTCGCCGGTCTGCGTGCCTTCCTTGATGCGGTACTTGGAAGGCCCGTCGATCGTGGGCACGTCGATCTCGGCGCCGAGCGCCGCCTGCACGAAGGTCACCGGCACCTCGCAGTACGACGTGAAGCCCTCGCGCTTGAAGACGGGGTGCGGCCGCACGTGGAACTCCACGTACAGGTCGCCGTAGCCGCCTCCGCGCACGCCGGGCTCGCCCTCGTTCTGCAGGACGATGTGCTGCCCGTCGTCGACGCCGGCCGGGACGCGCACGCGGATCGTCTTCTTCTTCGGCAGCCGTCCGCGCCCGGAGCACGACGGGCACGGGTCGGTCACGACCGTCCCCTGGCCGCCGCACGCCGTGCACGGCCGGTTCGTCATGACCGTCCCGAACATCGTCTGCTGACGCTGCGAGACCTGGCCCGCGCCATTGCACGTCGTGCACTTCTTCGGCGCGCTGCCGTCCCGCGAGCCCGTGCCGTGGCAGGCGTCGCAGAGGTCCTCCTTGGTGATCGAGATGTCCTTCTCGAGGCCGAAGGCCGCCTCGAGGAAGTCGAGGCCCATCCGGTACTTGAGATTCGCGCCCCGCGCCGGTCCGGTGCGGCGGCGCCCGCCGCCCCCGAACGCCCCGCCGAAGAAGGAGCCGAAGATGTCGTCGAGGTCGATGCCCATCCCGGCCCCGTCGAACCCGCCGGCGCCGCCCTCCAGTCCGGCGTGGCCGAACTGGTCGTAGCGGGCCTTGCGGTCCGGATCCGAAAGGACGGAATAGGCTTCGCTGGCCTCCTTGAACTTCGCCTCGGCCGCCTTGTCCCCCTGGTTCAGGTCGGGGTGGTGCTGCTTGGCGAGTCGTCGGTAGGCCTTCTTGATCTCCTCGTCGGTCGCGTTGCGGCCGACGCCGAGCACCTCGTAGTAGTCCCGCTTCTCCGGCACGTCGGTCCGTCCTTACCGGGCGTCGCCGCCGGCGTCCTTGAACCCGCCCTCGGCCCCGCCGTCCTGCGGGTCCGCGTCCGCGCCGGGACCCGGTCCCTGCGGCCCCGCGCCCGGGTTCTGCTGGTAGACCTTCGCCGCGATGTCGTTGAACGTCGCGTGCAGCGCCTCGGTGTCGGCCTTCATGGCGTCCACGGAATTGGCCGCGATCGAGGCCTTGAGCTTGTCGACCGCCGCCTGCGCCTTCGTCTTGTCCTCCGCGGAGATCTTGTCCCCGAGGTCCTTCATCGCCTTCTCGACCTGGTACACGGCGGAGTCGGCCGCGTTGCGCGTGTCGACTTCCTCGCGCTTGCGCTTGTCCTCGGCCGCGAACTGCTCCGCGTCCTTGACGGCCTTCTGGATGTCGGCCTCGTTCAGGTTCGTCGACGCCGTGATCGTGATGTGCTGCTCGCGTCCGGTGCCGAGATCCTTCGCCGTGACGTGGGCGATGCCGTTCGCGTCGATGTCGAACGTGACCTCGACCTGCGGCACGCCGCGCGGCGCGGGCGGGATCCCGTCGAGCTGGAATTTCCCGAGGGTCTTGTTGTACTGGGCCATCTCGCGCTCGCCCTGCAGCACGTGGACCTCGACCTGCGTCTGGCCGTCCGCCGCCGTGGAGAACACCTGGCTCTTCTTGGTCGGGATCGTCGTGTTGCGGTCGATGATGCGCGTGAACACGCCGCCGAGCGTCTCGATGCCGAGCGACAGCGGGGTGACGTCGAGCAGCAGCAGTCCCTTCACGTCGCCGGTCAGGACGGCCGCCTGGATCGCGGCGCCCACGGCCACGCACTCGTCCGGGTTGATGCCCTTGAAGGGCTCCTTGGCGAAGATCTTCTGGACGGCGTCCTGCACGGCGGGCGTGCGGGTCGAGCCGCCGACGAGGAGGATCTTCTCGACCTTGTCCGGGGAGAGGCCCGCGTCCTGGAGCGCCTGGCGGGTCGGGCCGACGCACTTCTCCACGAGGTCCGCGGTCAGCTCGTCGAACTTCGCGCGGGTCAGCGTTACGTCGAGGTGCTTCGGCCCCGTCGCGTCCGCCGTGATGTACGGGAGGTTGATGCTGGTCGACGTCACGCCCGACAGTTCGATCTTCGCCTTCTCGGCGGCCTCCTTGAGGCGCTGCATGGCCATCTTGTCGGACCGCAGGTCGATGCCCTGGTCCTTCCGGAACCCGTCCGCCAGCCAGTCCATCACGCGCTGATCGTAGTCGTCGCCGCCGAGCCGGTTGTTGCCGGCCGTGGCGAGCACCTCGAACACGCCGTCGCCGATGTCGAGGACGGACACGTCGAAGGTGCCGCCGCCGAGGTCGAAGACGAGGATCTTCTGCTCGTGCTCCTTGTCGAGGCCGTACGCGAGCGACGCGGCGGTCGGCTCGTTGATGATGCGCAGGACCTCGAGGCCGGCGATGCGGCCCGCGTCCTTCGTCGCTTGGCGCTGGGCGTCGCTGAAGTACGCCGGGACGGTGATGACCGCCTGCGTGACGGTCTCGCCCAGATAGGCCTCCGCGTCGGCCTTCAGCTTCTGCAGGATCATCGCGGAGATCTCCTGCGGCGTGTAGGCCTTGTCGTCGATCTTCACGCGGCGGTCGGTGCCCATGTCGCGCTTGATCGAGACGATCGTGCGGTCGGGGTTCGTGACGGCCTGGCGCTTCGCGATCTGCCCGACGAGCCGCTCGCCGGACTTCGTGAACGCGACGACCGACGGCGTGGTGCGGTTCCCTTCGGCGTTGGGGATGACGACGGGCTTGCCGCCCTCCATCACCGCGACGCAGCTGTTCGTGGTTCCGAGATCGATTCCGATGACCTTCGACATGGTGTGCTCCTTCCTAGTTCGCGACCTTGACCATGCTGTGGCGGACGATGCGTTCTCCGCAGCGGTAACCCTTCTGGTAGACCTCGACGACCGTCTCGGCGCCCTCGGCGTCGTCCTCGACGTGCAGGACCGCATGGTGCACGGCCGGGTCGAACGTCGCCCCGAGCGCCGGGATCTCCTCGACGCCGAGCTGGACGAGCGCCTCGTCGGCCTGGCGCAGCACCTGCGCGAGCCCTTCCTTCACCGCGGCGGCGTCCGGCGAGCCCGACGGCAGCGGCACTGCGGCCGCACGGCCGAGGCTGTCGAGCACCGGCAGGAAGGCGCCGACGAGGTCGGAGACGGCGTCCAGCCGGATGCGCTCCTTCTCCTTCTCGGTGCGGCGGCGGAAATTGTCGAATTCGGCCATCTGCCGCAGCAGCGCGTCCTTCAGCTCCGCGATCAGGCGGTCCTTCGCCGGATCGCCCGCGCCCGCGGCCGATGCCCGGGACGCCTCCTCCGCGGCCGGCGGCGCGGCGCCTTCCGATCCCGCTCCGTCCTCCGCGGCGAGGTCCCGTTCTGTGACCTCGCCCTCGGCGGCCGCCGCGGCCTTCCGGCCGAGCTCGTTCTCGATGTCCTCCCGGTCGTGGCGTCTCTTCATGTCCGGTTCTCCTCCTCGCTCCGGCCGGCGTCGATCAGCCTCCGGAGGCCTTCGTCGATCGTCCGCCGCACGAAACCGATGTGCGAGACGACCTTCGCGTAGTCCATGCGCGTGGGGCCGATCACCCCGATGCTGCCGAGCGTCGTGCAGCCGTCGGTGCAGGTCGTCGTGACGAAGCTGCAGCCGTCGAGCCCTTCGAGGGCGATCTCCTGCCCGATGCGGATCATGTAGGGCCGCGGATTCCCCGTTCCGCCCTCGGAAGGCGCCGTCTCCGCGAGATAGCCGGCGACGAGGCCGTCCGAGGCGAGGGCGTCGAGGAACCCCTTCGCCTTCCCGACGGCCGCGAACTCGGGGAACCCGAGCATGCGGTTGGCGCCGTCCGTGTAGACGTTCATGCTGTCGGCCTGCTTGATCGAGACGTAGGCCTCGTAGAGGATCTGGTTCAGAAGGCCGTCGGGGAGGTGCGCGCGCCGGCCGGCGGCCGTGACCGCGACCAGCGTGATATCCTCGAGCTTCATGCCCGACAGGCCCTCCTCGACCGCGGCCGAGATCTTGGCCAGGGTCTCGGCGTCGAGCATCTCGGGGATGCGGACGACCCGGTCCTTCACGATGCCGGCGGCGAGGACGACCACGACGATCGCGCGCCCGGGCTCGATCATGAGCATCTTGATCTGCTTCAGCTGGGACGTCCGCAGGCGCGGGGTCATCGCGACCGACGTGTAGCCCGTCGTCTGCGAGAGGACCGACGAGGCGCTGCGCAGGGCGTCGGCGAGCTCCTCGAAGTGGTCGTCGAGGCGTCCGCGGATCCGGCGCTCCTCCTCGGGGGCGAGCGGATCGACGCGCATCAGCTCGTCGACGTACTCGCGGTAGCCCTGGTCGGACGGCACGCGCCCGGCGGAGGTGTGGGGCTGTTCGAGGTAGCCGAGGCGCTCCAGCTCCGACATCTCGCTGCGGACGGTCGCCGAACTCACCGCGAGGCCGTGGCGCGCGACGAGCTGGACGGAGCCGATCGGCTCCGCCGTCTCGATGTAGTCGTCCACGACGGCCTTGAGGATGCTCTTCTTGCGATCGTCGAGCGGGTTCATGGAAGCGGTGCGTACCTCGTTAGCACTCCAATGCCGGGAGTGCTAACGTGACTATAACGCTGCGCTATTCGTAGGTCAAGACCGACAGGATGCGGAGCCCCTTCGCGGTGAGCTCGGCCACGAGGTCGTCCGCGTTCAGCGTGTTGACCTTGAAGATCACCTCGCTGCGGAACGTCGCGACGTTCAGGATGTTCACGCCGCGGTCGGCGATGATCCGGGCGATGTCGGCGAGCAGGCCGGGGCGGTCGTCCTCGACCTCGACGGCGATCCGCGTGCCGCGGCTGCGGAAGCCGAGGATCTCCAGGAACGCGTCGAACAGGTCGGACTCCGTGATGATGCCGACGAGCTTCCCGCCCTCGAGCACCGGCAGGGCGCCGACGTCGCGGTCGCGCATCAGGCGCGCGGCCTCCTCGAGCAGGGTGCCCGGCGCGACGGTGACGACGTCCTTCGTCATGAGCGTGCCGACCTTGGTCTTGGCGAGGAGGTAGTTGATCTCGAAGACGCTGAGCGTCGTCGCGGGGGACGGCGAGACCTCGAGGAGCCGGCGCTCCGTGATGATGCCGACGAGCTTCCCGTGCTCGAGGACGGGCACGCGGTGCACCTTCTTCTCGCGCATGAGCTCGAGCGTCTCGGCGATCGTCGCGTCGGGGCCGACGGTGTAGGGATTCGAGGTCATGCTGTTCCGGACGTACATGGTTCCCTCCCGGGGCGGCTCCGCCCCGCCGGCCGCGATCCCGCGGCGCGCCGATCCGGCTTACAGTCCGAGGTAGGCCTTCCGGACCTCCTCGCTCTCCGCGAGTTCCTTCGCATCCCCGCTCGCGACGACCTTTCCGGTCTCGAGCACGTAGGCGCGGTGGGCGATGGAGAGGGCCATCCTCGCGTTCTGCTCGACGAGGAGGACCGTGGTCCCGTTGGCGTTGATCTGCTTCACGATCGAGAAGATCTCCTTCACGAGCAGCGGCGACAGGCCCATCGAGGGCTCGTCCAGCAGCAGCAGCCGCGGCGCGGCCATCAGCGCGCGCCCGATCGCCAGCATCTGCTGCTCGCCGCCGGACAGGGTGCCCGCCGGCTGCCCCTTGCGCTCCTCGAGGCGCGGGAAGCTGCGGAAGACCGTCGCGAGGCGCTCGGCGTTCTTCCCGTCGCGCTTCGTGAAGGCGCCCATCTCGAGGTTCTCGAGCACCGTGAGGTTCGCGAACACGCGGCGTCCCTCCGGCACCTGGCTCAGGCCCATCCGCACGATGCGGTCGGGCGCGGTGCGGACCAGGTCCTTGCCGAGGAACTCGACCTTCCCGGACTTCGGCCGGATCAGGCCGGACACGGTGTGCATCGTCGTCGTCTTGCCGGCGCCGTTCGCGCCGATGAGCGTCACGATCTCGCCCTCGTCGACGTGGAAGCTCACGTCGTGCAGGACCTGGATCGTGTCGTAGGAGACGTTGATCGACTCGACCTTCAGCATCCTACAGCGTCTCCTCTCCGAGATAGGCCTTGATCACGGCGGGGTTCCGCGCGATCTCCTCCGGCGTGCCGGACGCGATCGTCTGGCCGTAGTCGAGGACGGCGATGCGCTCGCAGATGCCCATGACGAGGCTCATGTCGTGCTCGATCAGGAGGATCGTGAGCGAGAAGCGCTCGCGGACGAAGGAGATCAGGCGCATGAGCTCCTGCGTCTCCTGGGGGTTCATGCCGGCCGCGGGCTCGTCCAGCAGCAGCAGCGACGGCCCCGTCGCGAGCGCGCGGGCGATCTCGAGCTTGCGCTGCTCGCCGTAGGGCAGGTTGCGCGCGAGGAAGGACTTCTTCCCGTCGAGGCCGAAGACCGCGAGGAGCTCGACGGCGCGGGCCGCGAAGGCCTCCTCCTCCAGCGAGAAGCGGCGGGTCCGGAGCACGGCGTCGAGGACGGACGTCTTCCGGAGGTGGTCCATCGCGACGAGCAGGTTCTCGAGCACGGTGAGGTTCCTGAAGAGGCGGATGTTCTGGAAGGTGCGGCCGACGCCGAGGCGCGCGATCGCGTGGGCCTTCTTACCGTCCGTGCGGACGAGGTCGCCGTGCTTCGAGCGCATGCGGATCTCGCCGGACGTGAGCGGCGTGACGCCGGTGAGCAGGTTGAAGACGGTCGTCTTGCCGGCGCCGTTGGGCCCGATCAGGCCGACGAGCTCGCCTTCCGACAGGGTCAGGTCGAAGTCGGAGACGGCGCGAAGGCCGCCGAAGACGACGGAGATGCGGCGGGCTTCGAGGACGGGCGGGCGCTCGCTCATTCCTTCTTCCCTCCCAGTCCGAGGATCCGTCGCAGGATGCGCGTGATCGAGAGTTCCTTCGAGCCCATGATCCCCTTCTGCCAGAACAGCATGAGCAGGATCAGCAGCAGGCCGAAGACGACGAGGCGGAAGTCCTTGAGGACGCGCAGCCATTCCTGCGCGAACGTGAAGATCAGGCCGCCGAGCACCGTGCCGGTGATGCTCCCGAGGCCGCCGAGGACGGCGATCACGACGAAATTGACGGAGTAGAGGAAGTTGAAGTTCGAGGGGTTCAGGTAATTGAACAGCGCGGAGTAGAGGCCGCCGCCGATGCCGGCGAACAGCGCCGACACGGTGAACGACAGCATCTTGTAGCGCGCGACGTCGTTGCCCATCGAGGTCGAGGCGATCTCGTCCTCGCGGACCGAGACGATCGTCCGGCCCGGGGAGGAGCGCACGAGGTTGGAGATCACCGCGACGGTCACGGCGAAGAAGACGAAGATCCAGGCGAACTTGATGATCGCGTCGAGCATCACGTCCCCCGTGTCGGAGAAGCCCGGGATGCTCTTCAGGCCGGCGGAGCCGCCCGTGATGCCCTCGAGGTTGTTGAGGACCACGCGGATGATCTCGCCGAAGCCGAGCGTCGTGATCGCGAGGTAGTCGCCGCGCAGGCGCAGCGTCGGGAACCCGATCAGGTACCCGAAGAGGGCCGACATCGCGCCGCCCAGCAGGACCGAAGGCAGCAGCGGGACGCCGAGGCGCATCACGAAGATCGCGGCCGTATAGGCGCCGATCGACATGAAGCCGGCGTGGCCGAGCGCGAGCTGGCCGGTGAAGCCCGTGATCAGGTTGAGGCTCAGCGAGACGATGATGTAGATGCCGGCCGTGGAGATCAGCTGCAGGTAGAACTCGCCGATCACGCCGATCCAGGCGAGGCCCGCGATCAGCAGGAAGACGGCCGCGCCCGCCGCGAGGAGGAGGAGGAAGTCGACGCCCTTCTTCTTCATCGCGTCACACCTTCTCCCTCGTCGCCTTGCCGAGGATCCCGGCGGGGCGGACCAGCAGGATGACGATCAGGATGCCGAACGAGACCGCATCGGCGAGCTTGGTGCTGATGAAGCCCTTCGTGAGCGTCTCGGCGACGCCCATCACGAGGCCGCCGAGCATCGCGCCGGGGATGCTGCCGATGCCGCCGAAGACGGCTGCGACGAATGCCTTGAGGCCCGGCATGATGCCCATGTACGGGTCGATCATCGGGAAGTTCATCGCGAAGAGCACGCCGCCGGCGCCGCCGAGCGCCGCGCCGACCGCGAACGTGATCGAGACGATCCGGTCGACGCTGATGCCCATGAGCAGCGCGGCCTGCTGGTCGTGCGAGACCGCGCGCATCGCCTTCCCGGTGCGGGTGTACTGGACGAAGAGCGTGAGCACGAGCATGAGGGCGATCGAGGTCGCGAGCGTGAGGACCTGGACCTTGCTGATCGTGAGCCCGGAGAACTGCAGGACGCCCGTGAGCGCCTCGGGGATGCGGACCTGTCGCGGGTTCGGACCCATGAAGGGCAGCACGCGCGCGCCGTTCTCGAGGACGATCGAGACGCCGATCGCGGTGATCAGCGCGTTGATGCGGGGCGCGTTGCGCAGGGGCCGGTAGCAGGTCTTCTCGACGACCACGCCGGTCAGGGCGGAGATGCCCATGGCGAGCGCGAAGGCGAACGCGATCGCGAGGCCGGGGGACGCCGTCCCCTGGGCCCACGTGAAGGCGTAGTAGCCGCAGTACGCGCCGATCATGAGGATGTCGCCGTGGGCGAAGTTGATCAGCTTGACGATGCCGTAGACCATCGTGTAGCCGATCGCCACGAGGGCGTAAACGCTGCCCAGGGAGATCCCGTTGAGGAGCTGCTGCAGGAAGAGCAGGAGATCCATCGCTCACCTCGCGTTCGGTCGGTCTCGGAACGGACGGGTGGCGCGGCCGCAGGGCCGCGCCACCCATGATACAGGAAGCGTCGTTTCGGGTCTACCGTTCGCCCTACGGGTTGACGGTGGCGTCGTAGGTGACCTTCGGCTTGTCCGCGGCATCGCCGGCGATGAGCTTCAGGATGACGGCGGACTTGACCGGGTCGTGCTTCGTGCCGGCGGCGAAGGAGATCTGGCCGGTGACGAACTTCTTGTCGGTCGCGGCCATGGCGGCCTTGAACTTCTCGGGATCGGTCGAGCCGGCGGCCTTGAGGGCGTCCGCGATCATGTAGGTCGCGTCGTAGGCGAGCGCGGCGAGGGCGTTGGGCTCGACGTTGTACTTGGCCTTGAAGGCGGCGACGAAGGCCTTGACTTCCGCGTCGTCCGCATCCGGCGAGTAGTGGTTGCTGTAGTAGCAGTCCAGGACCTCATCGCCGGCGTTGTTGGCGATCTCGTCCCAGCCGTCCGCACCGAGCATCGGGACCTCGATGCCGGCCGAGCGGGCCTGCTTCGCGATCAGGGAGACGGTGTTGTAGTAGTCGGGGACGAAGAGGACGTCGGGGGAGGCGGCGGCGATCTTGGTCAGCTGCGCCGCGAAGTCCTTGTCGCCGGTGGCGTAGGACTCGGTCGCGACGACGGTGCCGCCGGCCGCGGTGAAGGCGGCGGTGAAGCTGTCCTTGAGGCCCTTGGAGTAGTCGTTGTTGTTGTCGAAGATGATGGCGGCGGTCTTCGCGGAGAGGTTCTCGCCCGCGAACTTGGCCATCACGCGGCCCTGGAAGGAGTCGTTGTAGCAGGAACGGAAGATGTAGTCGCCGGCGTCGGTGACCGTGTCGTTCGTGGACGACGGGGTCACGAGGACGATCTTGCGCTTCTGCGCCTCGCCGACGATGGAGAGGGTGCAGGGGCTCGTCAGGCCGCCGACCAGCGCGACGATCTTCTTCTCGGTCACGAGCTTGTTGAACGCGTTGACGGTCTTCTCGGGAGAGTTCTCGTCGTCCTCGACGTACAGGACGAGCTTCTTGCCGAGGACGCCGCCCTTGGCGTTGATCTCGTCGACGGCCATCTGGGACGCATCGCGCGCCTGGGTGCCGTAGGCGGAGACCGGGCCGCTGATGGGCATGATGGTGCCGATCGCGATCTCGTTCGACGATGCGGCGCAGGCCGGGAGCAGCGTGGCCACGAAGGCCAGGACGAGGGCGAGGATCAGACCCTTCTTGAACATGGCGGTTCTTCCTCCTTGCAGGATGCACCCGTCCCGGATGCATCATTTCGTCGAATGTATCACAACGGGAGCGCGCTGAAAAGCATCTCCGGACGCCCTCCCGCTGAAAACGCAGGATTTCGTTCAGAAAATTTCAGCAAGGACCGGACGATACGCGCCCGGCGTCGTCAGGACGCCGTCGGGGCCGTCTTCGGTTTCTTCCTGCGGATCATGAGGAAGGTCAGGATCACGGCGTACACGGCCAGCGCGGCGAGGGTCGCGAGGTAGTAGATCCACGCGTTGTGCGTGCCGTTCGCGAGGTCGGCGGAATAGCCCGTCACGGGGACGTTGATCAGGATCAGCAGCGGGAGGCCGACCGCGAGGCCGGTGCCGCTGCCGAGCACGAGGTTGTCCGCCGCGTCGCTCGAGAAGTCGGGGTCGACCTCCCGGAGGAGGGCCATCCCGTTCGAGATCGTGCCGGTGAGCATGCCGTACTGCGCCGCGAGGTTCTCGAGCGGGTACTTCACGAAGACCTTGCGGCCGATCCACGTGCACCACCAGATCGTGAGGAAGCCGCCGCCGAGGCCGAGGACGGCCGTCGGGAGCCAGTACTTCGCGATCGCCGTGAAGGAGAGGATCGCGACGGAAGCGGTGACCATGAAGTCGAACGACAGGCCCGAGATGCGGTTCAGCAGGTAGTTGTTGGGGTGGTTGTTCCGGATGACGCCCTTCGCGCGCAGCTTGTCGAGGATGACCCGGAACAGGAGGCCGTAGACGGAGCCGATGATGAACGCGAAGCCCTGGATCATGTTCGCGAAGGTCGTCCCGAAGGAGCCGAACTTCCCGCGCAGGAGGAAGTCGATGACGTAGACCGTCACGTAGGTGGCGAGGTACACGACGCCGATCAGGATCACCTGGACCGTGAGCCGGTCGATCGATGCGCTCAGCTGGGACTCGTCCGCGACGTCCTTCTCGACGACGACCTCGTGCCCGTGCGCCGTCGTGCCCGCCACGCCGGACTTCGGCGCGACCTTCTTCCGGCGGATCAGCCAGTTGACGTAGAAGACGCCGCCGATGCAGGCCCAGAGCGCGCCCATCGTCGCGAAGAACAGGCCCGTGTTGGTCCCGTCGACGAAGCCCGCCTTCTCCCACTGCTGGCCGAGCGCGAGGCACTGGCCGGGGCCCTGGCCGTAGCCGAGGGGCAGGAAGAAGCCGAACGTCGGGAACAGGGTCGGGTCGACGAGGTAGATGAAGCCGAGCGTGACGGCGAGTCCGGCGACGCCCTGGACGAGGTACGTGCTGACGATGAACATGCCCGACCGGCCCGCCTCGACGGTCTTCCCCTTGTCCCGCTCCTTCAGCGCCAGGGCGATGAAGCCGATGGACATGAGGTGGTAGATCAGCTGCTCGATGTTGGCCCGGGAGAAGTTCGTCGCCTTCAGCAGCTCGGGTCCGAGGACGATGCCGATGAACCCGGCGATGATCGCGTTCGGGACGAGGTAGCGCTCCAGGAACGGCAGGGCCTTCTTGACGAGCGTCGCGAGGCCGAGGAACAGGGCGAGGAACAGGATGTCCATCAGGATGCTGCCGTTGAAGTTCACGAGGTTCTTCCCGTGGTCGAGCAGGGACTGGAAGAAGGACGAGGCGAGGGCGGTCGTCGGTGCGGGCATGGCGCAACCCCTTTCCATGCGGGGACGGAAGCGCCGCGGCGCTTCCGTCCCTGCGTCCGGACGCTTCGGATGCGGATCGGCTAGGCGGTCAGGGCGTCGATGTTCTTGCCGGAGAGCGAGCGGATCGTGACGCCGTGGGTCTCGAGCAGCTTCTTCAGGTTCTCGGCCTCGACCGGGCGCTTGATCTTGAGCGTCGTGGTCTTGACGAGGTCCTTCGTGGTCACGAGCAGGTACTTCACGGCGCGGTACTTCGGCATCTCGTCGTTGACGGAGCGCACCCGCGCCCACAGCCAGTCGATCTGCGCCTTCGGGTCCTGCGTGGCGGACTCCTCGGCGAGCTTCTCCGCGTCGACCACGATCTTCGCGCAGATGTCGACGCCGCCGGTCGGCTCCTTCTCGCCCCACGCGTAGGATTCCTTGACCGCGGGGATGCGGTTCAGCAGCGTCTCGATCTCCTCGGGGAAGGCCTTCTTGCCGTTCGCGAGGACGATCATCGACTTGATGCGGCCGGTGACGTGGATGCAGCCGTGCTTGTCGAAGTAGCCCATGTCGCCGGTGCGCAGCCAGCCGTCCGGCTGCTTGACCTCGGCGGTCTCCTCGGGCATCCGGTAGTACCCGAGCATGACGTTCTCGCCGCGGACGAGGATCTCTCCGATCGTGCCCGGCTCGTCGCTTTCGACGTCGATCGCGACCTCCACTTCGGAGACCGGGTTGCCGATGCTGCCGATGATGTTGACCTTCTCGTTGCAGGCCGTGGCGACGGGCGCCGTCTCGGTGAGGCCGTAGCCCTGGAGGAACAGGATGCCGAAGTCGTCGAACGCGCGGATGATGCGCGGGTCGATCGGGGCCGCGCCGCTGACGCAGAGGCGCATCGCGCCGCCGAGTCCCTCGAGGACGGAGTGGAAGACCTTGCGCCGGAGATCGATGCCGAAGATGCGCAGGAAACGCGTGACCTTGCGCAGGATGCCGACCAGCTTCTCCTTGCCGGACTTGCGGATGCCGTCCTCGAGCTTGTGGTAGATGTTCTCGTAGAGGAGCGGCACGGCGAGGAGCAGGTTGATCTTCCACTCCTTCAGGTTGTTGGAGAAGTAGCGCAGTCCGTCCGTGAAGCAGATGCACGCGCCGTAGTACAGGAACATGTACATGCCGACGGTGTTCTCGAACGTGTGGTGCAGCGGGAGCACGGACAGGCCGCGCTCGCCGGGGAGGATCCGGATGACGCCGGAGACGCTGTAGATGTTCGCGCAGACGTTGCGCTGGCTGTGCATGACGCCCTTGGACATCGCCGTCGTGCCCGACGTGAAGAGGAGCGCGCACATCGCGTCGACGTCGATCGGCGCGTCGACGAACGACCGGTCGCCCTTCGCGAGGGCCGCGGCGCCGGCGGCGAGGACGTCCTGGAGCGACCCGAAGCGCGCGTCGCCC
Source organism: uncultured Eubacteriales bacterium (assembly GCA_903919045.1). Taxonomy (GTDB): domain Bacteria; phylum Bacillota; class Clostridia; order Saccharofermentanales; family UBA5734; genus CAILLO01. The sequence goes on along the minus strand of CAIXGU010000087.1, from coordinate 6,987 downwards.
GCCGGGAGGCGATCCGCGACGGCCGCGCCGTCCATGCAGAGGAAGTGGCGGATCCGGTCGTTCTTCGCGGCGATCGAGGCCATCATGGCCTGGAAGCCCGGCGCGTAGACCACCGTCTCGGCCTCGCCGCGTACGAGCAGCTGCGCGACCTCGTTCTCGGGGAGCATGCGGTCCAGCGGGACGGCGACGCCCACGCCGTTCACGACGGCGATGTGCGACACGGCCCACTCGTAGCGGTTCTCGCCGATGATCGCGATGCGGGTGCCCTTCAGGCCCAGGCCGAGCAGGCCCGTGCCGAGCGCCTCGACGTCGGAGAGCAGCTTGCCGTAGGTGCGGCTCTCGACGGGACCTTCCGGTGCGCGCCGGAAGATGTAGGCGTCGGACCCGCCCCAGAGTTCGGCGGATTGGCGCAGCATCTGGATCAGCGTCGTGAACTTCCGGCCTTCGAAATAGCGCTTTCCCTTGACGATCTGCATGGGGTCCTCCTGCCTGTCCGGCGGTCCTCGGAACCGTTTCGCGGTGCGACGGAAGACCGTGCGGGCCGCGCGGGGGGCGGTTTCTTGGACGGTCAGATATTTTGAGAGGCGAACAATCGCATTCTACCATCGTCTGTGGTATCCTGCAAGAAACCCGCATCCATGGAGGAACCGACCTTGCCCAAGTGGAAGCTCTCCAGCGCGACGCCGAAGGGCGTCGTTTTCAAGAAGCCCGAGACCGGCCTCTTCTCCAAGTACCCGATCGACCGCGGCGCGCTCGGCTGGGCCGCCTACAACGTATCCGTCGGCATCTCCCGGATCCTCGTCCGGATCCGGGCCGAGGGCCGCGGGAACATCCCGGCCTCGCCGCCGTACGTCCTCTCCCCCAACCACGAGACCTACTTCGACGGCATGTGGGCCGCTTCCTTCCTGCCGAAGGGGCATTTCGCCCGCCTCTGCAGCCTCGCGGCGCAGGAGCTGATGTCCCGCCACGGGACGCTCGGCCAGCTGATGCTGCGCGTCGGGCGCGGCATCCCCGTGGACCGGCTGGGGAATCCCGTCCGCGCGCTGATCCTCGCGAAGCAGCAGCTCGAGAAGGGCGACATCGTGCTGATCCACCCCGAGGGGACGCGGTCGCCCGACGGGGAGTTCGGCGAATTCAAGGACGGCGCCGCCTACCTCTCGATCAAGAGCGGCGCGCCGATCGTGCCGGTCTACATCGAAGGCGGGTACCGCGTGATCAACCGGCACATGCGCTGGCCGGACACGTTCGACTGGAAGCGGCTGCGGCGCCGCACGATCACCGTCACGTTCGGGAAGCCGATGCAGCCGTGCGACTACCGGGACCCGAAGGAGATGACCGAACGCCTCGCGGCGTGGATGCAGGCGACGCGGGCGCGCTCGCGGGGGCTCGCCCCGGCCTAGAACACCGCCAGGCGGATCGCGCCCGGAAGGACCTCGAACCCGATCTCGTCCTCGTAGGAGCTCTCGCCGTCGCAGTTGACCGCGAGCGGCTCGTCGACCTTGCGGATCGTCCCCTTGCGGACCTTGTAGGTCGTCACGGCCGGGTGGCCGGTGTGCTTCCCCTTCATGTACTTCGGGATGAGCGCGAGGATGCGCGCCACGCCCAGGCGGCGCACGACGCAGAAGTCGAGCAGGCCGTCCTCGACGGTCGCGCCCGGCGCCGGGAGGAATCCGCCGCCGTAGTACGAGCCGTTGCAGAGGGCCATCAGCACGAACTCCTCCTCGCGGACGACCTCCTCGGTGCGGCCCTCGCCGTCCTGCAGCGTCAGCTCGAGGCGCATCGGGAACAGGTGCTTCCCGGCGAGGCCGGCGACCGCGGCGAACAGGTACGAGATGCCGCCGATCCAGGGGGCCTTCGCGACCATCGCCTTCGCCTTCAGGCCCACGATCGTGTCGAAGCCGAGCGAGGCGACGTTCACGAAGAGCCGGTCGTTGAAGCGGGCCGCATCGATCGCACGGTACGACTGCGTGCCGATCGCCGGGAGGATCTCCTCGGGCGAGCGCGCCTTGTACACGGTGCGCACGAAGTCGTTGCCCGTGCCGCAGGGCAGGACGCCGAGCGCGGCGCCCGTCCCGGCGAGGCCGTTCACGACCTCGTTCACGGTGCCGTCGCCGCCGCAGGCGAAGACGACGGCGCGCGCGCCGTCGCGGGCGCCGATCGCCCGCGCGATCTCCGTCGCGTGGTCCGGGCGCTCGGTGAAGTGGATCTCGTGGAGGCCGGCGCCGAGCGCGGCGAAGCGGGCGTCGATGGCCCGCTCGAGCGACTCGGAGCGGTGCTTGCCCGCCGTCGGGTTGATGATGAACCGGTACAGGGTCGGGGCCGTCGCGTCCGTCATCTCTTCCTCTTCCCGGCGCTGCGCGCCAGCGGTGCGTGCCTTCAGGCGCCGGCCGGCGCCAGGAGCGGGTCGATGCTGCGGCCCGAGAGGTCCCGGATCTGCAGCGCGGCCGCGTCCAGCGCGGCCTGGATGCGCTCGATCTCCACGGTGCGCTTGATCTTGAGCGTCGTGGTCTTGATCATCTCCTCGAATCCGAAGACGTAGTAGCGGACCGCCTTGAAGGACGGCATGCGCGCGTTCACCTCGCGCAGGAGGTCCTCGAGCGCCTTCCGGATCCGCTCCTCGTCGAGGATGCCGCCGAGGGCCTCTAGGATCCTGTCCTTGTCGAGAACGATCCGGGCGCACACGTCGACCTCGCCGTCCTTGCGGGGGACGCCCCAGACCATCGACTCCTTGACCATCGGCCCGTGGGCGCCGATCAGCTGCTCGATCTCCTCGGGGAAGACCTTCTTCCCGCTCGGCAGGACGATCATCGACTTGAGGCGGCCGGTCACGTAGAGGCGCCCGCGCCGGTCGAGCCGGCCGACGTCGCCCGTGTGGAACCAGCCGCCGCGCATCGCCTCGGCCGTGGCGGCCTCGTCGCCGTAATAGCCCTTCATGACGATCGGGCCGCGCACGAGGATCTCCCCGGGCGCGCCGCGGACGTCGGAATCGACCGCGATCTCGACGCCGCCGATGGGGTGCCCGACCGAGCCGGGTCGGAACACGCGCGCGTTGCTGCCGGTCACGACCGGGGCGGTCTCGGTGAGGCCGAACCCCTGGTGGATCGTGAAGCCGACGTCGTCGAAGAAGCGGATGATGGCGGGGTCGATCGGCGCGGCGCCGCAGATCCCGATGGAGAGGCGGCCGCCGAAGGCCGCGTGGATCTCGCGGAAGAGCTTCCTCCGCATGTCGATGCCGAGCGCCCGGAGGACGCGCGAGACCGCGACGGCGGCGCGGACCGTCCGCTCCTTGCCCGTCTTGCGCAGCTTGTCCTGCACCTTGGAGTGGAAGTTCTCGAAGAGGACCGGGACGCCGATCAGGAGGCTGATGCCGAACTCCTGCAGGTTCTTCTGGATGTGCCGCAGGCCGTCGCATTCGTAGATGCACGCGCCGATCGCCAGCGCGGTCATGAGGCCGCACGTGTTCTCGAACGTGTGGTGCAGCGGGAGCACGGAGAGCATGCGGTGCCCCGGCCGCAGGTCGAGCATCGTGCGCATGCCGCGGATGTCGGCGACGACGTTGCGGTGGGTCTGCATGACGGCCTTCGACGCGCTCGTGGTGCCGGACGTGAACAGGAGCGCGCTCATCGCGTCGGGGTCGATCGACGCGTCGAGGTAGGCGCGATCGCCGGCGGCGAGCAGCGCCCGGCCGTGCGCGACGAGGGCGGGCAGGTCGAGGAAACGCCCGTCGGACGCGCCGTGCGCGCCATGCGTCGCGGCGGGATCGCCCGGGTGCGCGTGCTTCTCCGGCTCCATGCAGACGAACCGCTCGATGCCGGGCAGCTCCGCGGCCGCGCGGTCCATGGTCCTGCGGAAGGTCGGCGAGTAGACGACGGCGGACGCCTCCCCGCGCGCGAGGAGTCCGAGGATCTCGGTCTCCGTGAGCAGGCGGTCGAGCGGGACGGAGACGCCGAGGCCGTCGACGACGGCGACGTGCGCCAGGCACCATTCGTAGCGGTTCTCGCCGATCACGGCGACGCGCTTCCCGGACAGCCCGAGTGCGGCGAGGGCGGTCCCGAGGGCGTCGGCTTCCGCGGCGAACTCCGCGTAGGTCCGCGTCTGCAGCGGGTCCTCGGGCCGGCGGCGGAAGCGGAAGGCCGGCTCCTGCGCGTGCAGGGCGACGCTCTCGCGGAGCATCTCCCGAAGATCGCGGGGATTCGGGGCGGGATAGTATTCGCGGGCGCGGACGATCTGCATGGCGGCGCCTACCGAGAGCCGTCGGGCGGCGTGCCGCCCTCGGCGAGCCGGCGGAGGATGTAGTCCGCGGCGTCGCCGACGGTCTCGAGGCGCTCGGCGTCCTCGTTGGAGATCTGCATGCCGTAGCGCTCCTCGAGGTCGACGACGAGCTCGTAGATCGCGAGCGAGTCGAGGCGCACGTCCTTCATCAGGCGATGGCCCTCGTCGATGCTCTCGGCGGGCACGCCGGCGAGCTTCGCGATCGTCGAGACGATCTCCTGGAGCACTTCGCTGCGGTTCGGCTGGGACATGCGGCCTCCTCCTCGAGGCGCCCGTCGGGGGCGCGTCGGTCCGGACGGAACGATCCGGCTATTCCTCGGTCAGGTTGTATCGGCGGGACTGCTCGCGCACGAACGCGTCGATCGTCTCGAGCGTCTCGACCAGCGTCCGGCGTCCCGTCGCGTCGAGCGGCAGGAGCAGGCGCTCCACGAGCAGCGTGTGGTACTTCATGTGGAGGCGGTAGGCGATCTTGCCCTTGCGCGTGAGGCGGACGCGCACGACGCGCCGGTCGGCCTCGTCGCGGAGGCGCTCGACGTAGCCCTTCCTGACGAGCTTGTCGACGGCGACGGTCAGGGTGCCGGTCGTGATCGCGAGCCGGGCGGCGGTCTCGCTCATCGTGTGCGCATCGTAGAGGCCGATGCCCTCCAGCGTGTGCATCTCGGCGATCGACAGGTCGCTGAAGCTGCCTCGGCGGAGCGCCTTCTGCTCGGTCACGAGGATGTTCTCGAAGATCTCGAGCAGGAGGTCGTTGACGTGGCTTTCCAGTTCGTTCATCGGCGGCGGTTCCCTCGCAGGTCAAAAGCTTTGAAGTTCAAGATATCAACCCGATTCTACCCCCTCGGGCCTGCGGTTGACAAGTGAAGGTCAGACGGCGCCCTCCCGGGAGAGCCGGTCGATCAGCTGGGAGTAGACGCCGCCGTCGTGTTCGCGGATCAGGTGGATCCAGGCCATCCGGGATTCCGAGACGCGTCCCCGGAGGTCGCGGCCGTATCGGCCCCACGCGTAGCGGCGCTCGGTCGGCAGCACCTTCTGCGGTGCGACGGCCACGAAATCGTGCTCGTTCACGAGGTTCAGGATCGGCTGCGGGTTGCGCCGCTCCACCTCCTCCTTCGAGGCGTAGGTGGGGCAGCCGAAGGTGCAGGCCAGCCGCCGGCCGTCGGGGATCCGGCCGAGGGCGCGCGCCGTGAAGAGCGCGGCCGCCGCGCCTCCGAGGCTGTGACCGACGGCGAGGAAGGACAGGGACGCGTCGCCCTCCCCGTCGCGCATCAGCGCGGCGAGCGTGCGTCCGCCGAGCGACGGCAGCCGGAGCGCCTCGGCCTCGCACTCCGCCGTCTCGCAGCGGCGGAGGAAGCCTCGGTGCGTCTCCGGGTGCGACGCGTCGAGGAGGTCGAGGTCGAGCAGGAGGTCCTCCGCGTCGAACGTGCCCCGGAAGCCGATCGCGACGAGCGTCCGTCCCGACGGCTCCCGGCGGACGCCGATCGCGGCGCGGCAGCTCGCGAGATAGACGAGGTCCCCGTACCCGTAGGAGCGCCAGGTCGCGAAGCAGCGCTCTTCGTCCCCTGCGGCCGGGTACGTCGAGAACGAGAGCGCGAGGGCCTCGTGCGCGAGGACCGGGTCGAACCGCGGGAAGCCGTCCGGCCGCAGGTTCCAGGCGGACCCCTGCGCGCCCATGCGTCAGCCCTTCCCTCCGTCCGCGCCGGGGCCGCCCGCGCCGGGACCGTCCCTATCGGAGCCGTCCGGTTCCCGGCCTTCCGGCGCGCGGAACGCCGCGACCTCGGACAGGCAGTCCTCGCGGATCCGCCCGGTGATCCCGATGTAGCCGTCCCGGTACGCGGCGACGATGTCCCGGCCGTGCCCGTGGAGCCAATCGACGAGGCCCGCGCGGGCGTACGGGACGCGGAGGGCCACCGGGACGAGGCGTCCGGGGGCCAGCGCCTCGACCATGCGGAACAGCCCCTCCATCCCCTCCCCCGTCTTCGCGGACACGACGGCGACGTTGCGCGCGGGCCGGCCGGCGCGGGGCAGCGGGAAGGGGCCGGCGAGGTCCGCCTTGTTGTAGACGGTGATGCGGGGCAGGCCCGCGGCGCCGAGGTCGGTCAGCAGGTCCTCGACGATGCGCATGTGCCGGTCGGCCTCGGGGTCCGCGGCGTCGACGACGTGCATCACGACGTCGGCCTGCGCGACCTCCTCGAGCGTCGACCGGAAGGCGTCGACGAGGTGGTGGGGGAGCTTGCGGATGAAGCCGACCGTGTCGACGAGCACGATCTCGCGCCCGTCCTCGAGGGCGATCCGGCGGGCCGTCGGGTCGAGCGTGGCGAACGGCATGTCCTTCGCGAAGAGCGAGGCCTCGGCGAGACGATTGACGATCGAGCTCTTCCCGGCGTTGGTGTAGCCGGCGACGGCCACGACCAGCGCCTCCCCGCCGCGGCGCCGCGCGCGGGCGCGGTCGCGGCGCTCCCCGACGGCCGCGAGCTCGCGCTTCAAGGCGAGGATGCGGCGGCCGATGTGCCGGCGGTCCGTCTCGAGCTTCGACTCGCCGGGTCCGCGCGTGCCGATGCCGCCGCCGAGGCGCGACAGGGCGCCGCCGAGGCCGACGAGCCGCGACCGGCGGTACTCCAGCTGCGCGAGCTCGACCTGCAGTTGTCCCTCGCGGGAGGCGGCCCGCTGCGCGAAGATGTCGAGGATCAGCATCGAGCGGTCGATCGTCCGCACGCC
>CAIXGU010000086.1 GCA_903919045.1 uncultured Eubacteriales bacterium | reverse complement strand
GTTCATCTTCTCCACGAAGACGGACTCCTCGCCGGAGACCTGCTCCGCGAGGGCGATCGCCGCTCCGTCCGACGCCTGGAGCATCAGGCCGAGCACGAGGAATCCGAGCGGCTCCTTCTCGCCGGTCTTCAGGCCCAGCCGTCCCGCGTCCGCGGCGGCGGCCACCTTGCTGATCGTGACCATCGTGTCGTCCGCGTACGCCTCGAGCGCGAGCAGGGCGGTCATCGCCTTGCCGAGGACCGGGAGGGAGACCGCGGTATCGGCGCTCCGCTCGAAGAGCCTTCCGCCGCGCGCGAGGTCGACCACGAGGATGGACGGGGCCGAGCAGTCGATCGCGAGCGTGGTCGAATAGGGGGGCGGAGTCGGCGAGGGCGTGGGCGTCGCGTCGGATCCGGTCGCGGAGACGGAGGCGGGGAGAAGGAGGATCAGGAGGGCCATCAGGAGCGCAGCGGCGGCGGCGCGACGGGAGCGGCGGCGCCGCGAAGGGGCCGTCGTCGGGTACGGGGGTTCGGCAGGGGCCCTGACGCCCATCGGCAGGTCGTGTCCGTGCATGGGACTAGGATAGCATACCGGGGTCCGGGCGCCGTACCGGAGGTGCCGGGTCCGGCGTCGCGGGCGTTCCGGGCGCTCCGTCGGCCGTCGGTGCGGCGCCCTTCCGGAAGGCGGAAGGGGGGACGCCCTTCAGGCGCCGGAACGTGCGGGTGAAGACCTGCGCATCCTCGAATCCGACCGAGCGGGCGACCTCCGCGACGGTGAGCGGGGAGGCGAGCAGTGCGCAGGCGCGTTCGATGCGGAGGCGGGCGATGTAGTCCTTGGGCGAGACGCCGAGGCGTTCCATGAAGAGCGAGTAGAGGTACGAACGATCGAGTCCGGCCCGGCGCGCGAGCTCGGTGACGGTGAGCGGCCCCGCGAAGCTCGTCGCCACGTCGGCGACCGCGCGCCGGAGGTGCTCCTCGCGCCGTCCGCCGCCCGGCTCCTCGGGTTCGGCGCCGGGCCGCGCCGCGACTTCGGCCAGGAACTGGTACAGGAGGCCGAGCGCCAGGGCGTCGCGACCGCGCCCGCGGCCTGCGGCGGCGAGCAGCCGGCGGACGAGGTCCGCGAACCGGCCCGGTTCCTCGACGCGGAAGACCGGATTCCGCGCGGAGAGACCCGCGTCGCGCAGCAGCGCCTCGGCCTTGAGACCGTGGAAGCCGACCCAGGCGTACGACCAGGGCGCCTCGGCGTCCGCGCGGTAGGAGACGACGGCGCCCGGGAGGATCAGGAAGGCGTCCCCGCCGGCGAGCGGGAAGGACCGGTCGGCGTTGCGGAACGTCCCGCTTCCGCCGAGCACGACGTGGATCTGGTAGTGATCGCGGACGCCCGGCCCCCAGGCGTGCCCCGGGGCGCAGTCCTCGATGCCACATCGGTACAGGTTCAGGTCGGTGTCTCCTGGATCGGGGAAAACGCGTTTCTCCTTCATCCGAAGCCCCTTTCCGCCGCGCCGGACGATCCGGTCCCGCTGTCCAGACCCTTCGAATATACAACGGAACGCCGGTTCCGGGAATCATCCGGCGCTTCCGTCCGCCCTCCGGCGGACGTACGATGGAGGGGACGAAGGAGGAACGATGCGATGGCCGAGCTCCGCTACCACCCGCTGACGCGCGACTGGGTGATGATCGCGTCCCACCGGCAGGACCGCCCCCAGATGCCGAAGGACTTCTGCCCGTTCTGCCCGGGGTCCGGGAAGGTCCCCGCGTCGTACGACGTGATGGCGTACGACAACGATTTCCCGGCGCTCTCGCCGACGCCGCCCCCGCCCGACGACGTCGCGACCGCGCTCTTCCGGACCGAGCCCGCCTACGGGAAGTGCGAGGTGATCCTGTATTCCCCCGACCACGACCGCACGCTGCCGGAGCTCCCGCTCCCGCACGTCCGGAAGCTCGTGGACCTCTGGACCGCGCGCTACGAGGCGCTCGTCGCCGACCCGAAGGTCCGGTACGCGTTCCTCTTCGAGAACCGCGGCGAGGTCGTCGGGGTCACGATGCCGCACCCGCATGGGCAGGTCTATGCGTACCCGTTCGTGCCGAAGAAGCTCGCGCTCGAGACGGAGTCGTTCGACCTCCACCGCGCGGAGACGGGACGCTGCCTGCTGTGCGACCTCGACGCCGAGGAGGCGCGGGACGGACGCCGGATGGTCCACGACAACGGGACGTTCCGCATCTATCTGCCGTTCTTCTGCGAATACCCCTACGGGATCTGGATCTCGGCGAAGCGCCACGTGCGCTCGATCGCGGAGCTCACGGAGGCCGAGCGGGACGGGCTCGCGGACGCCGTGCGGACGGCCGCGGGCACGCTGGACGCCTTGTTCGGCCTGCGGTTTCCCTATATGATGTGCATGCACAACCCGCCCGTGAACGCGCCCGGCGGCGACCCCGACTGGCATTTCCACATCGAGTTCTTCCCGCCGATGCGTTCCGACGCGAAGCAGAAGTTCAACGCCTCCAGCGAGACCGGCGCCTGGGCGCACTGCAACCCCACGGCGCCCGAGGAGAAGGCCGAGGAGCTCCGGGCGGCGTGCATGCGGTATCGGGCGTCGGGGGCGGCGCGGGACGTCCAAGGGCAATAGGAGGAGCGATCGATGGCGAGGATCCTGGTCACCGGGGGAGCCGGCTACATCGGCAGCCACACCTGCGTCGCGCTGCTGGCCGAAGGGCACGACGCCGTCGTCGTCGACGACCTGTCGAACAGCAAGCCGGAGGCGCTCGCGCGGGTCGCGGGGATCGCGGGGCGGCCCGTGGAATTCCACCGGGCGGACGTGGCCGACGAGGCCGCGCTGGACCGCATCTTCGAGAAGGCGCCGATCGACGCCGCGATCCATTTCGCGGGCTTCAAGGCCGTCGGCGAGTCCGTCGAGAAGCCGCTCGAATACTACGGGAACAACCTGGGGAGCACGCTGGCGCTGTGCCGGACGATGCGCCGCCACGGCTGCCGCCGGCTCGTCTTCAGCTCCTCCGCGACCGTGTACGGCGTGCCCGAGCGCATGCCGATCGTCGAGACCGACCGTCTCGGCGCGACCAACCCCTACGGGCGCACCAAGTGGATGATCGAGGAGATCCTGCGCGACCTCGCGGCGTCCGATCCGTCCTGGTCGATCGTCCTGCTCCGCTATTTCAACCCGATCGGGGCGCACCCGAGCGGCCGGATCGGCGAGGATCCGAACGGCATCCCCAACAACCTGCTGCCCTTCGTGGCGCAGGTGGCGATCGGGAAGCGGCCCGAGCTGCGGGTCTTCGGGAACGACTGGCCGACGCCCGACGGCACGGGCGTGCGCGACTACCTGCACGTGATGGACCTCGCCGAAGGGCACTGCCGCGCCGTGGACTACGCGATGGGGCACACCGGGTGCGAGGCCGTGAACCTCGGCACCGGGCGGGG
>CAIXGU010000085.1 GCA_903919045.1 uncultured Eubacteriales bacterium | reverse complement strand
GGGACGCGGCGGTCGTCGGCGTCCTTCCGGAGGCGGCGCACGCTCGCGCCGGCCGCGACGGCGGCGACGGCGTCCATCGCGACGGCGACGGCGGGCGTGACGAGGGCATCGGCCATGTGCACGGCGGTCTCCCCTCCCCGTCCCGGCCTACGCCTTGTCCGCCCAGCTGCGAGCGACGGCGACCTCGGCGAGGGCGGGGACCTTGCGGAGCAGGCGCCGCTCGGCGTCCTCCATGACGCGCTTCAGCAGGTCGGCGACGGGCGCGGCGTCGGCCTCGGGCGCCTCGAGCAGGATCTCGTCGTGGACCGCGGCGACGATGCGGACGCCGGTGCCGGCGAGCGCGCGGGAGAGGGCGCCGAGGGCGATCTTGACGATATCGGCGGCGGTGCCCTGGACGGGCAGGTTGCAGCGCATCGAGAGCGGCGCGTCGGGGGGCAGCGGGATGCGGCGCCCGGCGAGGGTGCGGGCCTCGGCGGCCGGGCGGTCGCGGAGGACGCGCTGCCAGGCGGCGATGCCGCGGTAGGCGTCGAAGAAGCGGGCGCGGAAGCGCTCGGCCTCCTCGAGGGACAGGTCGACGCCGTACTGCTCGGCGGCGTAGACGGCGAGGCCGCGGGCGCCCATGGCGTACAGGAGGCCGAAGTTCACGGCCTTCGCGGCCTGGCGCTCGGCCTTGGTCACCGCATCGGCGGGCTTGCCCGAGACGAGGGCGGCGGTGAGGCGGTGCAGGTCCTCTCCGGCGGCGAAGGCGGCGGTCATGCGGGCGTCGTCCGCGACCTCGGCGGCGACGCGGAGCTCGACCTGCGCGTAGTCGGCGACGAGGAGGACGTTCCCCGGGTCGGGCACGAAGCAGCGCCGGAAGGCCGGGTCGCGCGGGATCTGCTGGATGTTCGGGGCGAAGCAGCTCATCCGCCCGGAGCTCGCGCCGATCTGCTGGTACTGCGCGTGGACGCGCCCGTCCGCGGGGTGCACGGCCGAGGGCATGGCCCGCAGGAACGCGGTGAGCGATTTCTGGGCCTTGCGCCAGTCGAGGACGGCGGCGACGAGGGGGCGGTCGGCGTAAGGGAGCAGCGCGTGGCGGCTCGTGTCGTCGACCGGGACGCCGTGGCGGTGCAGCAGCGAGAGCAGGTGGCGGCGGCTCTCGAGGTCGGGACCGTAGGCGACGGGGTCGCCGAACAGCGAGGTCTGGACGAGCGGGCGGCCGGTGACGGCGTAGACGCGGTCGAGCGCCGCGTCGCGGGCGCGCGTCGTGTCGGCGCGGAGGGCCTCCCACTGCGCGAGGTCGAGGCGGATCCCGCCGAGCTCCATGTCCGCGACCGCGTCCATGCAGGCGAACTCCAAGTCGGCGCAGCGGGCGAGGCCTTCCTTGTCGAGGCGCGCGGCGAGGACCCCGTGCAGCGGGAGCAGCACCTGCGCGTCGCGGGCGGCGTAGGCGAGCTGGGACGCGGAGATCGGCCCGGACCAGTCGCTCGCCTGCTCCTTCTTCGAGACCACCTGGCCGAGGAAGTAGCGCGCGAGCTCGTCGAGGGCGAGCCGCGCGGGACCGGCGGCGGTGCGCAGGACCTGGGCGGCGAGCAGCGTGTCGAAGACGGGCTGCGGCAGGGGGACGCCGGCCGCGGCGAGGAACTTGCGGTCGAACTTCGCGTTCTGCAGGACGCGCAGGGTGCCGCGGGCGAGGAGGCGGCCGAGGCGCGCGGGGAGCGCGGCGCGGTCGCCGGCGTAGGCCTGCAGGTCGAGGACGAGGACCGGGTGCCCCGCGGGGGCGGAGGCCGCGACCTGGAGGAAGCGGATCCGGTCCTTCAGGGAGTCGAGGCCGGTGGTCTCGGTGTCGACGCCGAGGACGAGGGGCGCGGGGGGCGGCGGGAGCGCGGCCTCCCAGGCGTCGAGGGCGTCGTCGTCGGCGACGAGGACGTACGGGACCGCGGACGCGGCGGGCGCGGCGGAGTCGGCGGCCGAGGCGACGGCGGACGCGGCGGCGTCGGCGGCGGCAGCGTCGGCGGCGGTGGCGTCCGCTACCACTCGATGCCCTTCCGCGCCTGGATGCCCGTCTGGTAGGGGTGCCGGACGCACTCGATGCGCGAGATGTAGTCGGCGCGCGCGAGCAGCGGCTCGGGCGGCTCGCGGCCGGTCAGGACGACCTCGAGGCCGGCGGGGCGCGCGTCGAGGAAGGCGCAGGCCTCGTCGAGCGGGATCAGGCCGAGGTCGACCGCGGCGGAGGCCTCGTCGAGCACGAGCAGGTCGTAGGCGCCGGTCGAGGCCTCGCGGACGGCCTCCTCGAAGCGGGCGCGGTGCTCGTCGGCGATCCGGCGGCGGGCGTCCGCTTCCTTCTCGCGCAGGAAGCCCTTCACGGGGACGCCGGACAGGATCGTGACGCCGGGGACGGACGCGAGGGTCTTGAGCTCCCCGCTGCGGCCGTCCTTCAGGAACTGGACGAAGAGGACCCGGAGGCCGCTGCCCGCGGCCCGCGCCGAGAGGCCGACGGACGCCGTCGTTTTGCCCTTGCCTTCGCCGCAGTAGATATGCACGAGTCCCTTGTCCAGCATCGTCGCCTCCCGGGTCGTCCTGATGGAATCATACCATTCCGCGGCGGACGCCGCCCGAACGGGCCGGAACGGCCGAAAGCGCCTGCGGGGCGCGGCGTGCGGCGGGGCGCTCGGCGGGTGCGTGCGGTATAATGGGGGGAAGGACGCGCCCAGGCGGCGCGGCGCCCCCGGCACGGGAACGAGGCGCACCATGGACAAGGCCCAGATCCTGGCCGTCGACGACGAACCGATCCACCTTTCGGTCCTGTCCCGCCTGCTCTCCCCGGCCTACACCGTCCAGGTCGCGAAGTCCGGCGAGGAAGCGCTCGCCGCCCTCGACCGCGGACCGCTCCCCGACCTCGTCCTCCTGGATATCCTGCTCCCCGGGATCGACGGCTACGAGACGCTCGAGCGCCTGCGCACCGACCCGCGCCGCCGAGACGTCCCGGTGATCTTCGTCACGGCGCTCGGCAGCGACACCGACGAGGAGAAGGGCTTCCGGCTCGGCGCCGTGGACTACATCAACAAGCCCTTCCGCCCTGCGATCGTCCTCGAGCGCGTGCGCGTGCACCTCGAGCTCAAGCGGTCGCGCGACCTGCTGCGCAACCAGAACGACTGGCTCGAGGCCGAGGTGGCCCGGCGCTTCGAAGAGAACCAGCTGATCCAGGACGTGACGCTGTCCGCGATCACGCAGCTCGCCGAGACGCGCGACACCGAGACGGCGAACCACATCGTGCGCACGTCGAACTACGTGGAGATCCTGGCGAAGGGTCTCCGGCGGCTGCCCGCCTACGCCGACGAGCTCGACGCCGCCGCGGTCGCGCGCATCGTGAAGGCCTCCCCCCTGCACGACATCGGGAAGGTCGGCATCCCCGACAGCATCCTCCTCAAGCCCGGGAAGCTCGCCCCGGCCGAGTTCGAGATCATGAAGACGCACGCCG
>CAIXGU010000084.1 GCA_903919045.1 uncultured Eubacteriales bacterium | reverse complement strand
GGGCTGGCGGAGCGCCTGCTCGAGGAATACCGCTAGCGCGGCGCAGCGCCGCAAGGAGGCACCATGACGAGACCGATCTCCACCGACCGCGCCCCGAAGGCCATCGGCCCCTACTCCCAGGCCGTGGAGGCGGGCGGATTCCTGTTCGTCTCCGGCGCGATCCCGCTCGACCCCGCGACGGGCGCGCTTGTCGACGGCGGCTTCGAGGCGCAGGTCCGCCGCGTCCTGGACAACCTCGAGGCGATCCTCGCGGCGGCGGGCTGCGGCTTCGCCGACGTCGTGAAGACGACCGTGTTCCTCGCCGACCTCGGCGATTTCGCGGCGCTCAACGCGCTCTATGCGGAGCGCTTCAGCGGCCCCGTCCCGCCCGCCCGCTCCACGATCCAGGTCGCCGCCCTCCCGCGGGGCGCCCGGGTCGAGATCGAGGCGACCGCCCGCCTCCCGGAGCGCTGAGGGCCCGGGCTCGCGGGCTGCCGACCGGCGCGGTCGCGCAATGCTACAATGAGGGGAACGCCCCGTCGCATCGCGCACCGCATCCGGAAGGAGTCCTGCCATGCCAGATGCCGCCGCACCCCTTGCGCCCGCCGCGCTCGTCGACCGCATCCAGGAGAACGTCGCCCGCGTGATCGTCGGCAAGCGGAAGGCCACGGAGCTCCTGCTCGCCGCCTTCCTCACGGGCGGGCACGTCCTGCTCGAGGATGTCCCCGGCACCGGGAAGACGATGCTCGCGCGGTCCCTCGCCCGCTCGATCGACGCGGACTTCAAGCGCGTCCAGTTCACGCCGGACCTCCTGCCCTCCGATCTCACCGGCATCCACTACTACGACCCGAAGGCCTCCGCCTTCGTCTTCCGGGCGGGCCCGGTCTTCACGACGATCCTCCTCGCCGACGAGATCAACCGCGCGACGCCGCGCACGCAGTCCAGCCTCCTCGAGTGCATGGAGGAGCGCCAGGTCTCGATCGACGGCGAGACGCACCGCCTCGACGAGGCCTTCTTCGTCCTCGCGACGCAGAACCCGGTCGAGACCCAGGGCACCTACCCGCTGCCCGAGGCCCAGCTCGACCGCTTCTTCCTCCAGCTCTCCCTGGGCTATCCCGACCGCGCCGAGGGCCTCGACATCCTCCGGCGCCACCTCGGCGACGACCCGATCCGCTCCCTCTCGCCGGTCTGCCGCCCCGCCGACGTCCTCGCCGCCCGCGGCGCGGCGCAGGGCGTGTTCCTCCACGAGGCCCTGCTCGATTACGTCCTGCGCCTCGCCGAAGCGACCCGCGCCCACGAGGCCGTCGCCCTCGGCGTCTCGCCCCGCGGCGCGATCGCCCTCGCCCGCGGCGCCCGCACCCTCGCCGCGATCCGCGGCCGCGCCTTCGTCCTCCCGGACGACGTGCGCGACCTGCTCGTGCCCGTCTACGCGCACCGCCTGATCCTGCGCGGCGGCGAACGCAGCCGCACGCTGGCCTCCGAGGCGCTCGTCGCCCGCATCGCCGCCGAGGTCCCCGCGCCGTCCGAGGACTGGGCGCAGGGCCGCTGACCGGCCGGGCCGCCGCCCGACCGCCGCACCGGACATGCCGCTGCTCGGCGTCCTCGCCGTCTTCCTGCTCCTGGTCGCCGGCCAGGGCCTGGTCTACGCGCGCTTCTGGCGGCGCGGCCTGGACGTCTCGCTGTCCTTCTCGGAGCGCACCGCTCCCGAAGGGGCGTCGATCTCCCTCACGGAGGTCGTCGCGAGCCGCAAGCTCCTCCCGCTCCCCTGGCTGACGGTCAAGTTCCAGGTCTCGCGCGCCCTCGGCTTCGAGGACAGCCCGCACGGCCTCGTGACCGACGACTACTACCGCGAGGACCTCTACGCCCTCGGCACGTACCAGCGCGTCACGCGCACCCTGCGCGTCGACCTCCGGCGCCGCGGGTACTACACCGTGAAGACCGTCGACCTGATCTCGAACGACCTGTTCCTCATGACCGAGCTCGTCGGGCGCGTCGACTGCCCCGCGACCCTCACGGTCACGCCCCGCCCGATCGCCCGCGAGGACCTCGGCATCCCGTACAGCCGCCTCGTCGGAACCCTGATCGTGCGCGACGCGCTGCTTCCCGACCCGTTCGAGTTCCGGGGCATCCGCGAATACGCGGCGACCGACCCGATGCGCTCCGTGAACTGGAAGGCCACCGCCCGCACGGGCGACCTGAAGGTCAACGTCCACGAATACACGGCCTCCCGCGACGTCCTCCTTCTGCTCAACGTCCGCAAGGACCGCGAGCACGACGAGGACCGCCCCGTCGAGGACTGCATCCGGATCGCCGCGGCCCTCTGCGCCGCCCTCGTCGAGGACGGCGTCTCGGTCGGCCTCGCGAGCAACGCGCGCGACATCGTCACGGGCGAGGAGGCGGCCTTCGCGCCCGGCCGCACGCGCGCCCACGTCGATGCCGTCCACGAGCAGCTCGGCCGCGTCGACATCGCGCGCCGCACGGCGGATTTCGCGCAGGTCCTCGAGTCCGGCGCGCTCGACCTGAGGCGGCGCCCCATGCTGCTGCTCATCTCCGCGAGCTGCACGCACCGCCTCTCCGAGGCCTGGAAGGCGCTGCTGGCCGAGGGGCACCAGGGGATCTGGGTGCTCCCGCGCTACCCCGACCGTCCCGACGACCGCCTCCCGGAGCTCGACGAGGGCGTGGCGACGTGGGAGGTGGCGGCGCGATGACCGTGCTCCTCGACGAGATCCTGCAGGCGATCCTCCTGGTCTCCGCGTACGCGCTGCCGGTCGAGCTGTTCGCCGCGCCGTGGCGCTGGCCCCTGCTCGCGTACTTCGTCGCCGCCGAGGCGCTGCTCGCGGTCGTGCGCCTGCGGAGCCGCCGGGTCTGGCAGTTCCTCCTGCCCGCGCTCGCGCTGCTCGCCGCTCCGGCCTATGCGCCGTACCTTCCTGCCTCGGGCGTCGACGTCGTCCCGCGCCTGGTCCTCGGGCTCGGCCTGGCCGCGATCGTCGTCCGCGCCGCCTACCTGCGCTGGACGGCCCGTGCGCGCGAACCCGCAGGGAGCCTCTACCGCAGCGCCCTCGCGTTCCTCGTCCTGATCGCGCTCGACGCCGTCGCGGTCTGGCGCGAGGT
Source organism: uncultured Eubacteriales bacterium (assembly GCA_903919045.1). Classification (GTDB taxonomy): domain Bacteria; phylum Bacillota; class Clostridia; order Saccharofermentanales; family UBA5734; genus CAILLO01. The sequence goes on along the minus strand of CAIXGU010000084.1, from coordinate 3,375 downwards.
GCCGCACCTCCCGACCGCCTACTTCCTCCTCGGCGTCGCCTTCCTCGCGCTCTCCCTCGTCCGGTGGCACCGGTACGCGCTCGGCGAGCGGATGGCCCGCTACGCCGCCACCCCCACGCAGCCGGCCGCCCGCGTCGTCCGCGGCAACCGCATCCTGCTCGCCGGCTCGCTCGCCGGCACCACCGCCCTTCTCCTGCTGTCGCCCCTGCTCGCGATCGACCGCCTGCTGCCCTGGCTGGGCAAGCTGCTCCTGGCGCTGCTGCGCTGGCTGATCGCCCTGATCCCGTTCGGCACGGAACCCGAACCGACGCCCACGCCCGAGCCGACCCTGCCGACGTCGCCCACCCCGACGCCGGAGATCGGCCCCGGTCCCGCGGAGACGCCCGCCTGGCTCCAGGTCCTCTCGCAGATCCTGCTCTACGCGGTGCTCGCCCTGCTCGCGATCGGGCTCGCCGCCGGCGTCGGGTACGGGGTCTACCGTCTCTACCGACGCTTCTACGAGGCGCGCCTGCCCGACCGGGACGTCCGCGAATCCCTGCTGCCCAATCTCGTCGCGCAGGTCGAGGAGCGGGTGCGGGCCGCCGGCCGTTCGCTGCGCCCGCCGTTCGCGCGCACGCCGGAGGAGCGCATCCGGCAGGCGATGCGCCGGCTCGTCGCCTCGCAGGTCCGGCGCACTGGCGCGGCGCGCACGGGCGACCTGCCGTCCGCCTCCGCGACGGCCCGCGCGCTGCTGGGCGCGTACGACGCCGACGCGCACCCGGAGCTCCGCGAGGCGCTCGCGCTCTACGAGATGGCCCGCTACGGCCCGGGGAAGGCGACGCCCGCCGACGCCGCGCGCATGAACCGGCTGGTCCGCGCGCTCGCGCACCGCGACCTCCGGCCGAAGCCCCCCGCCGGCTGAACCGCGTCGGTTCCGATTCGTCCAAGACGGCCCCCTCCTCCCCCTGCTACGGTGGGGTCGGGCACACGCCCGCAAGGAGGAACGCCATGGGACACGTCGTCGCCGAACCCTTCCGCATCAAGTCCGTCGAGCCCGTCCGGAAGATCTCCGCCGAGGCCCGCCGCGCCGCGCTCGAGGCCGCCGGGTACAACACGTTCCTGCTCCGCTCGGAGGACGTCTACATCGACCTGCTCACCGACAGCGGCACGACCGCCATGAGCGACCGGCAGTGGGCCGGCCTCCTGCTCGGCGACGAGGCCTACGCCGGCAGCCGCAACTTCTACCACCTCGAGGAGGCCGTCCGCGACGTCTACGGCTTCCGCCACGTCGTGCCCACGCATCAGGGCCGCGGCGCCGAGAACATCCTCTCGCGCATCCTCATCGAGCCCGGCGACTTCATCCCGGGCAACATGTACTTCACCACGACGCGCCTGCACCAGGAGCTGAACGGCGGCACGTTCCGCGACGTCATCGTCGACGAGGCGCACGATTCGCAGTGCGACGCGCCCTTCAAGGGGAACGTCGACCTCGGCAAGCTCCAGGCGCTCGTCGACGAGGTCGGCGCCGACCGCATCCCCTACATCTGCCTCGCCGTCACCGTGAACCTCGCCGGCGGTCAGCCCGTCAGCATGGCCAACCTCCGCGACGTGAAGGCCCTCGCCGCGCGCCACGGCATCCGCGTCTTCTTCGACGCGACCCGCTGCGTCGAGAACGCCTACTTCATCCAGAAGCGCGAGGAGGGCTACGCCGGCCGGACCATCGCCGAGATCCTGCGCGAGATGATGTCGTACGCCGACGGCTGCACGATGAGCGGCAAGAAGGACTGCCTCGTCAACATCGGCGGCTTCCTCGCGATGAACGACGAGTCCCTGTACGTGAAGGCCTGCGAGTGGGTCGTCGTGTTCGAGGGGATGCCCTCCTACGGCGGGCTCGCCGGGCGCGACATGGAGGCGATGGCCATCGGCATCCGCGAGTCCGTCGACCAGGACACGATCGCGTACCGCGTCGAGCAGGTCCGCTACCTGGGCGACCGCCTGATCGAGGCCGGCGTCCCGGTCGTCCGCCCGATCGGCGGCCACGCGGTGTTCCTCGACGCGCTGCGGTTCCTGCCGCACCTCTCCCAGGACGAGTTCCCCGCCCAGGCCCTCGCCGCCCGGCTGTACCTCGACGCCGGCGTGCGCGCGATGGAGCGCGGCATCATCTCCGCCGGCCGCGACGCGAACGGCGCGAACCGCCACCCGAAGCTCGAGCTCGTGCGCCTCACGATCCCGCGCCGCGTCTACACGTACGCGCACATGGACGTCGTCGCCGACTCCGTGATCCGCCTCTACGAGGACCGGGCGTCCATCCCCGGCCTCCGCTTCACCTACGAGCCGCCCGTGCTGCGGTTCTTCACGTCCCGCTTCGAGCCGGTCCCCCGGGGCTGACGGGTCCCAGCCGCGCGAGGAGCGTGCGCTCCGCATCGGCGAAGTGGCGGGCGAGTCGCGCGGCGGCTTCCTCCGCGTCCCCGGCGGCGACGGCCTCGGCGATCCCCCGATGCTGCGCCGCCACGACGGCGTCGGCATCCGCGGAATCCTGGTACCGCGCCGCGAGGATGCCGAGCTGGCCCCGCACGCGGAGGGCGCTCTCGTGGAGACGCCTGTTTCCGGCGGCCTTGAAGAGGAGGTCGTGGAACTCGTCCGACAGCGCCCGGAAGCGGGCGAGGTCGCCGGCGGCGAGCGCGGCCTCCTCCGCCGCGACGTTCCGGCCGAGCTCGCGCGCGAGCCGCGCAGCCTGCGGGGAGGCGCACGCGAGGCGCAGCGCCCCGGTGTCGAGGATGCGGACGAGCGCGTAGATCTCCGAGACGTCCTCCGGGCCGAGCGCCACCACGCGCCCGCCGACGTGCGTGGCGTGGTCGACGAGCCCGTCCGCGGCGAGCCGCTTCAGCGCCTCGCGCACCGGCGTCGAGCTCACGCCGAACCGCTGCTGCAGGGCGACCGTCGTGAGGCGCTCTCCGCTCGGGATGCGCCCGCTGAGGATCTCCTCGCGGAGGATCGACAGGATCTGCTCCGGGATCGTGGCCTTGACGATGCCCTTCATGCGCGTCTCCTTCCGGCTCCGGGCCGGGCGGCCGGCGCCGGGCAGAACCGCCGGCGCTCCCGCAGGAAATGGGACTGGTCGCAGTAGCCGCCGTCGAACACGACGTCCCGGAGGTCGGCGTCCGGCTCCTCGAGCAGCCGACCGAGCGAGGCCTGGAAGCGGACGATGCGGCAGAACAGCTTCGGGGCGATCCCGATCGTCTCGGCGAACACGCGCCCGACGTAGCGCGTCGAGCAGCCCGCTCCCTCGGCGAGCGCGTCCACGCGGATCCGCCCGCGGTGGGCGAGCACGGCGCCGACCAGCCCGTCGGCGAGCGCGGACGACGCGTCCCCGCGCCGGATGCGGCCCGGGCCGGT
>CAIXGU010000083.1 GCA_903919045.1 uncultured Eubacteriales bacterium | reverse complement strand
TGTCGCGCGCCGGGCTCGTCGGACTGGCCGTCCTCTGCTTCGCGGCCGCCGCGGGCGTCGCGCTGCTCCTCCCGAGCGCCTACGGGAACCAGGGACTCAAGAAGCTGGGCGAATTCACGGCCGTGATCATGCTCGTCGTCACGACGCTCGGCATCGCGCTCTCGTTCGTGAAGAAGGTGCGCAAGGCCCACGGCTCCTACAGCACGGGGCAGTACTTCATCCTGATGTTCTCCGTCGTCATGGGGCTGTCGTTCGACTTCACGAAGATCGCAGCCGCCCTCGGCATCCTCGGCATGCTCCTGATCGTCCAGTTCGGCACCGTCCTCCTGCACGTCCTCATGGCGAAGGCCGGGAGGATCGACCGGGACACGATGCTGATCACCTCCACCGCCGGGGTCTTCGGCCCGGCCTTCATCGTGCCGGTCGCGAAGGCGCTGAAGAACGACGAGATCATCCTCCCGGGCATCCTCTGCGGCATCCTCGGCTACGCGATCGGCAACTATCTCGGCATCGGGCTCGGGAAGCTGCTGACGCTGTTCGGGTGACGGGCATGAACGCATCCGCCCTGACGCTCGTCATCATGGCCGCCGGCCTCGGCAGCCGCTACGGCGGCATGAAGCAGGTCGAGCCCGTCGGGCCCGACGGCAGCATCCTCATGGAGTACGCGATCTTCGACGCCCTGCGCGAGGGCTTCGGGAGGGTCGTGTTCGTCGTCCGCCCGGAGCACGAGGCGACCTTCCGCGAGCGCGTCGGCGCCCGGATCGAGCACCGTGCCGAAGTCGCCTACGCGCACCAGCGCCTGGAGCTGCCGGCCTCGCTCGGCGTCGCCGTGCCGGAGGGCCGTGCGAAGCCGTGGGGCACCGGCCACGCCGTGCTCGCCTGCCGCGACGCCGTCGCCACGCCGTTCGCGGTGATCAACGCAGACGACTTCTACGGCCGCCATTCGTATCGGCTCCTCGCGGAAGAGCTCCGACGGCCGGGCCGAGGGGACGATTTCTGCATGGCGGGCTTCCGGATCGCGAACACCCTGACCGACAACGGGACCGTCGCGCGCGGCGTCTGCGACGTCTCGGCCGACGGCTTCCTGCGCGGCGTCGTCGAGCGCACGAAGATCCGTCCGGCTGCGGGCGGCGCGGAATACACCGAGGACGGCGACGCGTGGGTCCGCCTCCCGGCGGACGCGGTCGTGTCGCTGAACACCTGGGGCTTCACGCCGGCGCTGTTCCCGGCGCTCGAGGAGGGTTTCGCGGCCTTCCTGCGGAATCCGGCGACGGACCTCCTGAAAGGCGAGCTGTTCCTCCCGACCGTCGTGGACGGGATGGTCGCCGCCGGGCGGACGCGCGTGAAGGTGCTGGCGTCTCCGGAGCGGTGGTACGGGATGACCTATCGGGAGGACGCGCCCGTCGTGCGCGCGGCGATCCAGCGGATGGTCCGCGACGGGATCTATCCCGAACGGCTCTGGGAGGCGTAGAGGCGGCGCGGCGCTAGAGCGCGAGCTGCACGCGGTTCTTCCCGGTATCCTTGGCCCTGTAGAGCGCCTGGTCCGCCCTGCGGAACCAGGCGTCCTTGTCCTCGCCGGCCTTCCGTTCGGCGATGCCGACGCTGACGGTGCAGCAGATGCCTTTCTCCGAGACGTCGGCCTGGACCGCCGCGCGGATCCGCTCGCCGAGCACGGCGGCGTCCGTCAGGCCGAGGCCGGTCGCGAGCACAAGGAATTCCTCGCCGCCCCAGCGGAACACCGGGTCCGAGAAGCGCACGAGGCCGCGGATCCGCGCGGCCGTGCGCACCAGCGCCGCGTCGCCGGCCTGGTGCCCGAATTCGTCGTTGATCCGCTTGAAGTCGTCGAGGTCGAGCAGGAGGATCGAGGCCTGAACGGGACGGCGCCGCTCCGCGGCCGGTCCGTCGAGGTCGAGCAGCTCGAAGGCGTTCCGGTTGAGGAGCCCCGTCAGCTCGTCGGTCCGTGCGAGCGTCTCGAGGTGGCGGTTCCTGCGCCGCATCTCCTCGACGAGCCGGGTGCCGTCGGCGAGCAGGATCAGTTTCACCCAGAGGACGCCGGAGACCAGCATCAGGAGGAGCGTGAAGGGCGTGGTGACGGCGTCGTCGAACAGGTGGGCCGAATCCACGCCGTACCGCTGGAGCAGGGCGATCCGCACGAGCTGGGCCACGAACAGGAGGGCGCTCTGGCCGAAGGCGACCACCTGGACGAAGAAGGGGATCTCCCGGCGGCGCGTCGCGAACAGCACGGCGCCTGCGGCGAACAGGAGGGCCTCGATCAGGGAGAAGACCGTCGCGCGGATCGCATAGGAGTCGAAGACGAAGGTCGTGAGGAGCATGCCGAGGGCCGCGAGGGCGATATATGCCCAGAATCGGCGGGGCCAGGCGGGCGCGATCCCGAAGAAGCTCCGGAATCCCGAGAGGAGGCCGAAGGGGAGCGCGAAGAGCAGGCTGTTCGCGAGGAAGACGCTCACGAACGGGTGGACGGTCCCCTGGCCGAGCAGAAGCAGCGATCCGGCGACGGCGATCCCGTAGCCGACGGCGTACCGGGTCGTCGGCTCTTCCTTGCGATAGAGCGCGAACGCGAGGAGCAGGAGGAATTCGATCAGGCCGAGGGCGAAGCCGACGACGACGAGGGTCCGGTTGTCCATGCGAGCCTCCGGCGGCCGGATCGCCGCGTTCCGGGCCTGTTGAGCCTATGCTACGGCAAGGGCGGTTCCGATGCAACGGCCTGCGGACGGCGCGCGGAACGGCGGAGCAGGAGCAGGACGGCCAGCGTCCCGGCGAGCCCGATGGCGCCGCTCGCGGCCATGCACCCGGTCACGCCGGCGAGCTCGGTGAACTTGCCGGCGTAGAGGCTCCCGAACGGGGTGAAGCCGCCGAAGACGAGGGTGTAGAGGCTCATGACGCGGCCGCGCATGCGGTCCTCCGTCGCCAGCTGGACCGTCGTGTTGACGGTCGTCACGAAGGAGATCGTGAAGAACCCGACGGCGACGAGCACGGCGCAGGCGACGGCGTAGACCGTCTGGAAGCCGGCGACGGCGACGAGGACGCTCGTGCCCGCGGCGCCGCCGAAGAGGACGACGCGGCTCGGGCCCTTCCGGCTGGTCGCGGCGATGCGCAGGGCGCCGAGGAACGACCCCAGGCCGAGGCTGGTCATGAGGAGCCCGTACCCGGTCGCGTCCTGGCCGAGCCTCTGGGTGGCGAACAGCGGGATCATGACGCTGAAGTTGATCACGAAGACGTTCACGACCGCGAGCAGGAGGAGCGGGTAGAGGAGCTCCGGGTTCCGGCGGACGTAGGCGAGTCCCTCGGCGGCTTCGGCGGCGACCCCGCGGAACGTGCGCGCCTCGGACTTCCGGACGGGGGCGTCGGGGAGCCGCATCATCGCGAGGCCGGCGATGACGGCGAGGAAGCTGGCGGCGTTCAGGTAGAAGCAGGGGGCGATGCCGATCAGGCCGATCAGGGAGCCGGCGATGGCAGGGCCGACGATCCGGGCGAGGTTGAAGATCGTGGAGTTGAGGCCGATCGCGTTCATGAGGTCCTCGCGTCCGACCATCTCCACGAAGAAGGCCTGGCGCGTCGGCATGTCGATCGTGTTGACGAGGCCGAGGAGCACCGCGAGGGCGCAGATGTGCCAGTAGCGGACGGCGTCGGTCAGCGTCAGCGTCGCGAGCGCGACCGCGAGGACGGCGAGGATCGACTGGGTGGCGAGCAGGACCCGGCGCTTCGGGAAGCGGTCGACGAACGTGCCGGCGAAGAGGGCGAACAGCAGCATGGGGAGGAACTGCAGCGCGGTGACGAGCCCCAGCTTGAAGGGCGCGTCCGGCTGGCCTTCCGTCAGCGTGAGCACCAGCCAGGACTGCCCGATGCTCTGCATCCAGGTCCCGATGAGCGAGACGCACTGACCGATGAAGAACAGGCGGTAGTTCCGGTGCCGGAGGGCGGTGAAGGCCGCGCCGATGCGGCGTCCGCCGCGGCTGCCGTTGACGGTCGTTCCTTCGTCCACTCGTTGGGTCTCCTTCCGCGAGGCGTCCTTTCCATCATACCGCGCGGGGGAGTGGAATCAAGAGGACGGCGGGCGGACCGGGCAGGAGGCCTTGCGGAGGAGGACCAGGGCGGCGAGCATGAAGACGGAGACGCCGAGGAAGACGGGCGGGAACCCGAGCGCGGCGACGAGCAGGCCGCCGACCAGCGGCAGGACGACGTCGAGGAGGTTCAGCGAGCCGCGGATGCCGAGGTACAGCGTCCGGTCGGGACCGGGCGCGAGGTCGAGCAGGTAGGGCTCGAACCCGATGTTCCGTCCGCTCGTGACGAAGCCGACGAGCAGGAAGACGAGCGCGTACCAGGCCGATCCGAGCGGGGTCAGCGCGAGGACGACGAGGGGCAGCGCGGCGCCGGCGGCGATGCAGGCGCGCAGGACGCCGACGGAGCCGAACCTGCGCGACAGGAACAGCCACAGGACGTTGGAGGCGAGGCTGCCCGCGACCTGGGCGAGCACGTACGTCCCGAGGCGCGCCGGCGCGTCGGGGAAGGTCCGCGTCACGTAGAGCATGTAGAAGGGCAGGACCATGAGGCTGAAGCTCGACAGGTTCTCGACGATCAGGAAGGTCCGGAAGGCCGCGTCGCTCCGGAGCACGCGGAACGTCTCGCGCAGCAGGCCTTTCGACGCACCGGCGGCCGGGACTCCGGCGGGCGGCGCATCGGCATCCTGATCGGCGGCGGGGGGCGCCTCCTTCGGTTCCCGGAGGGGGAGGAACCCGGCGGCGGCGACGGCGAGGCCGGCGGCTCCGATCGCCATGGGAAGCGCGTAGTCGAGCGGCCAGGCGAAGGTCCCGGGCGCCAGGATCCGGGCCACGAGCGCGCCTCCGCCCAGCGCGGCGACGCCCCCCGCGACCTGCCGCGCCGCGATCATGGCGGGGCGCCGGTCGGACGGGAGGACCCGGGCGACGATGTCGGAGTAGGCGATTCCCGCGAAGCCGCCGCTCAGCGAGAACAGGAGGACGAAGCCGTAGAAGGCCCAGAGCGCGATGCTCGGCGCCCTCCCTGCGAGGAGGAGGGTGACGCCGGCCATCCCGGCGAACCCGACCGCCCGCACGAGGATGCCCCCGACGAGGAAGGGCTTCCGGCGCTGGAACCGCCGGAGCGTCTGGCTGAACAGGAGGTTGAAGACGGACGGGCCGCCGAGCAGGATCGCGTAGAGCGCCCCGAACGCGACGGGGCTGTCCGTGAGCCGGGCGACGTAGTTCGGAAGCACCGTGTTCGGCTCGACCATGGCCATCGTGAAGGCCAGGAAGAACCCGTGCCAGAGGAAGGGGAGGAACCCGGCGCGCTTCGGGGAGGGGATTCCGCTAGGCATCGCGCCGCTTCTCGAGGAACGAGAGGACGAGCGAGAGGACGGCGAAGGCGAGCGCGGCGCCGAAGACCGGCCGCTGCAGGTCGAAGGGGCAGGCGCCGGCGGGCAGGTTCCGGTAGGCGAGGAGGAGGGCGACGCCGCCGTAGGCGCCGAGCCCCAGGGCGATCCAGAGGGACGCCGTTCCGGCGATCCGGATCACGCGCTGCGCGTTCACGTGGCGTCGCGCAGGGCGCCCATGGCGCACGCCGCGGTGCAGGCGCCGCAGTCGATGCACTTCCCGGCGTCGACGACGGGAGCGCCGTGCCCGTCCTGCGTCAGGGCTCCGGTCGGGCAGTAGCGGAGGGCGGGGCAGCGGTGGTTCTGCGGGCAGCGGGAGGGGACGACGGTGATGGCCATGATGCGTTCCTTTCGTTTCGCGGTCGCGCCGCGGCATGGGTTCAACTTACGTCCCCGACCGTGCGGGCGGAAGAACGCAGGATACGGCTTCCGTGCGGAGGGCGGCGTACGATGGCGGGAACGGGGCCGTGCAGCGGTCCGGTAGGAAAGAGGAGCCCATGGGCAGGAGGATGCCGGCGCTGTTCGTCGGGCACGGATCGCCGATGAACGCGATCGAGGACAACGCCTTCACGGCGGCCTGGGAGTCGCTCGGCGCGCGACTTCCGCGGCCGGAGGCGATCCTCGCCGTCTCGGCGCACTGGTTCACGGCGGGGACGCGCGTGACGGACGACCCGAACCCGAGGATGGTCTACGACATGTACGGCTTCCCCGAGGAGCTGTACCGCGTCGTCTACCCGGCGCCCGGCGCTCCGGCGTTCGCCCGGCGGACCGCCGCGCTGCCGGGCCTCGAGGGTCTCGTCCGCGTCGACGATTCCTGGGGGCTCGACCACGGGACCTGGTCCGTCCTCCGCCGGATGCGTCCGGCCGCCGACGTGCCCGTCTTCCAGATGAGCGTCGACCGGAACGCGTCACCGGAGGAGCACTTCCGCATCGGCAGGGCGATCGGCGCCCTCCGCGACGAGGGAGTCCTCGTGCTCGGCAGCGGCAACGTCGTCCACGACCTGGGCCGCATCGGCTGGGACATGGAGGGCGGGTACCCGTGGGCCGACGCGTTCGACGCCTGGGTCCGCGACCGCATCCTGGCCGGCGACCTCGACGGCGTCGCGCGCTATCGCGAGGCCGGGAGCCCCGCCGCGCTGTCCGTCCCGACGACCGACCACTTCGACCCGCTGCTCTCCGTGCTCGGCGCCGCGCGCCCGGACGACCGGGTGACCGTGTTCAACGACGCGCGGACGATGGGGTCCCTGTCGATGACGGGCTACCTGTTCGAGGCGTAGGGCGGCCCCGACCGACGCTCCACCCTGCTTTTCCGGGTGCCTCCGTTTGTGGGATAATGGCCGGAGACGGAGGGCGATGGGCTCTCCGGAGCACCCGCCGACCGCACCCGGAGGTTCCCGCGATGCCGACCCCGAATCCGTCTTCGTTCCGCCGCGCGGCCGCCGCCCTGGCCGCGGCCTTCGTTCTCGCCGCGCTCGCGGCCTGCGCCGTCCCGACGCGCGGACCCACGGCGACGCCCACGCCGCCGCCTGCGCCGACGGCTTCGCCCACGCCGACGCCAACGCCGACGCCCACGCCGTCCCCGACGCCGACGCCGGCGCCGATCGCCGCGATCGACATCACGAAGCTCGAAGGCTACCGCGCGCCGGTCAAGCTGTCATCCGGCGCCTACCGCAAGACCTTCGCCGACGGCGCGACGATCACCTACTGGCGCTACGGGACGAACGGCAAGCTGCTCTCCTCCTACCAGGCCGAGAAGCCCGTCGTCTTCGGCCGCGCCTCCGATTATTCCGAGGTCGGCGGCGTCCTCACGTTCCGCGGGGACCCCTCCCGGAACACCCCGGCGTACGGCACGGCGGACGTGAAGGAGAGGAAGCTCGGGATCGTCTGGGAGAAGGAGAACGGGTCCGTCTCCGGATACGGCAGCTTCTGGCCCGGATCGGGCTGGACCGGCCAGCCCCTGCTCGTGCACTGGCCCGCGGCGACCCGCGCGGCGATGGGCCTCTTCGCCGGCGCGAAGGCGAAGGACCTCGTCGAGGTGGTCTATCCCGTCTTCGACGGCAAAGTCTACTTCCTGGACCTCGCGACGGGCGAGCCCACGCGCGACCCGATCGCCACGGGCCAGGCCTTCAAGGGGACGGGGTGCGTCGACCCGCGCGGCTGGCCCCTGTTCATGACCGGCCAGGGCCTCGACGACACGAACGGCGTCAAGACGCCGTTCGAGTACCGCTTCTTCGATCTCGTCCGGAACGAGCATACCTTCCGGATCCTCGGCGCCGACGCTCTCTCTCTCCACAAGTGGGGCGCGTTCGATTCGTCCGCGGTGATCGACCGGAACACGGACACGATGATCGAGCCCGGCGAGAACGGCATCGTCTACCGAGGCGACCTGCATGCGTCGTTCGACGCCGCCTCGGGCGCCTTCTCCTTCGCGCCGTCGTTCGTGAAGTTCGTCTACAGGACGTCCTATTCGACGCGTCTCGGCACCGAGAGCTCCGCCGCCTACTACCGGAATCTGATGTACTTCGCCGACAACGGCGGCGCCCTCGTCTGCCTCGACGTCAATACGCTGGAGCCGGTCTGGATCGCGGACCTCGGCGACGATACCGACGCGACGCCCGTGATCGAGGAGACCGCGGACGGCGTCTTCGTGTACACCGGCAACGAGGTCGACCAGCGCTGCGCGGCCGCAGGCACGACGGAGGACCTCTGCAACCTGCGGAAGTTCGACGGCCTGACCGGGAAGAAGCTCTGGCAGCGCGACGTCCGCTGCGTCTACGACGCCTCCGTGAACGGCGGCCTGCTCGCGACGCCGATCGTCGGCACGGACGACCTCGCCGGCCTCGTGATCTTCAACGTGGCGAAGACCACGGCGAAATACGACGGGACGCTGCTCGCGCTCGACGCGGCGACCGGGGAGACCGTCTGGGAGCGGCCGATGCCGTCCGCGTACTCCTGGAGCTCGCCGATCGCCGTGAAGGGCGAGGACGGGAAGACCTACGGCATCTTCTGCGACTTCAAGGGCGACATGCATCTCTTCGACCCGCTCACCGGCACCGACTACGACACCGTATCGCTCGGGAAGAACGTCGAATCCTCGCCCGCCGCCTACGGGAACATGGTCGTGGTCGGCTCGTACGACAAGAAGATCTTCGGCGTGAGGATCCGCTGACATGGCCGAGGGGAGCCCGCGCAAGCCCGGCTGGCTCGCCCGGTACGCCGAGGAGCGGCGTCCGCAGCACCTCCGCGCCCGGGCGCGCGAACTGCTGCGCTACATCGGGCCGGGGCTCCTCGTCACCGTCGGCTTCATCGACCCCGGCAACTGGGCCTCGAACGTCGCCGCCGGCGCTGAGTTCGGCTACAAGCTGCTCTGGATGGTCACGCTCTCGACCGTCCTGCTGATCCTGCTCCAGCACAACGCCGCGCACCTCGGCATCGCGACCGGCGAGTGCCTCGCCGAGGCCGCGACGAAGCACCTGAAGCGCCGCTGGAGCGTGCCGGTCCTCGGGTCCGCGATGCTCGCGACCGTCGCCACGGCCTATGCCGAGCTCATGGGCGGCGCGATCGCCCTGCAGCTGATCGCGGGCGTGCCGCTGCGTGTCGGCGTGCTCCTCGTCCTCGCCCTCGCGCTGTTCCTCCTGCTCACGAACGCCTACCGCCGCATCGAGCACTGGATCATCGGCTTCGTGTCGATCATCGGGTTCTCCTTCCTGATCGAGACGATCCTCGCGCCCGTCGACTGGGCCGCGGCCGGCCCCGCCTGGGTCACGCCCGCGATTCCCGCCGGCGCGCTCCCGATCACGATGAGCGTCCTCGGCGCCGTCGTGATGCCGCACAACCTGTTCCTCCATTCGGAGGTGATCCAGAGCCGCCAGTGGAATCTCGAGGACAAGGCGGTGATCAGGAAGCAGCTGCGGTACGAGTTCCTCGACACGCTGTTCTCGATGTCGGTCGGCTGGGCGATCAACAGCGCGATGATCCTCCTCGCGGCGTCGACGTTCTTCCGCGTCGGCGCGGCCGTGACGGACCTCGGCCAGGCGAAGGCGATGCTCGAGCCGCTGCTCGGACCCGCCGCCGCCGTCCTGTTCGCGGTCGCGCTCCTCTTCTCCGGCGTCTCGTCGTCGATCACGGCCGGGATGGCCGGCGGCACGATCTTCGCAGGCTTCTTCCACGAGTCGTACGACGCGCAGGACAAGCACAGCCGGACGGGCCTGCTGCTCGCGCTCGTGCCGGCCGTCGTCCTCGTGCTCGTCACCGGCGACCCGTTCCGGGGCCTCGTCGTCTCCCAGATGCTCCTCAGCATCCAGCTGCCGGTCACCATCCTGCTGCAGCTGCGCCTCACCTCGTCGCGGAAGGTCATGGGCGAGTACCGCAACTCCGTCGTGGACGCGATCCTGCTCTGGTCCGCCGCCGCGGCGGTGATCTTCCTGAACGTCCTCCTCCTCAGGGACCTGCTCGGCCTCTAGCGCGCACCGTCTTCTCACATCCCCATCACAAAGCGGGATTATGATGGGGACAGCGAAGGAGGACGGAGGCATGAAGCGTTCCACGGTCCTGGTGGTCGACGACGAAGAGAGGATCCGCAAGCTGGTGGGGGACTTCCTGCGCAGCCGCGGCTTCGCGGTCGAGGAGGCCGCCGACGGACGCGAGGCGCTGAAGGCCTTCCTGGACCACCCCGAGCGCATCGACCTCGTCATCCTCGACGTCATGATGCCGCCGCCCGACGGCTGGTCCGTCCTGCAGCAGATCCGCTCGACGGCCCGCACGCCCGTCCTCATGCTGACCGCCCGCGGCGGCGAGTACGACCAGCTCGAGGGCTTCGCCCGCGGCGCCGACGACTACGTCACGAAGCCCTTCTCGCCCGGCCTGCTCGTCGCGCGCGTCGAGGCGCTGCTGCGCCGCACCGCCGAGACGAAGAAGGAGGCCGCGACCGAGTTCGACGGCCTCCGCATCGACGAGCCGGGACACGCCGTCTATCTCGACGGCAGGCGGCTCGACCTCACGCCGAAGGAATACGACCTGTTCCTGTACCTCTTCGAGAACGCCGGCGTCGCCCTCACCCGCGAACGCCTCCTGTCCGCGGTCTGGAACTACGACTTCTACGGCGACCTGCGCACCGTCGACACCCACGTGAAGCAGCTCCGCGCGAAGCTCGGCACCCGCGCCGACCGCATCCGCACGATCCGCGGCGTCGGCTACAGCCTGGAGGTCGCGCCGTGAAGCACTCCCTCCGTCTCCGCCTGTTCGGCATGACGACGGCGCTGCTCGCGGCGTTCGTCCTCGTCTCCGTCCTGCTGAACGGGTTCCTGCTGCAGCCCTTCTACCTCGCGCGCAAGAGCGCGAGCCTGAAGCAGGCGTACCCGCAGGTCGTCGCAGCCCTGTCGCTCGACGCCTCCGCGCGCGACCTCGCGCTCGAGAAGCTCGAGAACGCCCAGGGCGTGTTCCTCTCCGTCGCCGACGCCGACCTCGCGCGCGTGTACGGCACGCGCCCGCCCCAGGACGTCCCGGCGGGTCTGCCGACACCGGCCGCTGGCGGTGCCGGATTCGACGGACACGGCGGCTTCGGCATCTCCGACGACCGCCAGATCCGAGAGAACCTCGCGCTCTTCACCTCCGTCCCCACGATCGCGCGCTGGAACGACACGCGCACGGGCACGACCTTCCTG
>CAIXGU010000082.1 GCA_903919045.1 uncultured Eubacteriales bacterium | reverse complement strand
GGGACGCTCCGCGTTCGATCAGGATGATCTCGTCGCGGTTGTGGAAGTGCATGCGCAGGGTCGAGGCGTCGTCCTGGTCCGCGAAGACCGCTTCCAACGGGTCCCGATCGGAATCCGGCGGCGTCCGGGAGGACGCGCTTCCGCTCGTGGGTCCGATTCGCCGCGGGCGGGTACCTTCCTCCATCGCGATGCCTCCTGCTTCCCTTGATTCTCCCAGCGTACGTCGGTCCACGCAGATTATCAAGCGTTGCACGCCGATTTCCGGACCGACCCGGGGGGTAGTCTGGGAGAAGAGGACAGGGGGTCGGAACGCCCGGAAAGGAACCGTCATGGCCTTCCCGTACCGGACACCGCAGGAACTGAGGGACGATGCCGAGCGGCAGGGGATCCGCCTCCCCTGGTGCGACGACCTGTCGGGGCTGTCCGCGCCGTTTCCGATCCCGGATTCGGCGCTCGTCGCGCCCAACCGGCTGGCGGTCCACCCGATGGAGGGCAACGACGGGACCTCGGACGGAACGCCGACGGAGTCGACCCGGCGTCGTTACGACCGCTTCGCGGCGGGCGGCGCGGGGCTCCTCTGGTTCGAGGCGGTCGCGGTGGCGCCCGAAGGGCGAGCGGTCCCCGGCCAGCTGCGCCTGACCCGCGAGAACGCGGACGTCTACCGGGACCTGCTGGCGCGCATCCGCCGTGGGGCGGAGGAGAGCAGGGGAGCGGGCTTCCGGCCCGTCGTCGTCGTCCAGCTGACGCACTCCGGACGGTTCTCGAGGGCGGAGGGCGCCTCGGCGCCGCGGATCGCCTACCGCAACCCGATTCTCGACCAGAAGATGAAGGTCCCGGACGAAGTCGAGCCCGTCGCGGACGCCTACCTCGACGCGCTGCCGGAACAGTACGCCGAGACCGCCGCGCTGGCGCGGGAGGTCGGCTTCGACGGCGTCGACGTGAAGGCCTGCCACCGATACCTCATCAGCGAGCTCCTGTCCGCCTTCGACCGGCCGGGGCGCTACGGGGGCTCCTTCGAGAACCGGACCCGGCTGCTCCTCGACTGCGTCCGCCGGATCCGGGAGCGGATCGGGCCGGATCCCGGGTTCCTCGTGACGACCCGCCTCAATCTCTTCGACGGCATCCGGCCGCCGCTCGGGTTCGGGACGGACGCCTCCGACGAGGCCGCGCTCGACCTGTCGGAGCCGCTCCGCCTGGTCGGGCGGCTGCAGGCGCTCGGCGTGAGGATGCTCAACATCACGATGGGCTCCCCCTACTTCAACCCCCACGTGAACCGGCCGTACGACCAGGGCGGGTATGTTCCCCCCGAGCATCCCCTCGTCGGCGTCGACCGCCTGCTCCGGGGCGCCCGTGCTGTCCAGCAGGAGTTCTCCGACCTCGCCGTCGTGGGCACGGGCTATTCCTGGCTCCGCCAGTACGCACCCCAGGTCGCGGCCGGCGCCCTGCAGGAAGGCGGCGCGCGTCTCATCGGATTCGGACGCCAGTCCTTCTCGTACCCCGACTTCGCGCGGGACATCCTGGACCGCGGCGTTCTGGATCCCCGCCGCTGCTGCGTCGCCTGCGGGAAGTGCTCGGACATCCTCCGCGCCGGGGGTCCCGCGGGCTGCGTCGTCCGGGACGGCGGAACGTACCTGGAGGCATACCGGCGGCATGTCCGGCCGGTGGAGAAGAAAGAGGCATCCTCATGATGGAACAGAATGGGAATCCCGCGCGTCCGGTCGCGCTCGTGACTGGCGCCGCGCGCGGCATCGGCCGGGCGATCGCCCAGCGGCTGCTGCGGGACGGCTTCGACGTGGCGGTCCTCGACGTGCGCGACCCGCAGGAGATGACCGATGGAATGGAAGCGCTCGCAAGCGAAGCCGGGCAGGGCGCGGTGCAGTACGTGAAGGCCGACATCTCCCGGACCGAGGACAGGGCCGAGGCGCTCGCGGCGGTCCGCCGCCGGTTCGGGCGGCTCGACGTGCTGGTCAACAACGCGGGCGTGGCGCCGCGCGTCCGCGCGGACCTGCTCGAGACCGGCGAGGAGAGCCTGGACTTCGTGCTGGGCGTGAACCTCCGCGGCACGTTCTTCCTGACGCAGGCGGCCGCGCGGTGGATGGTCGAGCGCGTGAACGCCGGAGAGCCCCTGCGCCCGGCCATCGTGAACGTCGCCTCCATCTCCTCCTACGTCAGCTCGGTGAACCGCGGCGAATACTGCATCTCCAAGGCCGGCGTCTCCATGGTCACCGCGCTGTTCGCCGATCGGCTCGCCGAGTACGGCATCCCGGTCCACGAAGTTCGCCCCGGCATCATCCGGACGGACATGACGGCCAAGGTGGAGGAGAAGTACGACCGCCTGATCCGCGAGGGGCTGCTCCCGATCGCGCGCTGGGGCACGCCGGACGACGTCGCGGACGCCGTGTCCGTCCTGGTTTCCGGCCGGCTGGCCTATTCCACCGGGCAGGTCGTCGACGTCGACGGCGGCTTCCACATCCGCCGGCTCTAGGAGGCGCGCATGCAGCAGGATCGCATCACGGTCCGCGGACGGGAGATCCCGGTCCATCGCGTGAACACGCTGGTCGTGGGCTCCGGCGCCGCCGGCCTGAACGCCGCCGACACGCTCCACGGCCTCGGCCGAACCGACGTCGCCGTGCTCACCGAGGGGTGGCGGATGGGCACGTCCCGCAACACGGGCTCGGACAAGCAGACCTACTACAAGCTGACGCTCGCCGGCGACGCGCCCGACTCCGTCGTCGAGATGGCCCGCACGCTCCATGCCGGCGGCAGCATGCACGGCGACATCGCGCTCGTCGAGGCCGCGCTCTCCGCGACCGCGTTCTCGAAGCTGGTCTCGATCGGCGTACCGTTCCCCCACGACCGGTACGGCCAGTACGCCGGGTACAAGACGGACCACGACCCGCGCCAGCGCGCGACCTCGTGCGGCCCGTACACGTCACGGTTCATGGTGGAGCGGCTCGAGCGCCAGGTCCTCGCGAAGGGCATCCCGGTCTTCGACGGATTCCGGGCCATCGCCTTGCTGACGGCGCCGGAGGGCGACCACCGTCGCGTCGTCGGCGTCCTCGCCCTCGACAAGGCGGGGCTCTCCGCCGCGAACCTCGGCCTGACGGTCTTCTCCTGCTCCGCCGTGGTCTGGGCGACGGGGGGTCCGGGCGGCCTCTACGCGTCGTCGGTCTATCCGGAGAGCCAGACCTGCGCGACCGGCGCTCCGCTCGAGGCCGGCGCGGCCGGCGCGAACCTCACGGAGTCGCAGTACGGCCTCGCCTCGACGAAGTTCCGCTGGAACCTGTCCGGTACCTACCAGCAGGTGCTGCCCCGCTACATCTCGACCGACGCGGACGGCGGCGACGAGCGCGAGTTCCTCGAGGGCGCGTTCCCGGACGCGCGCGCGATGCTGCATGCCGCGTTCCTCAAGGGCTACCAGTGGCCGTTCGACGCCGGGAAGCTCGGAGCCGGCGGCTCGTCGCGGGTCGACCTGCAGGTCTTCGCCGAGACCCTGAAGGGCCGGCGCGTCTGGCTGGACTTCCGCCGCAACCCCAGCGCGGCCGGCGGGACGTCCGCGGACGGCGTCCCCCTCGCGTTCGATCCCGCGGCGCTCTCCGACGAGGCGCGCGATTACCTGACGCGATCGGGGGCCCTGCAGGACACGCCCTTGGAGCGGCTGCTGGCGATGAATCCCGGCGCCGTCGCGCTCTATCGGGAGCACGGGATCGACCTGGCGGACGAGCCGCTCGAGATCGCGGTGTGCGCGCAGCACAGCAACGGCGGGCTCCTCGGCGATGTCTGGTGGGAGAGCGACCTGCGGCGGCTCTTCCCCGTGGGCGAGGTGAACGGGACGTTCGGCGCGCGGCGGCCGGGCGGCAGCGCCCTGAACTCGACGCAGGTCGGCAGCCTGCGGGCCGCGCAGGCGATCGCCGCGCGCTACGCCGACGAGCCGCTGGATGCGGAGGCGCTGCGCGAGGCAGCCGGAGACCAGCTGGAACGGTGGACGGGGCTCGCGATGCGGCTCGCGGGTGCGCGCGACGGCTCCGGGCCGCCGCCCGAAGAGACGTCCCGCGGCCTTGCCGCGACGTTGCGCGCCCGCGCCCAGGCGCGCATGAGCCGGGCCGGAGGCCATGTCCGCTCGCTCCCCGTCGTCCGCGAGGCGCTGGCCGAGGTCTCGGCCGAGCTGCGGGACTTCGCGGACGCGCAGGGCCTCGCGGGGCCGGAGGGCTTGGTGGAGGCCTTCATCGACCGGGACATCCTGCTCACGCAGTTCGCCTTCCTCTCGGCCATCGAGGCGTACCTCCTGCGGGGCGGACCGAGCCGCGGAGGGTATCTCGTGGAACGGTCCGGGAGCCCGGCTGACCCGGACGCCGCGGAGTCCTGGGATCCGGACCGGGAGGTCCAGGAGACGCGGCTGCGCGTCGCGCCCGACGGAAGCCCGGAATGCACGCACCGCTGGGTGCCCGCGCGCCCGATCCCGCACGAGGACGACTGGTTCGAGAACGTCTGGCGCTCGTATCGCACGGGGGAGGTATGGAAGTGACGAACGGAAACGAGGCGATCCAGCAGCTCGCCCTCTTCGGCCTGGTCCCGGTGATCCGACTCGAGGACGCGGCGCAGGCGGTGCCGCTCGCCGCGGCGCTGCGCAAGGGAGGGCTGCCGGTCGCGGAAGTGACCTTCCGGACGGCGGCCGCCGCCGATTCGATCCGGCGGATCCGGGAGGCGGACCCCGCGATGCGCGTCGGCGCCGGGACGGTGCTGTCGCCCGAGCAGGTCGACCAGGCGATCGAGGCCGGGGCCGGCTTCATCGTCACGCCGGGCTTCAGCCGGCGCGTCGTCGAGCGCTGCCTGGAGCGGGGCGTCTACGTCGTGCCGGGCTGCAGCGGGCCGACGGACATGGAGACGGCGCTCGAGTACGGTCTCGACGCGGTCAAGTTCTTCCCCGCGGAGGCGAGCGGCGGGCTGGCGGCGCTGAAGGCGATGAGCGCGCCCTACGGCACGCTCCGCTTCGTCCCGACCGGCGGAATCGACGCGAAGAACCTCAAGGACTATCTCGCCTTCGACAAGGTGCTCGCCTGCGGCGGCAGCTGGATGGTCAAGGAGGACCTCGTCGCGGCCGGAGACTTCGACGGCGTGACGCGCCTGACGGCGGAGGCGGTCGCGATCGTCCTCGGCTTCGAGCTCGCGCACGTCGGCGTGAACCCGGGCGGCGGCTCGGCGCGCTCCATCGCGGAAGCGTTCGCGGCCCTGCTCGGCGCCGGAATCAAGGAAGGGAACTCGTCGATCTTCGCCGGCACGGCCGTGGAGGTCCTGAAGGAAGACGGCCGCGGCGCACGGGGCCACCTCGGCGTACGGACGCGCAGCATCGTCCGGGCGGTCGATTGGCTGGAGCGCCAGGGGCTCTCCGTCGACGCATCGAGCGAGAAGCGGGACGCCAAGGGGCGGCGGGTCGCGGTGTATCTGAAGGAGGAGATCGGCGGCTTCGCCGTCCATCTCGTGCAGGAGGTGTCGAAATGAACCGGATCGTCTGCTTCGGCGAGATCATGATGCGGCTCATGCCGCCCGGATTCCAGCGCTTCGTCCAGGCCGAATCATTCGAGGCGACGTATGGGGGAGGAGAAGCCAATGTCGCGGTCTCCCTCGCGAACTTCGGGGCGCAGGCGGCCTTCGTCACGAAGCTGCCCGAGAACCCGCTGGGCCAGGCCGCCCTCAACGCCCTGCGGCGCTACGGCGTCGACACGTCGGGCATCGTCCGGGGCGGCGAGCGCCTCGGCATCTACTTCCTCGAGAAGGGGGCCTCCCAGCGGGCCTCGGTCGTCGTCTACGACCGCAAGGGCTCGTCGATCGCCACGGCCTCCCGGTCCGATTTCGACTGGGACCGCCTGTTCGACGGCGCCTCCTGGTTCCATTTCACGGGCATCACGCCGGCGCTCGGCGACGAGGCGGCGGCCGTCACGCGGGACGCCTGCCGGGTCGCGCGCGCGATGGGCCTGACCGTGAGCTGCGACCTGAACTACCGGAAGAACCTCTGGTCCTCGGAGAAGGCGGGCGCGGTGATGGCCGGGCTGATGCCCTTCGTCGACGTCTGCATCGCGAACGAGGAGGACGCGGAGAAGGTCTTCGGCATCGCGGCCGAATCCTCGACCGTCGAGAAGGGCCAGCTCGACCGCGCGGGCTACGAATCCGTCGCCCGCCAGCTGGCGGACCGGTTCGGCTTCAAGGCCGTCGCGATCACGCTGCGCGAGAGCCTCTCCGCGTCGGACAACGTCTGGTCCGGCATGCTGCGCACGGCAGAGGGATGCTGGTTCACGCCGCGGTACGCGATGCGCATCGTGGACCGCGTCGGAGGCGGGGATGCCTTCGCGGCCGGGCTGATCCACGGCATGACCAGCGGATACGCGCCGGAGGAGTCGATCGGGTTCGCCGTCGCCGCCTCCTGCCTGAAGCACAGCATCGAGGGCGACTTCAACCAGGTGTCGGTCCAGGAAGCGAAGGCGCTGATGAAGGGCGGAGGCTCGGGCCGCGTCCAGCGGTGACGCGATCCAGCGCGCGAAGCGTGCGACGGGCTCCTCTCCGCTTCACGCGGTGAGGAGCCCGTCGCGGCCCATCGCGGATCCCGGGCTTCAGAGGCCCTTCGAGAGCACGTCCTGCATCGCCAGGTTGTCCCGGCACAGCTCCGCGACCTGCTTCCGGAGCCGGGCGTTCTCTTCCTCCAGCTGCCGCAGCCGGTGGAGGTCGCGGACCAGCCGTCTCCCGAGCTCGGTCCGGTCGTCGTCGACCGCAGGATCCGGTTCGCAGGTCCTCCGGCAGAGGTCCGCCACCTTCGCGCCGAGTTCGGCCTGCTTCACGAGGGCCAGGACCTGTTCTTCCGTCAGCTTCTCCCGATTCATCCGATCCTCCGGGCGACCCTGCGCTAGAGCGTCAGGACGACGGTGCGGACGTCCGTCATGTTCTCGATCACGTACCGGGGGCCTTCCTTGCCTCCGGCGCCGCTCTTCTTGATGCCGCCGTAGGGCATGTTGTCGAACCGGCAGAAGCACGTGTCGTTGATGATCACGGAGCCGGTCTCGATCTCCTTCGCGCACTTCATCGCGATCGAGAGATCCGAAACGAAGACGCCCGCCTGCAGCCCGTATTCGGAATCGTTCGTCAGCCGGATGGCCTCGTCGATGTCGTGGTAGGGGATGACGGCGACGACCGGTCCGAACACCTCGCGGCAGACCACCTTCATGTCGCTCGTCACGTTCCCGAGCACCGTCGGGCGGTAGCAGACCGGACCGACCCTCGTGCCGCCCGCCAGCAGCGTCGCCCCGGCCGAGACCGCCTCGCGGACCCACGCGTCGACGCGGTCGACCTCCTCGGGGCTGATCATCGGCCCGACCTGGGTCTTCGGATCGGAAGGATCCCCGACGACCAGCGACTCCGAATACGCGACGATCTCCCGGACGAACTCGTCGAGGATGCGGTCCTGCACATAGAGGCGCTGCGGCTTCATGCAGATCTGCCCGGCGTTGGCGAAGCCCTTCTGCGCGCAGAGAACGGCCGCGTTCCGGACGTTCGGGATGTCGCCGTGGACGATCGTGGCGGCGTTGCTTCCCAGCTCGAGCGAGCAGCGGCGCAGGCCGATCGACTGCTTGAACCGCTCGCCGACCTCGCGGCTTCCGGTCAGGCTGTAGAAGGCGATCGTCTGATTGCGCAGGAGCGCTTCACCGACCTCCGCGCCGCTGCCCAGGACGATCGCGATGTGCTTCGGGGGAAGCCCGGCCTCGAGGAGGATCTCCACCAGCTTCACGGCCGACACCGGCGCCTGCTGCGTGGGCTTGATGAGCACGGTGTTCCCGGCCGCGAGGGCGGGGGCGACCTTGTGGATCAGGAGGGTCAGCGGGACGTTGAACGGCGTGACGCAGCAGACGACCCCGACGGGGACCCGCATCGTGAAGCACATGCGGTTCTCCGCACCGGGCATCGCGTCGACGGGGACCATCTCGCCGGCGATCCGCTTGGCCTCCTCGGCCGAGATCTCGCAGGCCAGGGCGGAGCGGCGGACCTCGAACCGGGCGTCCCCGATCAGGCGGCCCGCTTCCTTCTGGATCGTCTCCGCGAGCTCCGCCTCGCGCTCCAGCAGCAGTTGGCCCGCCTTCGCCAGGATCTGGAAGCGCCGGTACGCGCTCAGCCGGTTCTCCCGGAAGGACCGCGCAAGGGAATCGACCGCCTCATCCACCTGGCCGGCCGTCGTCTGGGCGATCGTAGCGAACGGCGTGCGGGCGTACTTGTCCAGGACGTCCTTCTTCGCTTCGGAATCGAGCCACTGTCCATCGAGATACATCCGATAGTGCTGCATGTCCGATCTCCTTTCGCCCGCTTCAGGGCAGCAGGTTCCCTGCCGACAGATAGATCCGGTACCACTCCTCGTGGGACAGGCGGACCTCCGTCGCCCGACAGCAATCCTTCAGCCGGCCGACCTTCGTGGTGCCGGTCACGGGCTGCATGCCGGCGGGGTGGCGGAGGATCCAGGCGAGCGCGATCGTCGTCGTGGAGACGCCGCGGCTCTCCGCGATCTCCTCGAGGCACCGGTTCAGCGCGGGGAACCGGTCGCTGCCCAGGAACGTGCCTTCGAAGAACCCGTACTGGAAGGGCGACCAGGGCTGGACGGTGATGTCGTTCAGCCGGCAGTAGTCGAGGACGCTGCCGTCCCGGTCCACGGCCGATGCGTTCTCCAGGTTCACGTTGATGCCGTTCGAGATCATCGTGGCGTTGGTGATGCTCAGCTGCAGCTGGTTCGCGACGAGCCGCTGCTTCAGGGACTTCTGGAGAAGCTGGATCTGCATCGGCTTCTGGTTGGAGACGCCGAAATGCCGGACCTTCCCGGAACCCTGCAGGAGGTCGAAGGCTTCCGCGACCTGTTCCGGCTCCACCAGCGCGTCCGGACGGTGGAGCAGGAGGACATCCAGGTAATCGGTCTTCAGCCGCTTCAGGATGCCGTCGACGGATCCGAGGATGTGCTCCTTCCGGAAGTCGAAGCTCCCCTTGCGGATGCCGCATTTCGACTGCAGGATGATCTTCTCCCGGACGTCGGCGTTCATGCCGATCGCCTCCGCGAAGATCTCCTCGCAGGCGCCGTGCCCGTAGATGTCGGCGTGGTCGAAGAAATTCGCCTCCAGGTCCAGCGCGGTCCGCACGAAGCGCTCCGCTTCCTTCTTGTCCAGCGCGTCGATCCGCATGCAGCCGACGGCCACGGCGGGCACTTCGAGCGTGCTGGTTCCCAATCGCATCCTCTTCATGGCGCTTTCCTCCTCAGATCGACGTGCGCTGCGACTTCTCGACGGCTTCCATCAGGCCTTTCATGTATCCGATGGCGAACAGGTTCCCGAGGATCCCGTACCCCGGACGATCGACGTCTTCCCCCGCCATCGTCGGGACATGGTCGGGACGGATGGGTCCGTCGAATCCGACCTCGTACAGGCACTTCATGGCTTCGTGCATGTCCGTCATCCCGTCGTCGTGGAAGGTCTCCTGGAACGAGAACCGGTGGCCGCGGATATCGCGGAAGTGGACGAAGAAGATCTTCCGTCTCCGTCCGAAATCGCGGATCGCCGCCGGGATGTCCTCGCCCATGGCGGCGAGGCTGCCCTGGCAGAGCGCGATGCCGCTGGCATCGCTGGGGACGAGGTCGACCGCCCTCCGCAAGTCGTCGCAGCGGACCAGGATCCGGTCGATGCCCCGGAGGCACGGCACCGGCGGATCGTCCGGATGGAGCGCGAGCTTCAGCCCCCACCGCTCCGCCGCGGGGACGACCGCCTCCAGGAAATACGCCAGGTTCCTCCACAGCGTCTCCCCGGTGACGCGGCCGGCGTCCGTGAACGGGGCGCCCTCGATCCGGTCGTAGTCGAAGGCGGTGACCCGGGCCTCGCCGCGCGTCCTCGCGTCCGACGAGGTGCGGACCCAGCCGAGCACCGGCATCCAGTTGTAGCAGACGGTATCGACGCCCAGACGGGCCAGGTTCTCCATCATCTCGAGGAAATGGGCGATCTCCTCGTCCCGGCCCGGCAGGCCGAGCTTGACCTTGTCCAGGGGCGTCGGCCCTTCGATCGCGCAGACGCGCAGTCCCTGGTCCTCGTAGCGCTTCAGCAGCGCCTGCAGATACGCGGACTCCCACGTGCGCAAAGAAGCGCGGTCGCTGCGGTTCAGGTCGAGGTTCGTGACCGCGAAGTCCACGCCCATCTGTCGGGACAGCGGCATCTTCGCGAAGTGCCGTTCCTCGAAGTACGCCAGCGCCAGCTTCACTGCGGCGCGCCTGCCTTGGCCGCGAGGCTCCGGGCGTCCTGCAGCTCCTTCTCCCAGGCGAGGTGCCGGTAGTCCTCCGCCCGGGCGTCCGTTCCGAACCAGCGGAGGAAGTCCTCCCACATCGGGACCGTCCACGGCGCGTCGATCTGGGCCGTGGTATAGGCCTTCTCCTCGAGGCGGAGGAAGCCGAAGATGTCCCGGACGTGGTTCTTCTCCGCGTCCTCCGCGACGTACTCCGCGATGTGGGGAGGGATGAAGTAGACGCCGGACTGCGTTCCGATCACGACGTCGCCGGGCATGCAGATCGCATTGCCGATCCGGGCGGGCGTATTGAAGCCGACCATGGTGACGTTCATGATGGGGGTCGGGTCGGTGCCGCGGTAGTAGATCTGGACGTCCGGGATCTTCTCGATCTGCTCCAGGTCGCGGATGCCGCCCCAGATGACCGCGCCGCCCCGCTTCGTCCGGGTGGCGATGGCCGTGGAGAGATTGCCCCCCACGTAGGTGCCTTCGTGGACCTTGTCGAACAGGTCGACGACCACGACGTCGTCCTCGACCAGCGTATCGATGACCCACTGGTTGAAGAAGCCGCGGCGGCCCTCCGCCTGGAGGCCCTGATTCATGAGGGTCGTGTCGAGGTCCGGACGCTTCGGGACCAGGACGGCGGTGACGGCGCGGCCGACCATCTTCCTTCCGGGGTGGGTCCGATGGAACCGGCCTTCGAACTGGTTGTGGAAGTCGAAGTCCTTGACGCCGGCCCAGGCCTCTTCCAGCGTGATCCGGCGCAGGCGGGCGAGCAGGGCGTCGGAGACGCGGGGACGGCCGTCCGCGAACCGTTCGCCGGTCCACAGCGGGGTCAGCTGGATCAGATCCTCTGCGTTGTTGAATTTCATGGTCGATCCCCTTTCTCCTGCGTGATTCCCGGTACCGCCTGTCTGGATGCGCGTCAGAGGAGCATGGTGCCGCCATCGATGCGGAGGCCGGTCCCGGTGATGTACCCGGCGGCTTCCGACGCGAGGAACGCGACGAGATTCCCGACGTCGTCCGGCATGCAGTTCCGCTGCAGCGGCCAGATCCCGTAGTCCCGGGTGACGGGCCGGTGCTTCACCTTGGGCAGCTGATGGAAGCCGGACTTGAATTCGATCTGGACGCCGCCGGGCACGACGGCGTTCACGGTGATGCCGTACCGGGCCAGCTCGAGGGCCGCCTCCCGGACCAGCATCTTGACCCCGCCCTTCGTCATGGAATAGCCCACGTCGAAATCGTTGGGGCGCTTCCCGTGGACGGAGGAGACCATGATGACCCGGCCGGCGATGCTCTTCTTCAGGTAGGGGAGCGCCGACTGCAGGCAGCGGAAATAGCCGCCCAGGTTGGTCTGCATGATCTCGTCGTACCGTTCCCCGGTGTACTCGTCGATGTCGTAGTTGGGCTGCCAGGCCGCATTGTCCACCAGGATGTCGATGCCCCCGAAGGCCTCGGCGGTGCGCCGCATCATCGCGTCCACCTGGCGGCGGTCCTTCACGTCGGCCCGGAAGACCTCGACCTCCGCACCCGTCGCGCGCAGCGACGCGGCATGCTCCTCGGCCATCGTCGCGTTGGCGTTGCAGCTGATCATCACCCGGACGCCTTCGGCGGCCAGCACGCGGCTGATTCCCGCGCCGACGCCCTTTCCGCCTCCGGTGACGACCGCCACGCGCCCCTTGAGATTCAGATCCATGCCCGTATCCTCCCGGGTGCTTCCGCCGTCGTCCTCAGCGATCCAGGTACCATCGCAGATGCCCTCCGTCGACGAGGAGGTCCGCGCCGTTGATCTGGGCGGCGTCGTCCGAGATCAGGAAGGCGACGGCCCCGGCGAAGTCCGCGGGCCGGGTGGCCCTCCCCAGCGGCACCTTGCGCTCCAGTTCGTAGTTGAACGGCACGATCGCGCTGTCCAGCTGCTCCACGGTCTCGATCGTCGCATCCATCTCCACGAGGTTGCAGCGGACGCCCTTGCGGCCGTAGAACAGCGACATCTCGCGGCACAGCATCTTGACCGCGCCCTTGCCCACGCTGTAGGCGAAGGAGACCCCCGTGGGCTTCTCGCCGTGCACGGACGACAGATAGACCACGGAGCCGCCGCCGGCCTGCGCGATCTCCTCCGCGAAGACCTTGGTGGCCATGAACGCGCTCTTGGCGTTCCGGTCCACGCAGGCGAAGAAGTCCTCCTCCGCGATCTCCTCGACGGAGGCGCGGAGGAGGACGTTGTCGGAATGGACCAGCGCGCGGACGGCGTACCCCTTCTCCGCGGCCCAGCGGCTCATGGCGCGGACCTGCTCCAGGTCGTCCGTCCGGTAGGAGCAGCGGCCCTCGCGGTTCCGGCAGGTCTCGGGGAGACCGTCCGGGTAGTTGCGGATCACGGCCAGGCCGTCCCGCTCGAGCCGCTCCGCCACGGCCTCCGCGGCGAGCGTGGAGGCATCGGTCACCAGGGCGGTCCTTCTCGTCGTCGTCATGGTCAGCTCCAGAGCCTGTCGCTCGCGATGTCGAAGTTCCACGCGTCCGTGGGCTCCCACAGTCCGGGGACCTCGGGGTGGACGTGCTCGGCCAGGACCTCGTCCACGAGCGAGTCGATGCCCAGGCCCGGCTTGTCGGGGACCTGGATGAAGCCGTCGCGGACCAGCGGCTTCGGCAGGCCCGTGACCAGGTCGTCCCACCAGGGGACGTCGCACGAGTGGTACTCCATGGCGAGGAAGTTCTCGGTGGACGCGACGGAATGCACGGCGGCCATGCAGGCGATCGGGCTCTCCGCCATGTGGACGGCCATGGGGACGCCGTAGTCCTGGGCCATGTCGCCGATCTTCTTGTTCTCCAGGATGCCGCCGGACGTGAGGAGGTCCGGGTGGATGACGGACACGGCGCCCTTCTCCAGCAGCGGCCGGAAGCCTTCCTTGAGGTAGATGTCCTCGCCCGTGCAGATGGGCACGGTCGTGCTGCCGTGGAGCCGGACGTACTGGTCGGTGTACTGCCAGGGGATGAGGTCCTCCGCCCAGGCGATGTTGAACTTCTCCAGGCGCCGGCAGAGGCGGATGCAGTCCTCCACGCAGAGATGGCCGAAATGGTCGATCGCGAGCGGGACCTCGAAGCCGATCACGCCGCGGACCTGCCGCACGTATTCCTCCAGGACGTCCAGTCCGGTCTCCGTGACATGGATGCCGGTGAAGGGATGCGGGATGTTGAAGAGGTCGTACCAGCGGGTCCTCGCCAGCCGATAGGCTTCCGCGTCGCCGCTTTCGCGCGCCGGGTCCACGGCGTCGTGGGCTTCGTTGAAGCGGTCCATGAATCCGAGAGGGGCGTTGACGGCGCCCTGGACGCCACGGAGCAGGCTCAGCCCCAGATCCATCTTGAGGAAGGTGTAGCCCTTCTCCATGCGGTCCTTCAGCGCGAGGCCCATGTCCGTGCCCGTATGCTTCCCGTGGACGTCGGTATCGCAGTACATGCGGATCTCGTCCCGGAACTTCCCTCCCAGCATCTGCCAGATCGGGACCCCGTACGCCTTCCCGGCCAGGTCCCACAGGGCGATCTCGACGCCGCAGACGCCGCCGGCCTGGCGGGCGTCGCCGCCGAACTGCTTGATGCGGCGGAAGAGCCGGTCGACGTCGCAGGGATTCTCCCCCAGCAGGATGCGCTTCAGGAGAAGCGCGTACTTCCGGCTGGCGAAGTCGCGGACCTCGCCGTAGCCGACGAGCCCTTGGTTGGTGTCGATCTTCATCAGGATGCAGTGCATGGGCGCGCCGGCGATGTCCACGAACCGCATGTCGGTGATCCGCAGGTCCGACGGACGGGAGCCGGTGCGGACGTGGGCGAGCGTCTCCTCATAGGTGTTCCTGCGGTCGTTCAT
>CAIXGU010000081.1 GCA_903919045.1 uncultured Eubacteriales bacterium | reverse complement strand
GTCCGGGCGTTGAGGAACTTCCCGAAGACGGCGAGGCACTCGTCGACCCAGGGCCAGGAGGCGTGGGCGAGGGCGAAGCGCAGCCCCTTCACGGGGAGCAGCGCCTCGAAGGCGGCGGGGCGGTTGTGCTCCGAGGACGGCTGGCCGTCCCAGAGGATGCCGGAGTGGAAGAGGAGGGGACGCCCGCTCGCCGCGACGGCATCGTAGACGGGCATCGCGCGCGGGTCGCCGGGCTCGTGGCGGGAGCAGATGGCCTTGAAGCCCGCGATGCCGGCGCGGGCCGCCCGGGCGACCTCCTCGGCGGCGCCGTCGGCGACGGGGTCGATCCAGAGGAACGGATGCAGCGCCGGGCGGCCCCGCGTCCAGGCGAGGACGTTCGCGAGCCGGTCCGCGCCGGTGCCGGCGGCGGCCTGCGCGGCCGTGCCGTCGACGAAGAAGCACGGGGGCGGAGCGGAGATCAGGACCGCGCCGTCGAAGCCGGCCTCGGCGAGGCCGGCGGCCAGCCGGTCGGGGAGGGGCGCCGCGAGGTCGGGGACGTGGACGTGGCCGTCGAGACGGAGCATGGGACGATCCTCCTACACCTCGACGATATCATAGCCGAGGTACTGCGCGAAGGCTTCCCGGAGCGCGGCCTCGTGGGCGCCGCGTGCGACCGCCACGTGGTGGCGGAACCCGTTGCGGCCGATGCCGAGGAGCCGGCGCTGCAGGCGCTCGACGCGGGCCACGCCGGCGCAGCCGAAGAAGCCCTCCTCGATGGGGTCGGCGGTCATCTCGCCCTCGCCGAGGTAGAACGAGAGGCGGCCGTCCTCGGTCTTCGCGGACGCGAAGGTCATCGGGAAGGCGCCGATCCGGCCGACGTCGCAGCCCCAGCCGCAGCCGGCCCCGTAGGCCTTCGCGAACATGAGATGCTCCGCGATCGTCCCCTTGCCCGCCATGAGGGATTCGGGGACGGGGCCGCAGTGGAAGAGGATGCACTTGTCAGGGTCGTCGCCGTAGTTGTTGTTCCAGTCCAGCAGCGTCGACGGGGCGTCCGCGGCGAGCGACAGGGCCCGCATGGCCACCGCGTTGCACACGTCGAGCTCGCAGGCGGCGGGGACGCCGCGGTCGTTCAGGGCGCCGAGGAGGACGCAGGGCGCCACGCCGAGTTCCTTCTCGAGCTCGTCCCAGCAGCGCAGGGCGAGGGCGTCGGCGCCGAGGTCGCGCAGGGTCGCGTCCAGGGCGAGGGACAGGCGGGCGATCGTGTCCGCCTTCGCGGCCGGCACGGCGGAGAAGTCGGCGTAGGCGGCGAGCGCCGCGCGGCGGGCGGCGACCTCCGCGGAGGCGGCGTCGAGCGAGCGGACGCGCGCGAGGAGGTCCGACAGGTCGGAGGTCTCCACCGTGACGCCCTTGCGCTGGAGTGCGAGCTCGTCGTAGCGGACGGTCTTGAAGGCCGTCGTGCGCGCCCCGACGGCCGCGACCGTGAAGCGCCGCATGCCGCGGACGACCCGGCAGACGGCGTCGAACCGCGCGAGCTGCTCCCGGAAGGCGGGCGAGGCGGGGTGGACCGCATGGGACTCGAAGGCCGTGAAGGGCAGGCGGTACTGGGAGAAGACGTCGAGCACGGCGAGCTTGCCGCAGAAGGCGTCGCGGCGGTCGGCGAAGCCCATGCGCCCGAACGCGTCCGGATAGGCCTGGACGAGGATGGGGACCCCGCAGTCCTGGAGGGCCGCGACGGCGCCGGTCTCGTCGCCGAAGTTCGGAAGGCACAGGACCACGCCGTCGTACGCCCCGCGGTGCGCGGCGAGGAACGCGGCGTAGCGGCGACCCTCCTCGGGCGTCTCGACCGCGCCGTACCGGGTCAGGTCCTCGTCGGCGAGCAGGGCGCCGAAGCCGGCGGACTCGACCGCGCGGCGCATCTCCTCGCGGGCGCCGGCGATCAGGGTCTCGGGGAAGAAGCCGCGGTTGCCGAAGAACAGGGCGAACGTGGTGCGACGCGGGGTCATCGGGCATCCTCCTTCGGGGCGAAGCCCGCTCCGTCCGCGGAGGGCGTCTCCGGGACCGGGACGAAGCGGCCCGTCCGGGCCGATTCGCGGGCGGCGAGGCAGAGGCGGGCGCTCGCGATGCCCGCGGACAGCGGGGAGATCGAGGCGGCGCGGCCTTCGCAGACGTCGAGGAAGTTCGCGGCGAGGACGTCGTCGCCGCCGAAGTGGCCGCCGCCGCGGCGGTCGAACCGGATCTCGTCGACGCGCTCCGTGCGGTGCCAGTGGATCGTCGCGCGCTCGCCGTACCACTCGTACGCGAGGGTGGCCTCGTGCGAGAAGATCCGCCCGCCGCGGCGCGCGGCGCCCTTGCGCGCGAGGAAGTCCTGGCTGTAGGCGGCGTGGAGCCCGCCCTCGAAGCGCACGAGGGCGCTGCCGGAATCCTCGTTGCCGGTGTCGGCGGCGAAGCAGCAGAGGGAGGCATCGGAGACGGCGTAGCCGTCGTGCGCGGCGTCGAAGGCACGCGTCGCGGAGACGACGGGACCCTCGGGGCAGCGGGCGCGGTCGGGGCAGTCGCCGCAGCGGAGCCCGGCGGGGCGGTCGCCGCGGTAGACCTGCTTGGAGGCCATGCCCGCGACCTCGACGGGGCGTCCCGGCAGCAGGCAGCGGAGGGCGTCGAGATCGTGGGTGGCCTTCTGGAGGAAGAGCCCACCCGTCTCGGCCTCGTCGCGGTACCAGTCATGATAGTAGACCCCGCCGTAGGGGACGTCGTTCCAGGCGACGGCGTGCGCGGGCTCGCCGAGGATCCCGG
>CAIXGU010000080.1 GCA_903919045.1 uncultured Eubacteriales bacterium | reverse complement strand
GTCGCGAAGAGGATCAGCAGCGCCGGCACCCCGAGAAGGCACGCGAGATAGAGCGCCCACGCACGTTCCCCCCGATAGCCCGCTTCGGCCACGGCGCGCTCCGCATGGGTGCGGAGCGGCTGCAGCACCTCCGGAGTCCGCGTTGCGGCACGGCGCCGCTCCTTCTTCACCGGTTTCGGCCCGGCGGCTTTCAGGTCGCGCCGCGTCCAGGCCGCGACCGTCGGCGCCGCCATGTAGGCCGCCACGCCGGCCGCTGCGGCCGCGAGCAGCGGGAATGCCGCTTGCCCGCTCAACCGCGCACCCCCGAAGCCGACAAGAGCAGGTAGGCGCCCGCGAGGTAGACAAGGCAGCCGATCTCGAGGACCGACCGGCCGAGCGGCGTGCCCAGGAAGAGCTCCTGCGCCGATCCGCCGCCCGACAGCATGGCCAGGGCCGCGAAGGGCACCGCGGCGATCACGCCGAGCACGACCGCCCGGTCGCGCGCCGTCGAGATGCGGCGGCGGTTGTACTCCTCCTCGATCCGCCCGAGCTGCGTCTCCGTGCCTTCCAGGAACCGCGCGAGGTCCCCGCGGCAGCGGAGATTGAATCGGACGGAGGTCACGAAGTCCTTGAACTGCGGGTGGTCCGAGACCTCCCCGAAGCGCTCGAGGGCCGCCTCGACGCCCATGCCGCCGCGGATGCGGGTCACGAGGTCCCGCACGTGGCCGCGCATCGGCTCGCCGAGGCCCGTCTCGAGGCTCTTCTCGAAGGCGAACAGCAGGTCCTCGCGCACGGCGCACCAACGGTTCAGGAGGCCGACCAGCTCGAGCAGCCGGCGACGCGTGCGTTCTCCCTGGATGCCGGCCGCCGTGTCGAGCACGAGGTAGGCGCCGAGGGCGAACCCTCCGGCGCACGCGACCGCCTCGACGGCGCCCGCCCCTGCACGGAGCGCGACGGCGCCGGCCGCGAACGACAGGACCGCGCCGATCCGGAGCACCCGACCCCCGTCGAGCCAGGGCAGCGACCGGATCAGCCCCGCGCGCCGCGCGAGCCCGTCGAGCCGCATCTCAAGCCCCCTCCGCGGGATCCGGCGCGGCCTCGCCGCCCTTGCGCGCTTCGCGCCAGACCGTGTGGAACCGGAACCGCTCCCCTTCATCGTCGAACCCCTCCACCGAAAGCCACTCCGCGACCCGGAACCGTTCGAGGTAGATCACATCGTCCACGCAGGTCCCCGCCATCCGCTTCAGCGTCCGTTCCCCTTCCCCGTGCGTCGCCGGGCGGGCGAGCGACACGAGCCGGTCGAGGGCGTCGGCCGCCCCCTCGGCGTGGAGCGTCGCGAGGCACCGGTGTCCCGAGAACGCGGCCCGCAGGAATTCGTACGCCTCGTCGCCCACGATCTCCCCGATGCAGTAGGTGTCGAGGGACATGGTGAGACCGTCCGCGACCAGGTCGCGCAGCGTCACCGGCCGCCCGCCCTCGTTCTTCTTCCGGATGCGCTGCTGGACGCAGTACGGCTTCTCCGGGAAGATCTCCGCATCGCTCTCGACGACGAGGACCCGCTCCATCTCCGGACAGGCCTTGATCAGCGCGCGGAGAAGGGTCGTCTTCCCGGCGGCGCCCTTCCCGCAGACCAGGACCGAGCGTCCGCTGCGGGCGAGCGACCCGAGCCGTGCTGCGAGCGGTTCCGTCAGCATGCCGGCCGCCGCCAGTCCGTCGAGCCCGAGGCACGTCCGCCGGTGCTTCCGGATGCTGATCGACGGTCCCGTGACGTTGCGCGGCGGGATCGCCACGTTGATGCGCAGCCGCAGCGCCTCGTCGGTCACGCGGCAGTGGCTGTCGTTCTCGTTCAGGATGCCGCGGTTCCGGATCACGACGAGCCGGCAGTACGCGTCGAACGTGCGCTCGTCGGGGAACCGGACGTCGGCCTTCCGCCGCTCGCCGTCCCGCTTCAGCGAGAATTCGTCGAAGCGGGTCCCGTCGATGTCCGACACGGTCTCGTCCTCGATCAGCTCCTGCAGCGGCCCGTAGCCGAACATGAAGTCGAAGGCGCGCCGGACCAGCTCCTCGCGATACAATCCGAACCGGATCCGCTCCCCTTCGGCCTCCTTGAGGATCATCCCCTCGAGCGCGCCGCGCTCCATCCGTCCGGCCGCCACCTCGGCGACGAGATCCGGGCTCGTCGTCAGCACCTTCACCGCGATCGACGAAACGAGCGCCGTCATCCCGGCGGCATCCGAAGCGGCTCCTCCTGGGGCCGCCCGTCCGAAGCGCTCGGCGAGCGCGGCGTGGGACGTCACGACCGGCATGTCACAGGCCTCCCTTCGCGGAAGGCGCGGACCCGCACAGGCGCGGGAGCAGCGCGCGGTATTCGCGCAGGCTCCGCTCCTCCATCCCCGCCGCATGGCTCCGGCCCGCGCTCGCCATCGTCCGGCGCCGGGGCGCGTCGCTCACGCACCCGACGAAGGCGCCGCCGGCGAGCTCGTCCATCGTGCCCCAGCCGAGGTCCGCCCCCGGGTGGTAGTCGATCGCGACGAAGCGCACGCGCGACCGGTCGAGCTGGCGCCGCGACGCGAGGAAGGCGATGTAGCGGTTGAATTCCCTGAAGTCTCCGACGCTGCCGCGGACGGGCACGACGACTACTTCGGAGAGCATGAGCGCCAGGCAGGTGAACGTGTCGTAGAGGAACCGCCCGCACAGCACGACCACGGCGTCGAACGCCGCTCCGGCGGCCCGCAGCGCCGCCGCGAGCCCCTCAGCGGAGTAGTATTCGTAATCCTCCATCCGGTAATCCCCGGCGAGGGCCCAGACCCCGCGCACGGCGGTCGGCCGCGCGATCGCGGCCACGGCGTCGGGGG
>CAIXGU010000079.1 GCA_903919045.1 uncultured Eubacteriales bacterium | reverse complement strand
TCGTCGTGCCCGGCCCGAAGCCGTAGGCGGCCAGCGCGACCGCGAGGTCCTGGAAGGCGGTCGTCTCGCGCACGGATGCGGAGATGCGGCGCGCCTTCTCCTTCCCGATGCCCTTGAGCTTCGCGACCTCGTCGGGCCGGTCGGCCAGCGCCTTCAGCGTGTCCATCCCGAACCGCGCGACGAGCCGCTTCGCCGTCGCCGGCCCGATGCCCTTCACGACGCCGGACGACAGGTACCGCAGGACCGCGGCTTCATTGTCGGGCGGCTTGGCCGTCGCGAGGACGGCCGAGAACTGCGGCCCGTAGTCGGGGTGCTCCGTCCACTTCCCCTCGAGCACGACGGCGTCGCCGGCCTTCAGGTGCGGCAGGATGCCGGTGACCGACACCTCCTCGCCGTCCTCGGGCCGGACGACCTCGCAGACCGTGTACCCGTTCGCTTCGTTGCGGTAGACGATCCGCTCGACCGTGCCCTCGATCCGGGTCTCAGCCGGCAGCGCCATCGCGGCGCAGCGCCTCCGCGTCCCGGCGCAGCGCCTCGGCCTTGTCGGTCCTCTCCCACGGGAGGTCGAGGTCGGTGCGGCCGAAGTGCCCGTAGGCGGCGACCTGGCGGTACAGCGGGCGCCGCAGGTCGAGGTCGCGGATGATCGCGGCGGGGCGCAGGTCGAAGTGCTTCCGGACGAGCGCCTCTATGGCCTCGTCGGGAATCGTCCCGGTGCCGAAGGAGTCCACGAAGACCGAGACCGGGTGCGCGACGCCGATCGCGTAGGCGACCTGGATCTCGACCTTGCGGGCGATCCCGGCGGCGACGAGGTTCTTCGCGACGTAGCGTCCGGCGTAGGCGGCCGAGCGGTCGACCTTCGTCGGGTCCTTGCCGGAGAACGAGCCGCCGCCGTGGCGCGCGTACCCGCCATAGGTGTCGACGATGATCTTGCGCCCCGTGAGGCCCGTGTCGCTGTTCGGCCCGCCGATCACGAACCGGCCGGTCGGGTTGATGTAGTACTTCGTGCGCGCGTCGAGGAGGTTCGCCGGGATCACGGCGCGGACGACGTGCGCGAGGACGTCGCGCTCGATCGTGGCGTGGTCGGCGTCCGGCCCGTGCTGGGCGGACACGACGACCGTATCCACGCGGACCGGGTCGTGCCCTTCGTACTCGACCGTGACCTGCGCCTTGCCGTCCGGCCGCAGGTAGGGGATCGTGCCGTCCTTGCGGACCTCCGCGAGGCGGCGGCACAGGCGGTGCGCGAAGACCGCGGCGGCCGGCATCAGCTCCGGCGTCTCGTCGCACGCGTACCCGAACATCATGCCCTGGTCGCCCGCGCCGACCGCGTCGAGCGCGTCCCCCCCGCTCTCGTCCGCACGCCGCTCGACCGAGGCGTCGACGCCCATCGCGATATCCGCGGACTGCTCGTCGATCGCGGTCACGACGGCGCACGTGTCGCAGTCGAACCCGTACTTCGCGCGGTCGTATCCGATCTCGCGCACGACGCCGCGGACGAGCTTGGGGATATCCACGTACGTCTGCGTCGTGATCTCGCCCATCACCTGCACGAGGCCCGTCGTCACCGTGCACTCGCACGCGACGCGCGCCTTCGGGTCGTCCTTGAGGATCGCGTCCAGCACCGCGTCCGCGATCTGGTCGCACATCTTGTCGGGGTGGCCCTCCGTCACCGATTCCGAGGTGAAGAACCACTTGCCGCGCGCCCTGCCTTCCGCCATAGTCCCCTCCGTCCGCCCCCGCCGTCCGGGGGCCCTTGCGATGCGAAATGCCTCCTCCCGGAAGGAAGAGGCATCCCAACGACGCGGTCGCAGCCTCATCTTCCAGGCGCTTCGCCTGCAGGTTCGGCACCGATGCGGGTCCACCGCCGGTTGCCGGGCTTCATCGGGCCTGTCCCTCCGCCGCTCTTGATAAGGAATGAAGACCGTATGAAATTGTGGGTCCGGGGCGGGCCATCCGTCGACCGGCTCGCCATGCGGATTGTACCATGCGCCGGAATGCATCGGCAACCGGGGCGGCGCACGCGCGACGGCGCAGCGTCGCGGCCGGCGGAGGCTTCCTACCCCTCGACCGCCATCCCGTAGAACGACAGCATCGGCAGGCGCGTCGCGATGTCGTGCGGCACGATCGTCGGCTGGTTCTGCAGATGCGCGCCGTGGACGGTGCAGCCGTCCGGCAGGTCGCGGTCGAACGTCAGCAGGACGTCGGCGCGCTGGACGTAGTCGATGCGCACGGGGGCGAGGAGCTCGCCGTCCGGCAGCGAGAGGCGGAACGGGATGAGCGCGGGCACGACCTCCCAGTCGTAGAGGCGCTCGACGACGTTCTCGAAGTGCAGGCGCACGCGGCGCACGGCGTCGCGGACGGCCGAGACGGCCTCCGGCGGGCGCACGTCGGGCCCGACGCCGAGGAAGCGCCCGAGATAGGCGCGGGCGGCGCGCTCGCCCAGCGTGAGGTTGCCGGCGGCGGCGACGTGGATCGCGTCGCACAGCGGCAGGTCGATCGCGGGGACGACGGCCACGCCCGGGATCTCCCGCGCCGCGCGGCGCTGGGCGTCGCGGACGGTGCCCCAGCACCGGTCGCCCTCCGGCTCGGGCTTCGCGGTGAACCGCGAGAGCTGCACGGTCAGGAACGGGAGCGCGGCGTCGCCGAGGTCCCCGCGCAGGTGCGCGACGAAGCGGCCGAAGCGCGCGAGATAGGTGCCGCAGGCCTCGGGACCGCAGTCGCTCTCGCCCTGGTACCAGAGCACGCCCGCGAGCGTCTTCGGGTCGCCCGTCTCCGCGCGGAGCGGCGCGAGGATGGCCAGCAGGTTCCGGTAGAGGTACCCGTCCTCCTCGGGGTTCCACGCCGCGAGCGGCGAGCCGCCGAGGGCCGCCATGACGAGGCCGACGGGCACGCCCGCCTCGCGCTTCACGCGCTTCGCGAAGGCGAGCCACGGGGATTGCCCGGGGTTGGCGCCCTCCAGGTTCGCGGGGTGGACCATTCCGGTCGACTCGTTCATCGGGTGCGCAGCGAGGCGCCAGCGGCCGTCGTTCGCGAGCAGCGCGACGCCGTACTCGGGCGGGTCGGAGGCGGGGTCCTTGCCGTAGCCGGCGGAATTGCTCTGCCCGGCGATCGCGAAGACGTCGCCCACGCCGACGTGGTGGACCAGGTCCCCGCGCACGCTCCATTCGACCTGCTTGTTCTCGTCGACGACGAGGCACGTCTCGATCCGGTACGGCCCGCCCTGCGGCAGCCGCGCCGCGAACCGCCACGCACCGTCGTCCATCTCCGCGTCCGCCCACGGGAGCACGGACCCGCCCGTCTCCTCGCGCACGGCGCGCACCTTCACCTGCGTGCGGGTATATGGGCCATCGTGCGACCACGTGCCGGCGAGCCGCAGCGCCGCGGTCCCGTCGGCCTGCCGCTGCAGGACCTGCCAGTCGTCGGGGCCCTCGACGACGAGGGCGCCGCGGAGCTTCGGGGCGACGGGGCGGTGCGCGCGGTCCATGGCGGGCTCCTTCCGGAGAGGGCACGGGCGCCGGCGCTCGGCCGGACATTCCGCGGGGCGGCGGTTTGGCTTACAATCATGAATCATAGCAGAGGCGGGAAGCCGCCGGGAGGGCCGGACCATGATGGGCGATCGGATCGACGTGCGCAGCGACACGGTGACCTGGCCGACGGAGGCGATGCGGCGGGCCATGGCGGCGGCGCCCGTCGGCGACGACGTGTACGGCGACGACCCGACGGTGCTCGCGCTCGAGCGCGAGGCGGCGGCCGCGGTCGGCAAGGAGGCCGCGCTGTTCGTCGCGAGCGGCACGATGGGCAACCAGCTCGCGCTCTTCACGCACTGCGCGCGCGGCCAGGAGGTCGTGCTCGGCGAGTCGTGCCACATCCTCTGGCACGAAGCCGGCGGTCCGGCGTTCATCGCGGGCGTGCAGCTGCGGCCGGTGTCCGACGCGGCCGGGTCCATGGACCCCGAGGCCGTGCGCGCGCGCATCCGCGTCGGCGACGATCTCCACGAACCTTCGACGGGCCTCGTCTGCCTCGAGAACGCCCACGGCTCCGGCGTCGTCGCGCCGCTGTCGAACATGAAGGCGATAAGGGCCATCACGCGGGAGCACGGCCTCCCCGTCCACCTCGACGGGGCGCGGATCTTCAACGCCGCCCACGCCCTCGACGTCCCCGCCGCGGCGATCGCGGCCGAGGTCGACTCGGTCATGTTCTGCCTGTCGAAGGGGCTGTGCGCGCCGGTCGGCTCGATGCTCGCCGGCACGCGTGCGTTCGTCGAGGCCGCCCGCCGCAAGCGTAAGATCCTGGGCGGAGGCTGGCGCCAGGCCGGCGTGCTCGCCGCGGCGGGGCGGCTGTCGGTGCGCGAGATGACGAAGCGCCTGCCCGAGGACCACGCGCGGGCGAAGCGCCTCGCGGCGCTCCTCGCGGAGGTTCCGGGGCTCGCGGTGCAGGCGGGCCGGCTCGACATCAACATGGTCTACGTGAAGCTCCTCCCCTCGTTTCCGCTCCGTCCGGACCCGCTCGCCGCGGCGCTCGCGGCCCGCGGCATCCTCATGAACGGCGGCGCCGGCGACGAGGTCCGCCTCGTGACGCACTACTGGGTCGACGACGGCGACGTCGACGCGATCGTCCGGGCCTTCCGCGAGCTCGCGACGGCGTAGGGAAGGCGGCGCAGCGAAGCAGCGGGCGGCGTGCGGCGGAGCGCGCTCATCCGGCGGCCTTCGTCCCGACCTCGCGGAGGAAAGCCGCCGGCGGCTGCCGGCTTCCGTCCCCGTCCGTCCGCTTCTGTCGGAACGGCGCGCCGTCCGGTCCCGGGCCGCGGCGTAGACTCCCCCTTGCGAGGGGGTGTTCCGATGCCGCGGGTCCTGCTGTCCGATGCCGATTCCGATTATCTCGAGGCCCTGCGCGACCGCCTCGCGTCTCGGCTCTCGACCGTGCGCCCCGACGTCGCGGTCGGAACGCTCCCGCTCGCGGCCGCGGAACCGGGGTCTGCGTCGTGCGACCTTCTGGTCTACAATCCCGACGACCTCCCGGAGGCCGACGCATGGGAGGTGGTGCGCGCGGGACGCGCCCTGCGCCTGATTCCGGGCGGCATCGGCTCCTTGCGCGACGGGACCGTGGACCGCCTCGGAGGCGTCGGCAGGATCCTCGCGGAGACGCTCCGTCTCCTGCCGCCGGAGGCGTCCGGAAACCCGGCGTCCGAGGGGGACGCGGACCCGCACGGCGTGCGGTGCGTGTGCCTCCTCGCGTCCCTCCCCGCCTCGATCCGCCAGGCGCTCTCGCTCTCCGCCGCCGAGGCGCTGTCGGGCCAGGGCTTCGACGTCGACCACCTCGACCTGACCCCGATCGACCCCGAAGGCTACGGGCTGCCCGTCTCCGGTCTCGCGCCGCTGCCCGACGCCCTGCCCTCGGTCTCGGACCTGCTGCTCGGCGCCGACGCCTGGCCCCGGCCCGTCCGCGCCGGAGGCCCGGCCTTCGTCCTGCCGCCGCGCCGGGCGGACGACCTGTCGGACAGTCCCCCGGCCCTCGTCGGGGACGCCGTCCGCCGGCTCTCGGCGCGTCCAGCCGACCGGATGCGGCTCGTGCTCGCCGCCTGCGGCGAAGTGCCCTTCTCCCTCGTGCGCGAGGTCGCGGCCGCCTGCGGGCGCGTGCTCCTGCTGCACGGGCCGGGTGCGGGCGCGGCGGTGCGGGCGCTGCGGCGCGAGATGGCCCTGATGCTGCCGGACCTGCCGCCCGACGTGCGCTTCTCCGAGCTCGTCCTGCCGCTCGATCCGCTCCGGCCGACCGTCTCCGGCTGGACCGAGTCGGTGGCGCGGCTCACCGCCGCGCTCGCTTCCGACGGGGAGGCGCGCCGTGGAGCGGACGCCTGAGACCGACCTGCAGGCCTGGCTGGCCGACCGCGTCGTCCGCTCCTTCGGGCAGGTCGACCGTGTCGACGACGCCGCGCTGCGGCGCTTGGCCGCGGCCGCGCTGAACGGCTCGGCCGTCGGCGCACGCCTGCCGATCGAGGAGCGGCGGCGGGTCGTCGAGGAGACGATGCACGCGATGCGGGGGCTCGGCGTCCTGCAGCCGCTGTTCGACGACCCGGCCGTGACCGAGATCATGGTGAACGGCCCCGACGCGGTGTTCTTCGAGCGGGACGGCCGCCTGTTCCGCCACCCGCGCGGCTTCGCGGACCGCAAGCGCCTGACCGACCTCGTCGTCGGGTTCTTCGCGCGCGGCGACCGGGCGATCGGGGAGACCGAGCCGCTGGCCGACCTGCGCCTGCCCGACGGCTCCCGCGCGCACGCCGCGCTGCCGCCGGTCGCCCCCGACGGCCCGGTGTTCACGATCCGCAAGTTCACGGGGATCCGACCCGACATGGAGGCGCTCGTCGCCTCGGGCTTCCTGTCGGCCGAGGCGGCCGCCTTCCTGCAGGCGGCCGTCCGGGAGCGACGCAGCCTCTTCGTCAGCGGCGGCACGGGCACGGGCAAGACGACGCTGCTGAACGTCCTGTCCGCCTCGATCCCGCCCGAGGAGCGCGTCGTGACGATCGAGGACTCCGCGGAGCTGCGGCTCCAGGGCCTGCCGGACCTCGTGCGCCTCGAGGCGCGGGGCCCGCTGCCCGACGGCGGCGGCGCCGTCGGCCTGTCGCAGCTGATCCGCGCGGCGCTGCGCATGCGGCCGGACCGGATCATCGTCGGCGAAGTCCGCGGGGCGGAGAGCCTCGACATGCTGCAGGCGATGAACACCGGTCACGCAGGCTCCCTGTCGACGGGTCACGCCAATTCGGCCGCCGACATGCTGTCCCGGCTCGCGACGCTGGCGCTCGCCCCCTCCGGGCTCCCCTACGCCGCCGTCGTGCGGCAGGTCGCCTCCGCGGTCGAGCTGGTCGTGCATCTCGTCCGCCTGCCCGATGGCCGCCGCGCGGTCCAGGAGATCGTGCGGACGATGGGCGCGGAGGGGGAGTCCTTCCGCACCGTTCCGCTGTTCGCCCGCGAAGGGAGCGGTCCGCTTGTCCGCGCGGCCTGACCGCGCGCGGGAGCGCGCCCGCTTCCTGCCCGCGGAGACGTCCGCGGCCGAGGCGGTCGCGGTCTGCGCCGCCTGCGCGGCGGCCTGCTGGGCGGGCTCCGTGCCGTTCCTGCGGGACGCGCGCGTCGCGATTCCCCTGTCCCTGCTCGCGGCCCTCCCCCTCGCGCGCTCGTTCCTGTCGCTCCTCGCCGGGCGTAGCGCGCGGGCGGCCCGGACCCGGCTGCGGATGCTGCTGCAGCATCTGTGCGCCGCGATGACGGCGGGCCGGTCCCCGGAGTCGGCCCTCGCGGAGGCGCTGCCGGCGATGGTCCGCTTCTTCGGCCCCTCGGCGCCCTTCTGCCGCGCCCTGCG
This sequence comes from uncultured Eubacteriales bacterium, assembly GCA_903919045.1. Classification (GTDB taxonomy): domain Bacteria; phylum Bacillota; class Clostridia; order Saccharofermentanales; family UBA5734; genus CAILLO01. Next base: position 2,239 of record CAIXGU010000079.1, on the reverse strand, counting down.
CAGCGCCGTGCTCGCGCTGCAGGCCGGCCGACCCTTCGCCGAGGCCGTGCGCCTGCTGCCGCCGGTCCTGCCCTGCCCCGAGGCCGTCCCGGTGTTCCAGGCGCTCGCCTCCGGGCGCATCCTCGGACCGCGCGTCCTCGACCTGCTGCGCGCCTCGCTCGACCTCGCGACGGAGCGGGCCCTTCTCGAGCAGGAGGCCGCGTCGCAGTCGTCCTCCCGGCGCATCGAGGCGCTGTCCCTCGCCGCGATGCCGTTCGTGGCGGCCTTCGCCCTGCAGGGCTCGTCCCCCGGCTACTTCGACGCGGCCTTCGCGTCGCTCGGCGGCCGGATCGCGCTCGGCGCCGTCTACCTCCTGGCCGTCGGGGCCGCGGCGCTCTCCCTGCGGATCGTCGCGGATGCGCCGAAGCGCGCGGGACGCGTCGGGCGGACGGAGCGGCGGCGGCGAGGGTCCGACGGAGATGCGGTCGGTGCCTCTCCGGACGACGGTGCGTCCGCGTCGGCCCTCGCCGCCCTTGCGCCCCGCTGGCTGCCGGCCGCCTACCTCCGGCACCTCCGCCTCGCCTTCGAGCGCAGCGCCGAGAACCCGGAAGCGGCGCTCGCGCGTCACCTCGCGCAGAAGCCGCTCCGCCTCGCGATCGGAGCGTTCGCCTTCTCGGTCCCCGTCGTCCTCGCGGGCGGCGGCCTCCCCCTCGCGCTCCCGGCGGCCCTCGCGGGTCCGGTCGTCCTGTCCGCGCTGCACGACCGGGACGCGCGGTCGGAGCTCGTCGCGCGCGACCGTGCGCGGATCGCGGCGTACCCGATGTTCCTCGGGCTCGCGGTCGCGCTCCTGTCCGCCGGTCTGGTCCCGCTGCGCGCGCTCGAGGTCGCGCAGGAGGGCTTGTCCGAGGGGGACTCCGCCGTCGCGGACGACCTCGACCGGGCGCTGGTCCTCGTCCGGAGCGGATGTACGCCGGCGGACGCGCTCGACCGGGTCGCGCTCGCGTGCGGCGTCCCCGAGATCACCGCGGCGCTGTCGCTCCTCGCCCAGGTCGACCGGCGCGGCGGAGCGGCCGCGCTCGGCCTGCTGCGGCTCCAGGCCTCCGCCTGCTGGGCGCTCGCGCGCGCCGAGACGCGGCGCCGGCTCGAAGCGGTCGCGACGCGCCTGCTCCTCCCCACCGCCCTGGACCTCGCAGCGGTCGTCGCCGTCGCCGGGATCCCCGCCCTGCTCGCCCTGCAGCCGCCCGCCTGAAGGAGGTGCCCCATGCCGCGCAGCCGCCGAGGCCTCGCGACCGTCGAGGTCGTCATCCTCATCGCCGTGCTCATCGCGATCGCCCTGATCTTCCGCGGCGCGATCCTGTCCTATGCGACGGACATCATCCACTCCGTCTTCGGCGACAGCGCCTCGGTGATCGGGGACATCTCCGGGGAGGACGCGGGATGACGCGCACGCTTCGCACCGTCCGCCTGCGGCGCGGCCTCTACCTCGCCCCGCCGCACGGCTTCGGAGCCGAAGAGGCAGCGCATCTCCGCGACGCGCTCCTCCGCGGCGGGCCGCCGTTCCTGCCGCTGGTGCGGGCGAGGCTGCGGTCCGGTCCACCGTCGCCCGGGGCGTCGTCGTCCGATGCGCCGGGCTGGCTCCTCGACGCGTCGGGCCTGCTTCCCGCGTCGCGGCGGTTCGCCCGTCCGGCCCGGAGAGGCGCAGCCCGTCTGCGCGACCGCGCGGAAGCCGCCGCGCTGCTGGCCGCGGTGGACGAAGCGCTCGAGGCCGCCGCCGATCGCCTCGTTCCCGCGTCGAGCATCGATTTGTCGCCGGGTTCGGTCTTTCTCGCCTACCGGGAGGAATCTTCGGAGGGCGAGGGCGCGCGGGCGTTCGACGTGCGCCTCGCCGCCGCCCCCTGCCGGGTCGCCGCCGCCGGACCGGACGACGCGTTTCCCGATCGCGCGGCGCTGGCGGCCTGGCTCGCCGCGCAGGGCCTGGTCCCGAAGGAGGGGGCGCGCCCGGCGCCGGCCCCTTGTGCGACGCATGCAACGCCTGCGATGCCTGCGGCGCGGCCGCCCCGCCACGCCCTTCTCCCGCGCTCAGCGCTGCCCTGGGCCGCGCTCGCCGCGGAGGCGCTCGCCCTCGGCGCGGGCCTGCTCCTCTCCGCGTCCGGCGTCCCCGCCGCGATGCCCGTCCTGCTCGCATCGCTCGCCGCGCTGGACGCGCTCCTCCTCCTGCACCCGCGCTCCCCGCTCGCCCTCCGCGCCGCCGCCTCCGCGC
>CAIXGU010000078.1 GCA_903919045.1 uncultured Eubacteriales bacterium | reverse complement strand
CGCGACTTCGCGACCATGACCTTCTCCATCATCGCCTTCGAGATGCCCATCGCGTTGATCGGGTAGACCGCCTTGTCCGTCGACAGGCAGACGACCTTCCTCACGCCGTGGGCGATCGCGGAATCGAGCACGTTCTCCGTTCCGATCACGTTGGTCTTCACGGCTTCCATGGGAAAGAACTCGCAGGACGGCACCTGCTTCAGCGCCGCCGCATGGAACACGAAGTCCACGCCGCCCATGGCGTCGTCCACGCTCCGGCGGTCCCGCACGTCCCCGATGTAGAACCGGAGCTTGGGATCCCTGTAGCGCTTGCGCATGTCGTCCTGCTTCTTCTCGTCGCGCGAGAAGATGCGGATCTCGGCGATCTCCGTCGCGAGGAACCGATCGAGGACGGCGTTCCCGAAGGAGCCCGTCCCGCCCGTGATCATCAGCGTCCTGCCCTTGAACATCCCCGACCTCCCCGGAACCCGCGCAGGCCGTTCATCGGGCGCCCGCGCCTCTCCGGCCCATTCTACGACATCCTCCCCCCTCGTGCGTAGCCGTTCGCGGGGTGCAAACGGTTGCACGCTACGAAACGACGACGTTCTCCGCGATCACGTGCACGTCCTCGTACCCGTCCGACCGCGCATCCCGGATGCGCACCTGAATCGTGTAGGTCCCCGCCTTCCGCGGGATCCAGACGCAGGTCGGGTCGGATGAGAAACCGCGCAGGACGACGTGCAGATGCTCGCCGACCACCTCGAAGCGGTAGAGCCGCCGCTCGGGCCGCGCCGCTGCCGGCAGCGCGTTCCCCTGCCCGTCCGTCGCGGAGGCGTCGTCGACCACGGTCAGCCGGACCGGTGTCCGCGCCGCGAGTCCGGCGAGCGACGCATCGGTCTGCTCGTCCCCGCCCCCTCCGATTCCGGTCTGCACGAGGCCCAGCGCCTTCACGAGCCGGTATCCGCCCATGTCCGGCGCGCCGGACACCCGGATACTCCAGGTCCTGGCGGCCTCGTAGGAGCCAGCCTTCCCGTCCGCGCCGCGCGCGAAGACCTCCACGACATAGAGGCCGGGGTCGGCGAATGCATGCGTCCAGTCCGGCGAAGAGGACCAGCCCCGGAGCTGGTGCCAGTCGCCGCTGTCCTTCGTCCAGTAGGAGTACTCGTACCCTTGCGACAGATCCGCCGGTGTTCCGACGGTCCCTCCGCCGCCCGCCGCCTGCGCGGTGAAGCACAGTGCCGTCCCGGGCGCGATCGGCGTCCCGGACGCGAGGACCTCCCCCGCCGCGTCGCCGATGCGCGCCTCAATCGCCGGAATCCGCACCGGGTCCGGCCGCAGCCAGGACATATACCGCTCCGCCGCATCGTCGTAGCGTCCGAGCCCCTGTCGGCGCACCGTGACCGTCGAGACGTACCAACCGAAGCCCGGCAGGTCCAGTTCGAGCGACGCCGAAGAACCGCCGATGCCGGCGGTCTTCGCGACCGTTCGGAACGGCGTCCAGAGATGCTGCGTCGCATAGGCCTCGGCGAGCCCGACACCGCTTAGGTCGAACCGGAAGCGACCGGCCCCGAGGTCCGTCACGGCGATCGGGGTCTCGGAGTCCAGCACGGGAATCGTCTCTCCGCTCCGCGTCAGGGTCAGCAGGAAGGTCTGCGTCGCGGAGCGCGTCGAGCTGAAGAGGTGCCCCGTCGCTTCAAGCTGCATCAGGTAGGTGCCCGACGGCACGCCCGTCGTATCCCAGTCGAGGGTCGCCGTCCGGTCGCCGGTCCCGACCGTCGCGAAGTCGCCGGCGAGAATCCCGGACGCGGCACCCTGCCCCGCCTCCGCGTCCGACAGGATGCGGAGCTTGAAGTCGACATCTTCGCCCGAGAAGCCGCTGCTGGTCAAGCGGAAGCGCAGCGTCCCGCCCGCCGTCCGCATGAGCTCCGCCGAAAGAGGCTCCCAGGAGCCGCTCCGCCCGGACGCCGAGGACACCTCGATGGAGCCGACCGCCGGTGCGAGCGCGCCCCGCACGACGCAGGCGTCCTCCGTCTCTCCCGTCGGCGTCCGCACGCCCGCCTGGTAATCCGCCTCGGGCAGCGTCGCGACCCTCACAGAGACCGTCTCCCCGTGCCTCGGGACATCGTCCGCGGGCACGTCCTGCGCCGTCACGTCCACCCAGTGCCGCGTCCCGTCCGTACCGGAGAACGCGTCGCCGTAGTCCTTCACGAGGATCCAGCCCGCCGAGGCTTCGTTCCCGCGCCGCACCCAGACCAGCGTCCGGAGCCCCGTCGCGTCGCAGTCGAAGGCGATCCGCGCGCCCGATCCCTCGGCGTCGAGGAGGTTCGCCGTCGCGGCGAGCGGTTCCACGGGGACGTCGACGAGCGCGTCGCGTGCATCCTCGAGCCAGGCTCCGTCGTCCAGCCGGAGCTGCGTCCGGACGAGGTAGGTGCCCGCCCGCGGCGCGACGAAGCTCCACGCGCTCCCCTGCGGCGACTTCGGATCCGTCGCCTTCACCTTGACGAGCCGGTCGAGGGCCGCGTCGTAGCGATAGACGAAGTAGGTGAAGTCCATTCCCGTCCCGCCGCCGCTCGTCGCGCAGGAGATCTCCACCGGCTGTCCGGGACCCGCCGCCGCGATCGTCGGCTCGTCCAGCGTGGCCGGCGTCTCCAGGTCGGTCGACACGCGGACGTTGTCGACGGTGAAGTCGTCGCCGGTGTCGGTCGTCCCGCTCGAGCCCAGCAGCAGGCGGTTCGGCGTGCGCTGCTTCGGGTAGACCCACGCGTAGCCGTTCGCCGTTCCGTAGGCCTTCCCGTCCAGGTACACGGTCGCCTGGCGCGTCGTCGCGCTGAAGGTTCCGGCGATCCGCACGTGCACCTTCGTCCCCGCCGGCACCGCGGGCGCCGGTGTCACGCCCGGCGATGCGGCCGGACCGATCGCATAGGAGGAGCCCGTGAAGTACCAGAGCTTGCCCTGCGCGTCCGCGTACACCTGCAGCAGGGACGCCGAGCTGAAGGTGCTCGAGAGCGCGGCATTCGAGAGGGCGATCCGCGCGACGCCCGATGTGCGAACGAGGTCGAAGTCGACCGTGAAGTTCGCCGGCGGCGTCGGATCCACGCTGTAGGTGTATCCGAGGATCGCCTGCTTGCTGGTCGCGTCGACGATGCGCAGCGCCTGCCCGTCGCACCCGGACGCCGCCTCGGCGTTGAGTCCGGGCGGCACGATCCACTCGGTCGGCAGCGCGCCGTCCGCGACCGACGTGAAGTCGTCGAACGTCGCCGCGTCTGCCTGAAGTACATGCACAAGGACGAAGAAGACCGGAATCAGGACGAGAAGCGCGAGGGTCCCGACGGCGGTACGCCGATCCAGGCGATGCGAACGATGCATGGTGTCCTCCCATACCGTGCGAGCGATTCGAAGCGGAACCAGGTGGAGGGCGGGGCGGTCACTCGCATCGTACGAAGGGAGGCGCTTCCGTTCAATACGGAAAATCAGCCGTTAACGCAATTCAATTCGCGAAGGGCTCCTCGACGGGCACCGTGCGGTCCGCTTCCAGAGCGGCCGCTTGAGCCGCCGGCGCCGTCTCGATCCTCCGCATGGTGCGGTAGATCCCCACCGCGCGCTTCCAATGGATTCGGAGGTAGACCCCGCCGGCGAGGGCGACGACCGGCAGCGCCGCCCAGACCCAGGCGTCCCCGAGGAAGCGCTGGAGCAGCGCGTTGGCGCCGAGCAGGACGGCCGCGAGGAACGCGTTGACGCCCGCGAGGCGGAGCAGCTCCCGCCACGGGAAGATCTCCCGGAGGCGGAGCTTCAGCTGCCGCGCGGTCGCGGTCAGCTGGAACAGGCTCGTGAAGACGTTCGAGAGCACGGTCGCCAGGGCGAGCCCGACGATGCCGAGCACCGTGTATAGGACGTAGCTCAGGCCCGCGGTCAGGACGAGCGCCGCAAGCGAGCTGTAGAGGATGAACCGCGTCTTCCCGAGCGCGTTGAGGAAGAGTCCGAAGTAGGTGACGCGGAGCAGGACGAGGAGCGAGGCGACCCGGAAAACCGCGACGCCGGACAGGTACTTGGCCGAGTAGAGGACCGAGATCCACTGCGGGGCGTAGAGGATCAGCAGGACCGCGAAGGGCGCGAGGACCAGGAAGGAAAGGACGGCGGTCCGGCCCCAGAGGTCGAGCGCTTCGCGCGGGCGGCCGGCCTGCAGCATGCGGGCCACTTCCGGGAGCAGCACGGCGGCGATCGACGCGCTCAGGATCGTCACCGGCATCTCGCGTGCGGCGTTCGTGTAGACGGCCAGCTGTTCCGTCGTCGCTAGGGCGCCGACGACGAGCTTGCCCATTTCCAGGTTGAGCGTCCCGAGGACCGTCGCGAGCCCGAGCGGAGCGGAGAACGCGAGGATGCGCTTCAACGCCTTCCCGTCGAGGGCGACCCGCAGTCCGCCCGGCATCCGCCCCGCGACCGCGTACACGGCCAGCGCCGCGCAGGCTTGCACGGCGACATAGGCCACGAGATAGGTCTGGAAGGTCTGGCCGAGCGCCTGGCAGACGATCACGCTGCCGAGGACCCCCAGGCTGACCGCGCTCCGGTAGACGACGAGGGTGCCCGTCCGCTTCTCGACGACGAGCAGGTTCTCGGCGCAGGACTGGAGGATCGTCGCCCAGGGGTAGACCGCGAGGAAGTAGGCGTAGCCGAGGATCGCCTCGTTGCGGAAGTACCGCGCGGCGAGCGGCGCGGCGACCGCGAGCAGGACGCCCGTGGCGGCGCCGACGAGCGTGAGGTACGTGAGGAAGGTCGACCGCAGGTCCCGCCGCTCCTCGGTCCCCGAGGCCCGGGCGAGGAAGTAGTTGAGGCTGTTCGGGACGCCGAGCATGAAGAGCGTCGTCACGACGCTGCCCAGGAGGATCAGCTGGCTGTAGGTGCCGTACTCCGTGAGCGTTCGGAACCGGGAGAGCAGCATCGTGCTCACGAGCCCGACGACGAGGGCGACGACCCGCGAGGTCGTCAGCTTCGCCGCGTCCTTGAGGAGCGCGCTCACGTCGCCCCGAGGACGTCGCGGTAGACCCCGAGGACCTCCCGCGCGTTCCGTTCGGCCGTGAAGCGGAGGCGTGCCGTCCGCTGGGCTTCGCGGGCGATCTCCCGCGACCGTCCGGCGTCCTCGACCGCCCGACGCAGGCAGTGCGTCAGTTCCTCGACGTCGCCCGGTTCGTAGAGGAAGCCGGTCGTCCCTTCCTGCACGACCTCCGGCGTCCCGCCGGACCGCGTGGCGACCACGAGGCAGGCGCAGAGGAGCGACTCGACCGTCACGCGCCCGAAGGCCTCGTCCCGGGAGCAGACCAGGCTCACGTCGGCTCCGCGCAGGACCTCGGCGGGGTCGTCGTCGAAGGGCATGAGGTCGACGTGCGGCGAAAGACCTAGTTCCGCCACCCGCGCCGCGATCTCCCGCTCGTACTCCCCGATGCCGACGAACCCGACGATCCGCAGCCGCACCGCAGGCGTACCGGGGTCCTTCACGAGGCGGCCGAAGGCCTCGACGGCCTCCCGGGTCCCCTTCGCCGGGTCCACGCGACCCATCGCGACGACCCGCACGGGCGCACCGTCCCGGAACTTGGCATCCGGGTCCGCGGCATAGACTTTCTCGTCGATCCCGTTGTACACAAGACGGGACGCCCGGCCGTATTCGGCCTGCATGTAGTCGCGCACGGCCGAGGAGACCGAGACTACCTCTGCGGCCTCGCGCAGGACGCGCTCCGCATGCCGACGGTCGTGGAAATCGGCCCGGAAGTGGGGCTGGAGCATCTCGCGGATGTGGTAGACGTACGGGACCCCCAGAAGCCGGGCGACCCGCGCGCCGAAGAGTCCGGCGAATTGGCTGTTGATGTGGACGAGGTCGATCCGTCGGGAGCGCAGCCGCCAGGCGACCCGCAGGGCCGCCGCCTCGTTGATCGCGACCTTCGCGAGGTGCTTCGCGACGGGCAGCGTCCGGCTTCGGAACGGCCGGTAATTGCGGACGGTCAGGCACTCGATGCCGAGGGCCTCGAGGCGCTCGACCAGCTTCCAGCGCTCGGCGACGACCACGACCGGCTCGACGCCCATCGCCTTTAGAAGGACGACCAGG
>CAIXGU010000077.1 GCA_903919045.1 uncultured Eubacteriales bacterium | reverse complement strand
CCGGCGTCCGGCTCCTCCAGATCCTCAACGGGAAGAAGGCGGTCACCGTGCCGAACCTGGGCGGGATGCCCGGCATGCGCCCGTCGTACGACAACAACGACTACGAGCTCCGCCGCTGGATCGACGCGATCAAGCAGGACAAGGACCCCGCGATCCTCCCGCAGGAGGCCGCGGTCGTCACCCGGATCATCGAGGGGATCTACGAGTCCGCGAGGACGGGCCGGACGGTGGCCTTCGACTAGAGGAAGACCGAGGGGCCCGGCGTGCGCCGGGCCCCTCCGCGTTCCGTCAGCCCTCCTCGGGCCGGTCCTTCCCGCGCTGCAGGCTGTCGGGCATGAGCTGCATCAGCTCGATCAGGTTGCCGTCCGGGTCCTTGATCCAGGCGATCCGCGAGCGGCACGGCGCCTTCACGGGGTCGAAGCATTCGGGCACGGGCCGGTCGGCGAGCGCGTCGACGTGCAGGCTCGACACGAGGATGCCGCGCTTCCGGATCCCGTCGACGGTCGCGACGATGTCGTCGCACTGGAGCGAGAAATGGAAGAAGCTCTGCCGGTCGGTGAACTGGGAGACCTCCTCCTTCGGGACGGGGAAGATCTCGAGGTACTGCTCGTTGCGGATGCGCAGGTACCCCAGCCAGACGTCGTCCTCGTCGGAACGGTCGGGGACGGGGTTCCCTTCCGCGGCGAGCATGTCGTACAGCGTGCGCTTACGCAGCGTGAAGACCTCCTCGAGCCCGAGGCCGTCGCGGTAGAACCGCAGGGACGCGTCGAAGTCCTTCACGCGCAGGCCGAGATGCATCAGGTTCCGGATGAGGGCCATGGTTCGTCCTCCTCGGCCGGGCGGTCCGCCCGGGCCCCGGGTCCCGTTGACCCGTCCTGAAAAGGATGGTACTATTTTCATGCATTTCTGTAAACTTTGCGAAAACCGAGGCCCGGTAGGAAGGAGCCCCATGCACTTCCAGGCGTACTTCAAGCACACGATCACCGACGAAGGCTTCCGCAACGTCGCCGTGAACGGCCGGACGACCGGCTACGAGATCCGGATCCGCTTCCCGTCCTACCGCGGCTCGCAGCTCTCCTGCGTGACCCGCCTCGACCTGTCGGTCGATGGGGCGCCCGTGGACCCGAACGACCTGCTCCTGTGCCTCAACGGCAAGGAGTTCCTGATGAGCCGGATCCCCGAGCTCTACTCCGAATACTGGTTCGTGCTCGACCGCGCGACCCTGCGCGTGGCGAAGGAGGGCGGCCTCGCCCCCGGGAACCACGAGCTCCGCGTCGACTTCGCGTACCGCGTCCCGTACACCGGCTATTCCGGGGACTACGTCGTCGCCGAGGGCCGGCACGTCCGCACCCTGGCGATGGCCCGCTGACGCGGCCGGCGCGACCGAGAGGAGAAAAGTGATGAAGGGTTCGAAGATCCAGCTGGGCGTCTCCCTCTACAGCTTCACGATCGACTACTTCCTCGAGAAGTACTCGATCGAGGCCTGCGTCGCCAAGGCGGCCGAGCTCGGCTTCACGGGCGTCGAGATCGTCGCCGCGATGATGGTCCCGGACTACCCCTGGCCGACCGACGCGTGGATGACCTACTTCCGCGGGCTGCTCGACAAGTACGGCCTCGCGCCCGTCACCTACAGCGCGTACATCGACATGGGCCAGCGCACCGACCGCGACATGACGGAGGCCGAGATCGTGCAGAGCACGGTGAACGACCTCGACATCGCGAGCCGCTACGGCTTCCCGGTCGTCCGCACGCAGCACGCGATCTCCCCGGAGATCCTCGAGAAGATGGTCCCGTACGCCGCGAAGCGCGACGTCTGGCTCGGCGTCGAGCTGCACGCCCCGCACACGATCCACGTCCCGGTCTGGCAGAAGTACTTCGCGCTGTTCGACCGCCTCGGCTCCGACCACATCGGCATCATCCCGGACTTCGGCGTGTTCCAGGAGCATCCGCACAAGCCCTGGTTCACCCAGGCCGCCGAGCTCGGCATGCGCGCGCAGACCCTCGAGGTCCTGCTCGCCGCCCGCAAGGAGGGCCTCGGCGAGGAGGCCGCCGTCGCGCGCACGAAGGCGCCCACGGATGCCGAGCGCCGGATCGCCCACGAGCTGTTCAAGGACTTCAAGCCGGCGCGGCTCGAGGACCTCGCGCCCATGGTGAAGCACTCGAAGTACATGCACGGCAAGTTCTACTACGTCGACGAGAACCTGAAGGAGAACTGCGTGCCCTACGACCGGATCCTCCCCGCGATCCGCGACCTCGGCTTCGAGGGCTTCATCGCGAGCGAGTACGAGGGGCACCAGTTCGACGAGTCGATCGACGGCACCGAGCAGCTGACCCGCCACATCGCGATGGAGAAGCGCATCCTCGGGCTCGCCTAGCCCGCGGCCCGCATCGTCAAGGAGGAGTTCGAAGATGGCCATCCTGCACAACCCCGTCGTCGACGCGATCCTCGCCCGCCGCAGCATCCGCGCCTTCCAGCCGGACCGCCCGCTCACCGCGGACGAGCTCGAGACCCTGCTCGCGTGCGGCTTCGCGGCGCCGAGCGGCATGAACCTCCAGTCCTGGCACCTCGTGGTGGTCCAGGACCAGGCCCTCCTCGAGGAGATCAACCAGGGATTCATCGCCATGGTGAAATCCCGCCCGAGCCTGCCGCCGATCATGGTCGAGCGCCTGAAGAATCCGAACTACAGCGTGTTCTTCCGCGCCTCCGCCGAGATCCTCGTCTGCTGCGACGCGACCCGCGGCCCGACGAACAGCGCCCACCTCGCCGAGAACGTCGTGCTCGCCGCCCAGTCGCTGGGCCTCGGGACGTGCTTCATCGGCGGCGTCCTGGACTTCTTCAAGACGCCGGAGGGCGCGCCGTACCTGAAGCGCCTGCAGATCCCCGAGGGCTTCGAGCCGATGTACTTCCTGTCGGTCGGCGTGCCGGCCGAGAGCCCCGACGCCCGTCCGCGCGACCTGACGAAGGTGACCTACATCCGGTAGCGGCCGCCGGACGGACGCCGGGCCCGCGCCGCGACCGCGGCCGGGCCTCGCGCCGCGTCCGCGTGGCGCCGTCCGGCGCCGCATGGTATCCTGTCGGCATCCGGAGGTGGCCCGATGAAGCGACCCGCCGCACGGCGTTCGGTCTTCCTCAATTGGCTCCTCTCCTACTGGATCGTGCTGGCCTGCGCGCTCCTCGCGAGCGTGCTCGTCTTCGCGGGCGCCTCGCAGGCGCTCGACCGCGAGGTCCGCAAGGTCGAGACGGCGAACCTCGCGACCCTCCGGACGCTCCTCGACGGCAAGCTGCAGGAGGTCGAGGCCGCGGCCTTCCTCCTCCAGTACGAGGCGAACGTCCAGGCCTTCGTCCACGAGGCGAATCCCTTCTACAATCCCGCGCTCGCCATCGAGCCCAAGCGCGCCGAAGACCAGATGGTCCAGGCGGTCCACGCCAACTCCATGATCCGCGACGTCTTCCTCTACTCCTACAAGAGCGGCGTCTTCCTCTCCACCCTCTACGGCATCAACGACACGGGGGCGATCCCCCTGCCCGCCGAGAGGACCTTCGGCCTGACGAACGACGCCCTCGAGACGCTCGTGATCGGGGAGTTCACGCATCCGGAGTACGTGATCCTGCCGCCCGTCGACGCGGGCGGCGAGTCGCAGATCCTCCTGCTGGTCAACGTCTATCCGCGCGGCATCACGCCCGAGGGCGCGCTGATGATCCGCCTCGACACGGCGAAGTTCCTGGAGCCCGCCTCCGGCGTGAGCGGCCTGCAGGACTACGGATTCCTCGTCCTCGACGCGTCCGGGAACCGCCTCGTGCGGAACGCCGCCGGCGTCGCGGACCTGCCGGTCCGCTTCGAGGACTTGCCGGACGGACCCGCGACCCTGGACTTCGACGGCCGCGAGTACCTCGTCTCGGCGACCGGATCGGAGAGGAACGAGTGGAAGTACGTCCTCCTCTCCAGCGTCGACGCCTACCGCAGCGGGATCCGGGAGACCCGCAGCTGGACCGTGGGGGCGATCCTCGCCTTCCTGGTCCTGGGATCGCTCATCTCCTACCTGTTCGCCCGGCGCAACTATTCCCCGATCCGCCGCCTGATGGAGCGGGTCAGCCGGTCCGTCGGCCCGCAGGGAACCGGGAACCGCAACGAGCTGCAGTACCTCGAGGACGCGGTCCAGAAGGTGATCGTCGAGAAGGACCTCTATTCGAAGCGCCTCGAGCGGTCGGGGACGGCCCTGCGCGACTCGCTCCTGGCCCGCCTCGCCAAGGGGCGCGTCCAGGACCGCGCCGAATTCGCGGCGATGCTCGCCGAGAACGGCGTACGGTTCCCGTCCGACCGCTTCCTCGTCCTCGCGATGGTCGTCGAGGACTTCGGCCTCCTCCTGACGGGCGACGACCCGGATCCGGACGTGCGCCAGGTCAGCGAGCTCGCCTCGTTCCTCGTCCGGAACGTCCTGGAGGAGAAGTACGCGGAGGTGCCCGGCGGGTCCGCCGCGGTCTTCGAGGTCGACGGGCTGCTGGTCTGCCTCGTCGGCCTGCCGGCCGGGGAGGAGTCCCCGGACTGCCCGGCGCTCGCTGCCGTCGCCCAGGACGGGCTGGGCTTCCTGCGGGACCGGTTCGGCGTCCTCGTGTCGGCCGGGGTCGGGTCGGTCCAGGCGACGCTGGCCGGCGTCGCGCGGTCCTACCAGGACGCGGTCGACGCGCTCGACTACGCCCGCCTGTTCGATGCGGTCGGCTCGGTCCGCTGCCACGGGGACCGGGACGAGGGCGCCCCGGCGATGCCCGGCGCCAGCCCGCTCTCGACGCGGCGGCAGCTGCTCAACCACCTCATGGCCTTCGACTACCGCTCCGTCGAGACGCTCGTCAACCGCGTGATCGACGAGGACGTCCTCGCGCAGGGGAACCCGACGATCCGCCGGATGCGGCAGTACAGCCTCGTCGAGGACCTGCTCGCCGCCCTGGACGAGCTCTCCGCCGGCCAGCCGCCCGCCTTCCGGAAGGAGGCCGACGCGCTGCTCGACGCGCTGGCCACCAGCAACGAGCTCACGGAGTTCCGCCGGACGATCCACGAGTTCCTCTCCTGCATGGAGGACCTGCACGCGCGGAAGGAAGCCTCCCTGCAGCACCACGGCAAGCTGCAGCGGATCGTGGACTACATCCAGGCGAACCTGTCGGACCCCGACCTCTCGGTCACGAAGCTCGCCGACCACGTCGACCTGAGCGTCTCCCAGGTGACCCGCCTCATGCGCGCGCGCCTGGGCATGGGCACGCTCGACTACATCCAGCAGTGCCGGATCGACCTGGCCCGGAAGTACCTCGCCGAGACCGACATGGGCGTCGCGGAGATCGCGAAGAAGGTCGGGTACTACAACTTCCGGACGATGAACAGCATCTTCAAGAAGCTGGAGGGCGTCACCGGGACCCAGTATCGGGAGCGGATGCGCTCCCGATAGGGCTTTCCGGCGCCCGCGCATTTCCGATACCTAGCCCGAAACCTGCCCTTTCCAACCGCATCGCCTGCGCGTACCGTGGGGTCGTCAGCATCGCGGGGCGATGGTCGGTTCGCCGTGCGGTGGCCGCTTCATCCGGAGCGGTTCGTGTTCCATTCCACCAACGACAGAGGAAGAAGAACAAGGCACAAGGAGGAGATCCATGAACAAGCGCTTCTGGTCCATCCTGGCTGTCCTGGCCCTGGCCCTGGCGATGCTCGTCAGCTGCGCCGCCCCGACCGCCACGCCCACCGTCGGCCCGACCGCGACCCCGACCCCCGACCTCCAGAACGTGACCCTCCCGCTCGTCAGCGAAATGGTCACCTACAAGGCGATGATGTCCATCAACGAGGCGGCCCAGGACTACAAGAACAGCCCCCTCTGGACCGCGGCGGACGGCGGGCCCGGCGAGATCGCCAAGCTCACCAACGTCAACATCGCCTTCACCAGCATCCTGAACGCCAACTACAACAACGAGTTCACCCTCATGCTCGCGTCCAAGCAGTACCCCGACATCTTCGGGTACCCGACCGGCGCCGGCAACACGCTGTATCCGGGCGGCCTCGAGCAGGGCGTGGATGACGAGGTCATCGTCGACGTCAAGCCGCTCCTCGAAGCCAACGCGCCCCTGTACTGGCAGATGCTGAACAAGCCCCAGAACCTGATCGACGCGCAGACGGACAAGGGCTACATCCCGGCCGTCTACCAGATCAAGACCCTCATGAACGATGCGTACGCGTCGGTCTGGGGCATGATGATCCGCAAGGACTGGCTCGACGCCGACGGCCTCTCGGTCCCGACGACGATGGACGAGTGGCACACCGTCCTGACCGCGTTCAAGGAGAAGAACGGCGCCACGTTCCCGCTGCTCAAGCACCTCGGCGACAACCCGATCATGATGCAGGCCTACGGCATCATCACCAACCCGGCCAACCAGTTCGGCGCCGGCAACAAGCTCTTCTACCCCGACAAGGATGGGAAGATCCACTACGGCGGCGTCGAGCAGGGCTATGCCGACTACCTGAAGATGCTCTCCCAGTGGTACGCCGAAGGCCTCTACGACCGTGACTTCGACACCCGCTTCATCTACGACCTCCCCGGCGAGGCGACGCTCGTCGCCCAGGGCCAGGCCGGCGCGACCGGCGGCTTCTGGGGCTGGTCCGGGATGTTCAAGGGCTTCGCCGCGGGCGTCCAGGGCTTCCAGTGGGTCGCCGCTCCGGCGCCCAAGGTGAACGCCGCCGATCCGAACCCCGGCCAGCAGTTCGACGTGCCGAAGTACGTCGGCGATGCGTGGGTCATCACGACCAAGGCCGCGAACCCCGAGAACCTGCTGAAGCTCTTCAACTGGATGTGCACCGACAAGGGCACCCTGCTGATGAACTACGGCCTCGAGAACGACTCCTACACGATGGTCGGCGGCAAGCCGACCTTCACGGACAAGATCCTCAAGAGCGACAAGGGCGCCGAGCCGTTCTGGGAGATCTACACCGGCAACTTCCAGCCCAACAAGCTCGTCTGGGGCGAGGACATCATGACGCAGATGAACAACGCCGACGACATCGCCCAGCAGAAGGTCTACACCGACTCCATCAGCCCGATCATCGTGACCTACACGCTGAACGCCGAGGAGTCCACGCAGGTCGCCGGCATCATGGGCGACATCCAGACCTACATCCTCGAGCAGTACGTCAAGGCCGTCAAGGATCCCGCCATCGCCGCGACGTGGATGGACGTGCAGGCCAAGCAGATCGAGTCGATGGGCATCGCGGATGCCATCGCCATCTGCCAGACCGCGTACGACCGCTACACGGCGAAGGCCAAGGCGCTCGGACTCCAGTAAGCGCCCGAACCCGCCGGATCGCGCGATCCGGCGCCCCGAATCGGCCGCGGGCGGCCCGTCCGCCCGCGGCCGACACCATCCCGAAGCAAGCCCCCCGTGCCAGCAAGGAGGCATCGACATGACGCCCAGGCTCAAGGAAGGCAAGATCCGGCACGATTGGAGACGGAACTATTCGTATTACCTGATCCTGCTGCCGGTCCTGCTGTACTACTTCATCTTCCTCTACATCCCGATGGGCGGCCTGCTCATGGCCTTCGAGCGGTTCAACGCCGCGAAGGGCATCTTCCACAGCCCCTGGATCTGGTTCGGCAACTTCGCGACCTTCTTCAAGAGCTACTATTTCTGGCGCCTGATCCGCAACACCGTCGTCCTCTCGCTCCTCGGCCTCTTCTTCGGCGTGGTCAGCCCCGTCGGGCTCGCGCTGCTCCTGAACGAGGTCAAGAACCGCTACTTCAAGAAGACGATCCAGACGGCGACGTACATCCCGTACTTCATCTCGCTGGTCGTCGCCGCGTCGCTGATCAAGATCTTCGTGGCCCCCGAGGGTCCGATCGGCGCGCTCTTCAACTCCCTGTTCGGACTCGACAAGAACCTCCTCACCTACGTCGACCTGTTCCGACCGATCATGGTCGTGTCCGACATGTGGACGATGACGGGCTACATCGCCGTCATCTACCTGGCCGCCCTGAGCGGCATCGACCACGAACAATACGAGGCCGCGCGCATCGACGGCGCGGGCCACTGGAAGCAATTGGTCCACATCACGATCCCCGGCATCGCCCCGACCGTCATCGTCCTCTTCATCATGCGCACCGGGCAGCTCCTCAACGTCGGCTACGAGAAGATCATCCTGCTGTACTCCCCGGGCATCTACGAGACCGCCGACGTCATCTCGACCTTCGTCTACCGCAAGGGCCTCATCGAGCTCCAGTACGGCTATTCCGCCGCCGTCGGCCTCTTCAACGCCGTCGTGGGCCTGCTCCTGATCATCGGCACCAACTGGCTGGCGAAGCGCTATTCCGAGACCCGGCTGTTCTGAGGAGGGACGCGCGATGGTATCCAAGTTCGGCAAGGAAAGCCCGTCCCGCATCCTCTTCGTCGCGGTCAACGCGATCTTCCTGTCCCTGGTCGGGCTGCTGGCCCTGGCCCCGTTCCTCCACGTCATCATGGCCTCCTTCAGCGACCCGTTCCAGCTGATCGCCAACAAGGGCCTGATCTGGCGCCCGCTCGGCTTCACCACGATCGGCTACGAGAAGGTGTTCCAGAGCGTCGAGATCTGGCGCGGCTACCTGAACACGATCCTCTACACGACGGCCTCGGTCGCGCTCGGCTCGCTGCTCACGATCCTCGGCGCCTACGTGCTGTCCCGCAAGGGGCTCTACTGGAGCAACAAGGCGATGTTCTTCATCACCTTCACGATGATCTTCAACGGCGGCCTGATCCCGACCTACATCCTCATCGCCAACCTCGGCTGGATCGACTCGCCGCTCGCCGTGATCATCCCGAACTGCATGTCCGCCTTCAACCTCATCATCCTGCGCACGTACTTCTACACGATCCCCGACAGCCTCGAGGAGTCGGCGAACCTGGACGGCGCGAGCCGGCTGCAGGTCCTCTTCCGGATCATGGTCCCGCTCGCGAAGTCGAGCATCGCGGTCGTCGCCCTCTTCTACACCGTCGCCCAGTGGAACTCGTACTTCCAGGCGATGATCTACCTGCGCAGCCCGAAGCTCTACACCCTGCAGCTCGTCCTGCGCGAGATCCTGCTGAAGAACACGGCGACCTCGGTGGGCGCCTCGGGACCGTCGGCCTTCGTGCTCGCCGTCGCCGAGCTCATCAAGTACTGCGTCATCATCGTGTCGATCATCCCCATGCTGGCCGCCTACCCCTTCATCCAGCGCTACTTCGTCAGCGGCATCATGGTCGGCGCGGTCAAGGGCTAGGCCCGGACCCGCGCGCCGGAACGACGGCAGGGACGCCGGCATGGGCCTCGTCGCCTTCGAGGAGCACTACTCGATCCGCGAGCTCGCCGGCGTTCGCGCCGACTACATGCGCCGCATCGGCTTCCCGGCCGTCGAGAAGCCGGGGGCCGGCGCGGGGCTCGGCCGGATCCTGTCCGACGTCGAGGAGGTGCGCCTCCCGACGATGGACCGCCTCGGCATCGAGCGCCAGGTCCTCTCCGCCTCGTCCCCGTCCGTCCAGGGACTGACCGACGCCGGGGAGGCCGTGCGTCTCGCGGCGCGCTTCAACGAGAGCGTCGCGGAGGTCGTGCGGGCGCACCCCGACCGCTTCTCCGGCTTCGCCGCCCTGCCCCTGCAGGATCCGCCGGCCGCCGCGCGCGAGCTCGAGCGGGCCGTGCGGGAGCTGGGGCTATCGGGCGCCCTCGTGAACGGGCACACGGACGGCCTCTATCTGGACCACCCCTCGCTGCGCCGCGTCTGGGCGGTCGCCGAAGGGCTGGGCGTCCCGATCTACCTCCACGTGAACGACCCGATCCCCGGGCAGTGGAGGAACCTCGAGGACTTCCCCGAGCTGCTCACGGCGGCCTGGGGCTGGGGGACCGAGACCGGCACGCACGCGCTCCGGATCCTCTGCGGCGGCGTGTTCGACGACTTCCCCGGCGCGAAGCTCCTCGTGGGGCACCTCGGCGAGATGATCCCCTACGCGCTCTGGCGGCTGGACAACCAGTGGCGGGGCCAGTTCGACGGCTCGAGCCTGACGGAGTCCTCCGGACCGCCGCGCATCCGCGAGCTCCCGTCGTTCTACGCCCGCCGGAACCTGTACGTCACGACGAGCGGCAACCTCTCCGCGCCGGCGCTCCGCTGCGCGATCGACGTCCTCGGGATTTCGCAGGTGCTGTTCGCGGCCGACTACCCGTTCGAGCCGACCGAGGACGCCGTGCGCTTCCTCGCGGACGCGCCGATCGCGGAATCCGAGCGCGAGGCGATCGGCTGGCGCAACGCGGTCTCTTTACTGAAACTTACATGAAAATCTTGTAACCCGACGCGACCGATGGTACACTGAGCCTGCCCGTTTCCATCGGCCTTGATTCCGGTCGCCCCGACGAGGGTCCGGCCGCCGGATGCACCCCCTGCCATGAGGAGGTCCCATGAAGATCCTCGGATTGTCGTTCGGACGCAAGATGAAGGTCAGCGAGATCCTCGTCAAGGCCGCGCTCATGGCGGCGGAGAAGGAAGGCGCGGAGGTCTCGTTCGTCCGCATGCTCGACTTCGACATCCGTCCCTGCACCGGCTGCCTCGGGTGCATCAACTCGCTGCCCCGCGGCGGCGACGGCCGCTGCATCCAGAAGGACGACCTGCATATCCTCGAGGAGGCCTTCCTCGAGGCCGACGCGATCATCGCGGCCTGCCCCGTATACGCCGTCGGCCCGGCCGGCCTCTACAAGGACCTCGTCGACCGCTTCGGCCCGGCGCACGACTACGCCTTCCTCGACGTGGAGCAGAAGAAGCGGATCGCGGAAGGGAAGACCGGCGACCAGCTGCTCGACGCGCGGATCTTCAAGGACCGCTTCGCGGGCCTGATCTCCGTCGGCGGCGCGATGACCCAGAACTGGGTCGCGCTGGGCCTGCCGAACATGCACCTCCTCACGTTCCCGGGCAACATCAAGGTCGTCGACCAGATCGACGCCTACGACCAGGGCCGCAAGGGCAGCCCGCTCCTCGACCAGGACCTCATGGACCGCACCGCCCGCCTCGGCCGCGCCGTCGCGCAGGCCTGCGGGAAGCCGCGCGATGCCGTGGAATGGGCCGGCGACGACGGCTGGATCTGCCCGGTCTGCCACAACAACCTCCTCACGGTCCGGAAGACGACGACCGTCGAGTGCCCGGTCTGCGGCATCTACGGGAAGCTCTCCGTCGAAGGCGACGAGGTGAAGGTCACCTTCTCCGAGGCCGAGCAGAAGCGCTCGCGCTGCAACTACGACGGAAAGCTCGAGCATTGCCTCGAGATCCGGTCCTTCGGAGCGATTGCCGGACCGAAGATGGTCGCGCACGCGGAGGAGCTGAAGCTGAAGATGAAGCCCTTCGAGGGATACCGCGAGCTGAAGAAGGCGAAATAGGGAAGGCGCGCATGGGACGGAAGGAAGGTCTGCTCAGGAAGCCGATCGCGGTCGAGGGCGGGCTCGTCACGGGGATTCCGGGCGAGCGGCCGGGCGTCGCGGTCTTCAAGGGGATCCCCTACGCGTCGCCGCCGGTCGGCGACCGCCGCTGGCGCGCCCCGGAGCCGGTCCTGCCCTGGAAGGGCGAACGGGCCTGCGACGCCTTCGGGAAGAGCTGCCCGCAGTGGATTCCGCCCGTCGGCTCGTTCTACCAGAAGGAGTTCCAGTACCCGGCCGACCGCTCGGGACTGTCGGAGGACTGCCTGTACCTGAACGTCTGGTCGCCCGCCGCGAGCGACGCGGACCGGCTTCCCGTGCTGGTCTGGATCCACGGCGGCGGCTTCCTCGGCGGCAACGGCGGGGAGATCGAATTCGACGGCGAGGCGATGGGCCGGCGCGGGTCGGTCGTCGTGACGATCAACTACCGCGTCAACATCCTCGGCTTCCTCGCGCACCCCGACCTCTCCGCCGAAACCGACCGGGGCACGTCCGGCAACTACGGCCTGCTCGACCAGATCGCGGCGCTGCGGTGGGTGCGCGACAACATCGCGGCCTTCGGCGGCGACCCGTCCTGCGTCACGATCGCGGGCCAGTCCGCGGGCGCGATGAGCGTCCAGTGCCTGCTGGCCTCCCCCCTCGCGAAGGGCCTCTTCCACCGGGCGATCCTGCAGAGCGGCGGCGCGGTCCACGGCCTCGTGGACTTCCAGCCGCACGCGTTCGCCGAGCGCAACGGCCCCCGCGTCGCCGCCGAATACGGCGCGACGTCCGTGGCGAACCTCCGGACCCTCTCGGCGCTCGAGCTCGTCGACGGGATGCCCCGCTCCGACCCCGGCGCCCGCGACCCGCAGGCGATCCGCTTCGCCCCGGTCGTCGACGGCTACGTCCTGCCGAGCGATCCCTCCGACGCGATCCTCGCGGGGAGCGTCCGCGACGTCCCGCTGATGATCGGCCTGACCGCCGACGACTTCAAGGCCTCGTTCCATCCGGCCCCGGACGGGAAGGCCTCCCCGCCGCCGCCCGACGCGATGCACGTCCGCCTCGAGCGCGGCATCGCCGAGTGGGGCGAGGCCCTGATCCGCCAGAAGCGGACCCCGGCGTTCCTCTACCGGTTCGACCGCCGCCTGCCCGGCGACGAGGCCGGCGCCTTCCATACGAGCGAGGTGTGGTACATGTTCGGGACGCTCGGCCGCAGCTGGCGGCCGATGACCGACGCGGACCGCGAGCTGTCCGACCGGATGGTCGCCTACTGGACGAACTTCGCCCGTACCGGCGACCCCAACGGCCCCGGCCTGCCGCGCTGGGAATCCTACAAGGGACCGTCCCGCACGTTCCACGCCCTCGACATCCGGAAGGAGGACTGATCCATGGCCCGCGCCTACCGGCTCTTCGCCATCAACCCCGGCTCCACGTCGACGAAGGTCGCGCTGTACGAGAACGACCGCGAGGTCTTCTCGGTCAACGTGACCCACGACGCCGCGAAGCTCGCGACGTTCGCCGAGATCTCCGACCAGCTCCCGTACCGCCGCGAGACGATCCTCGCCGAGCTCGAGAAGCGCGGCCTGTCCCTCGCGGGCGTCGACGCGTTCATCGGGCGCGGCGGCGGCCTCGTCGGCTGCGAGGGCGGCACGTACGAGATCAACGAGGCCCTCCTGCAGCACGCGCGGATCGGCTTCACCGTGAAGCACCCCGCGACCCTGGGCAGCCAGCTCGCCGCCGAGTTCGCGGCGCAGGTCGGCGCCCGCGCCTTCGTGGTGAACCCGCCCGACGTCGACGAGATGGACGAGATCGCCCGCGTGTGCGGCCTGGCCGGCGCGGCGCGCGAGAGCCGGGGCCACCCGCTGAACCAGAAGGAAGTGGCGATCCGCCACGCGGCCTCCGTCGGGAAGCGCTACGAGGAGATGAACCTCGTCGTGTCGCACATCGGCGGCGGCGTGTCCGTGACCGCGCACCGGAAGGGGCGCATGGTCGACACCACCGACGTCGTGAACGGCGACGGGCCGTTCGCGCCGACGCGCGCCGGCGCCGTGCCGGGCGCGGCCGTCGTCGGGCTGTGCTTCTCCGAGGGCATGACGAAGAAGCGCATGATGGACTACTTCACGAAGAACGGCGGTATGGTCGACCACCTCGGCACCGCGGACGTGCTCGAGGTCAAGGAGCGCATCAAGGCCGGCGACGCGTACGCGAAGCTCGTGTACGACGCGATGGCCTACCAGATCGGGAAGTCGATCGGCGCCTACGCGGCCGTCCTCAAGGGCGACGTGGACGCGATCCTGCTGACGGGCGGCATCGCCCGCGACGAGTCGCTCGTGTCGGCGATCCGGGACATGGTGGGCTTCATCGCCCCCGTGGTCGCGGTGCCCGGCGAGTTCGAGATGGAGGCGATGGCCAGCGGCGCGCTGCGCGTGCTGACCGGGGAAGAGAAGCCGAAGGCCTATACCGGGGTGCCCGTCTGGAGCGGGTTCGCCCGGAAGTGAACGGGGAGGGAACGAGATGAAGGACGAAGTGCTGGCCAAGATCATCGAGAAGTGCAAGACCCTCGTAGGGGACAAGCCCATGGACGCCGAGACGACGTTCGAAGGACTGGGCGCGAAGTCGGTGGACCTCGTGAAGATGATCGCCGTGCTCGAGGACGAGTTCGGCGTCGACATCAACTTCATGGAATTCCGTCGCCAGAAGACGTTCGGACAGGCCGCGGAGTACGTCGCGCGGCTCGCCGGCTGAGCCGGCCGCCGGGGAGGGCATCATGAAGGCCGAGGAGATCATCAACAAGCCCGTCGAGCGCATCGTCAAGAAGATCGACTTCAACGGCGAGGTCGTCGACTGCTACTACCGCAAGGCCCGCAAGCCCATGACCAAGGAAGAGATCATGGCGCAGGAAGGCCCGGCGACGAACACGTTCGCGTTCTGCCCGCCGTGGAAGCCCGAGACCGTGTACCCGGAGCCGGGCATCGTCTCCCACCACGACGTCGGCGTGAAGATGCGCGACGGCGTCACGATCTACTGCGACGTCTACCTGCCGGAGAACCTGACCGGGAAGATCCCCGCGATCATCTCCTGGAGCTTCTTCGGGAAGCGCCCGGGCGACGGCCAGGACGAGTGGAAGATCATGGGCGTCCCCGCCGGGACGGTCTCGCTGATGGCCAAGTTCGAGTCCGCGGACCCGGGCTACTGGTGCCACCAGGGCTACGCGGTGATCAACGTCGACCCGCGCGGCATCGGGCACTCCGAGGGCGACCACCACCTGTTCGGCACCCAGGACGGCCGCGACGGCTACGACCTGGTCGAGTGGCTCGCGACCCAGGACTGGTGCTCGGGGAAGATCGCGCTGTTCGGCAACTCCGGCGTCGCGATGACCCAGTGGCGCATCGCCGCGGAGCAGCCGCCGCACCTCACGTGCATCGCGCCGTGGGAAGGCACGGGCGACCTGTACCGCGAGTCCGCCTATGAGGGCGGCATCCCCGCGTACGCCTTCATGGAGGGCGTGGTCGGTTTCACCACCGGCGACAACTACATCGACGACATGGTCTACATGGCCGTGAAGTACCCGTTCATGAACGCCTACTGGAAGGACAAGATCCCGCAGTTCGAGAAGATCCGCATCCCGGTCTACGCGACCGCCTGCTGGAACCACTTCCACCTGCGCGGCTCGTTCGAGGGCTTCCGGAAGATCCGCACCACCCGCAAGTGGATGCGCGCGCACCGCGAGTTCGAGTGGCCGGATACCTACGGGACGAAGGGCCTCGAGGACCTGAAGCGCTTCCTCGACCGCTACCTGAAGGGCATCCGCAACGGCTGGGAGCTCACGCCGAAGTACCGCATCGAGGTGCAGGACGCATTCGAGTACGACTTCCAGACGGACCGCCCGGAGAAGGAGTTCCCGATCGCGCGCACCGAGTATCGCAAGCTGCACCTCGACGCCGCGACGAAGTCGATGTCCTACCAGGCGCCCGCGAAGGTCTCCTCGGTCTCGCACGACGGCGCGACCGGCACGACGAACTTCGACGTGGCGTTCACGGAGGACACCGAGATCACGGGCTACCTGAAGCTGCGCCTCAACGTCGAGTGCAAGGGCCACGACGACATGGACCTCTTCATCGCCATCAAGAAGCTGGACGAGAAGGGGAACGTGCTGCCGGTGTCCGTCCTCGGCGAGCCGCACCCCGGCGCCTGGGGCAAGATGCGCGTGTCGCACCGCGCCCTCGACCCGAAGCTCTCCACCGAGTACCAGCCCGTGCAGGCGCACCTCTCCGAGGAGAAGCTCAAGCCCGGCGAGATCGTGCCGGTCGACATCGAGATCTGGCCGACCAGCCGCCTCTGGCACAAGAGCCAGCAGCTCCGGGTCGAGATCACGGGCGACTACCGCCGCGAGGGCTGGTTCGAGCGCCTCGAGTGGGACCAGGACAACCACGGCGAGCACGTGTTCCACACGGGCGGCCCGTACGAGTCCTTCCTGCAGATCCCGGTGATCCCGCCGCGCTACGTCGCCGGCGACTACGTCTACCGCTAGGCCGCAGGGGGCGGCCGCCGGGCGACCGGCGGCCGCTCCGCTTCCGCACCGACCCGTCCGCAAGGAGGACTCCATGCACGACCCCCTGAAGGCCAAGGCGAACGGCATGCTCGCCGTCGCGACCGGCATCAACTTCCTCGCCGGCCTGCTCTACATCTGGAGCGTCATCGCGAAGGGACTCGTCGAGAAATGGGGCTGGACCAGCACCCAGGCCTCGCTGCCCTACACGATCGCCCTCGTGTCGTTCGTCATCACCATGGCCCTCACCGGACCGCTGCAGGACAAGCGCGGACCCCGGCTCACGGGCACCCTCTCCGGATTGCTCATGGGCCTCGGCCTGATCCTGTCGAGCCTGACGAAGGACGCGACGGTCATGGTCCTCACCTTCGGCGTCGTCACCGGCGCGGGCATCGGCCTCAGCAACGTCTCCACGTCGCCGCCGGCGGTCAAGTGGTTCCCGGCGCGCCTGAAGGGCGTCGTCACGGGCGTCGTCGCGGCCGGCGTCGGCATCGCGTCCGCCTTCTACGCCCCGTTCACCAACTTCATGATCCAGTCGACGAGCATCAACGAGACCTTCCTCGTCCTCGGAATCGGCATCCTGGTCCTGGTCCTCGTCCTCGCCCAGTTCCTGAAGAACCCCCCGGCCGGCTATCCGCCCGCCGCGCCCGCCCCGACGCAGGCCGGCCAGGCCGCCGCGAAGCACGCGCACGGCGCCGACGTCGACTGGAAGCACCTCGTCCGCGATCTCGACTTCTGGCGCCTGTGGGTCATGATGGCCTTCTCGTCCGCCGCCGGGCTCATGATCATCGGCCACGCCGCCAAGATCGTGAAGCAGCAGGCGCACTGGGACGGCGGGTTCCTGCTCGTGATCCTGCTCGCGATCTTCAACGCCGGCGGGCGCATCCTCGGCGGCTGGGTCTCCGACCGCCTCGGGCGCATCGTCCTCCTCCGCCTCGTCTTCCTCGGCCTCGCCGCCACGATGTGCGTGTTCCCGCTGCTCACGACGATCGGCACGCTCGCCGTCGGCACCGCCCTCACGGGACTCTTCTACGGCGCGCTGTTCGCCGTGTTCCCGTCGACGGTCCTCGAGCGCTACGGCGTGAAGAACTACGGCTCCAACTACGGCCTGCTCATGACCGCCTGGGGCACGGGCGGCGTGATCGGCCCCATGGTCGCCGCCGCCGTCGTCGACGCGTCGAAGACCTATTTCTGGGCCTACTACATCGCCGCGGCGCTCTGCGTCGTCGCGATCGCCGTCTCGCTGACCGTCCGCCGCGCGAAGGAGCCCGCCTCCGCGCCCCCCGCCCCATAGGGAGGAACCCGCCATGCCCGACCTCCGCCTGACCATCGACGGGCGCGAGATCGCCGCGAAGCCCGGCCAGTCGGTCCTCGAGGCCGCGCTGGCCGCCGGCGTCTACATCGCGCATCTCTGCCACCACCACGACCTGCCGTCGGCGGGTTCCTGCCGCCTGTGCGTCGTCGAGATCGACGGGCGCGACGGCCCCGTCACGTCGTGCTCGACCCCCGTCGAGGACGGGATGAGCGTCTCGACGAAGACCGCGCGCGTGAAGGCCCTGCGCCGCCAGGCCGCCGAGCTCATGCTGGCGCCGCACCCGTCGGAGTGCACGTCCTGCACGCAGTACCTGAAGTGCGAGCTGCAGTCGCTGATCCTGTACCTCGAGGTCACGGACCAGCACTACCGCAAGCGCCCGTACCCGATCGAGCCCGTCTTCTCGAACCCGCTCGTCCTGCACGACTTCTACCGCTGCGTGATGTGCGGGCGCTGCACGCGCGCCTGCACCGACCTGCGCGGCGTCGACGCCCTGACGGTGGTCCGCGAGGACGGCTACGCCCGCATCGCCCCCCGGAACGGCTCGCTCGCCGACTCGGGCTGCAAGTTCTGCGGCGCCTGCATCGAGGTCTGCCCGACCGGCGCGATCATCGACCAGATCGGCGTCGTGAAGATGGACCGACCGAAGGACGCCGCGCTCGTCCCGTGCCGCGCCGAATGCCCGGCCGGCATCGACATCCCGCGCTACATCCGCCTCGTCAAGGAGGGCCGCCCCGCCGAGGCGAATGCGGTCGTCCGCGAGAAGGTGCCCTTCCCGTCGGTCCTCGGCTACATCTGCAACCACGTCTGCGAGACCGTCTGCCGCCGCAAGGAGGTCGACGAGGCCGTGTCGATCAAGGAGCTGAAGCGCTACGCGGCCGCGAACGACGACGGCTCCTGGCGCGCCGGGTCCTTCCGGAAGCCCGCCACCGGCCGCCGCGTCGCGGTGATCGGCTCCGGGCCGGCCGGCCTGACGGCGGCCTTCTACCTCGCGAAGCTGGGCCATTCCGTGGTCGTCCACGAGGCGCTGCCCGTCGCGGGCGGCATGATGCGCGTCGGCATCCCGGGCTACCGCCTGCCGGCCGACATCCTCGAGGGCGAGATCGCCGAGGTGGCCGCGCTCGGCGTCGAGATCCGGACGGACGCGAAGGTCGAGAACGCCCCCGCGCTGCTGCAGCAGGGCTACGACGCCGTGCTCGCGGCGGTCGGCACCCACCAGGGCGCCCGCCTCCCGATCCCCGGCTGCGATCTCGACAACATCCTCATCAACACCGACTTCCTGCGCCGCGTCGCGCTGGGCGAGAAGGTGCCGGTCGGCGAGCGCGTGGTCGTGCTCGGCGGCGGCAACGTCGCGTTCGACTGCGCAGGCGCCGCGCGCCGGCTCGGCGCGAAGTCCGTCACGGTCGTCTGCCTCGAGGCCCGCAACGAGATGAAGGCGAGCCCCGAGGAGATCGACGAGGCGCTCGAGGAGGGGACGACCGTGCACGCTTCGGTCACCTTCCAGGGCATCACCGGCGAGAACGGGCGCGTCACGGGCGTGAAGTGCAGCAAGGTCTGCTCGTTCCACTTCGACGAGCAGGGTCGCGCGCAGATCGTCTGCGAGATCGGCTCCGAGCACGTCATCGAAGGCGACACGATCATCTTCGCGGTCGGCCAGCGCCCCGACATCGGCGAGGGCTTCGGCCTGCCGCTGCAGCGCGGCAACCGCATCGCCGTGGACCGCGAGACGCTCGCGACGTCGCTGCCGGGCGTGTTCGCCGCCGGCGACGCCGTGATCGGCACGGCCTCCGTCATCGAGGCCATCGCCGCGGGCCGCCGCGCCGCCTCCTCCATCGACCGCTACTTCGGCGGCGACGGGGAGATCGGCGAGGTCCTCGCGCCGGTGCGCGCGCCGAACCCGTTCATCGGCCGGGAGGAGGGCTTCGCCTGCGTGGCGCGCCGCCACCCCGAGACGGCGCCGGTCGACGCGCGCGACCTCGCGACCCTCGTGGACAAGGGCTACGACCTCGAAGGGGCCGGCTGCGAATCCGGCCGCTGCCTGCAGTGCGACCTGCGACTCGGGATCTCCCGGGAGAAGCTGTGGGGGGAATACGATGTCCGCTGAGATCCGCATGCTTCCCGAGGCGCCCCGGCCCGACGCCGGCCGCGCCGAGTGGCTCGCCTCCGTCCTCGCCCTCGGCCCGTCCGGGATCCTCGCCCGCGTCGAGGCCGCCGGCCTGCGCGGCCGCGGGGGCCTCGGCCGCCCCGTCGCCGACCGCTGGCGCCTGTGCGCCGCCCAGGCCGACGCGGAACGCACGGTCGTCCTCTCCACCTACGATCCCGACCCCGAGATGCCGGCCGCCGCGACGCTCCTCGCGTCCGACCCGCGCGCCGTGCTCGAGGGCCTGCTGATCGCCGCGCACGCGGTCGGCGCCACCCGCGCCCTGCTGTTCGTCGACCGCGAGGACGAGGCGCTCCCGGCCCGCCTCGAGGCGGCCGTCGCCGGCCTCGGCGCTGCGAAGCCCGCGGGGCTCGCGATCGGCATCGCGCCCGGCGAGGCCCGCTATGTCTGCCGCGAGGACACCGCGCTGCTCGCGTCGATGGCCGGCCGCCCCGCGATGTCGGCCCTGACCCCGCCCCTCCCCGCGGTGCGCGGCTTCGAGGGCCGCCCCACCGTCGTCCACCATGCCGAGACCTGCGCCCAGATCGCCGCGCTCTTCCGCGCGGACGCGTCCGCCGCGCCCGGTCCCGGCACGAAGCTCTTCCGGGTCTTCGGCGACGTCCGTTCGCCCGGCCTCTTCGAGCGGCCGCTCGGCACGACGCTGCGCGCGCTGGTCGAGGACGCCGGCGGCCTCCCCGAGGGGCGCACCCTGCAGTTCGTGCAGGTCGGCGGACCCGGCGGCCCGATCCTCGTTCCGTCCGAGCTCGACGCCGCGGCGGACTACGCCGCCTTCGAGGGCTGCGGCTGGAAGCTGGGGTCCGGGAGCCTCTCCGTCCGCGCGATGGAGACCTGCGTCGTCGACTACGTGCGCGAGCGCACCGCCGCGCTCGAGCCGCAGGCCTGCGGGCGCTGCGTCATGGGCCGCGAGGGCTCCTGGCAGATCCAGGCGATCCTGCGCGACATGACCTCCGGGCGCGGCAAGCCCGAGGACCTCGAGACCCTCGCCGGGCTCGCGGAGGGCATGCGCGACGGCTGCCTGTGCTCCGTCTGCCCGACCGCCGGCGACGTCGCCGCCACCGCGGCGGCCCGCTTCCCCGAGGAGTTCGAGAACCACCTGCGCAAGAAGAAGTGCCGCACGCTCTCCTGCAGCCGCTACGCGACCTTCCACATCCTGCCGGACAAGTGCACGGGCTGCGGCGCGTGCCTCCCGAAGTGCCCGACGCGGGCGATCTCCGGCGAGGACGGCTACATCCACGTCATCGACCCCGACACGTGCGATTCCTGCGGCATCTGCGAGGACGTCTGCCGGCCCATCGCGGCGGCGATCGTCCGCGCGGGCGCCGTGAAGCCCCAGACGCCGCCCGCCCCGATCCCCGTCGGCACCTTCGTGAAGAAGGCCGGCCTCGGCGGGCTCGGCGGGCTCCGAAGGCCCAGCGGGCTCTAAGCCGGCGGGAGCGGCCGGGCGGATTCCGTCCACTCCGTGCGGAGATTTGGCGAGTCGGAACGGCGCGTTCCGCGGTATCATGGGATTCGAAGGACCCGATCACACGAAAGGGAGGACAACGACCATGGCGAGACCCGTCACCCTATTCACAGGACAGTGGGCCGACCTGCCGTTCGAGGAGATGTGCAAGCTGGCGCAGAAGATGGGCTTCGAGGGGCTGGAGCTGGCGTGCTGGGGCGACCACATGGACGTCCGGAAGGCCGCGACGGACCCGGCGTACGTGAAGGAGCGCAAGGCGACGCTGAAGA
Organism: uncultured Eubacteriales bacterium; assembly: GCA_903919045.1. Lineage (GTDB taxonomy): Bacteria > Bacillota > Clostridia > Saccharofermentanales > UBA5734 > CAILLO01. The sequence goes on along the minus strand of CAIXGU010000077.1, from coordinate 5,266 downwards.
AGTACGGGCTGGGGTGCTGGGCGATCGGGGCGCACCTGGCCGGGCAGTGCGTCGGCGACGACTGGGACCCGCGCCTGGACGGCTTCGCGCCGGCGAACGTGAAGGGGAAGCCCGAGGCGATCCGCAAGTGGGCGATCGAGGAGATGAAGTACACGGCGCGCGCGGCGAAGGCGATGGGCGTCAAGGTCGTGACGGGCTTCATGGGCTCGCCGATCTGGAAGTACTGGTACTCGTTCCCGCAGACGACGGATGAGATGATCCAGGCGGGCTACGACAAGATCAAGGAGCTGTGGACGCCGATCCTGGACGAGTTCAAGGCCTGCGGCGTGAAGTTCGCGCTGGAGGTGCACCCGACGGAGATCGCGTTCGACTTCTACTCGTCGCAGAAGCTGTTCCGCGAGACGTTCAAGGGGAACGCGACGCTGGGCATCAACTTCGACCCGAGCCACCTGGTGTGGCAGGGGATGCAGCCGCACCTGTTCATCCGGGAGTTCGCGGACAAGATCTACCACGTGCACATCAAGGACGCGGCGGTGAACCTGGAGGGGACGGAAGGCATCCTGGGGTCGTTCCTGACGTTCGGCGACATGCGCCGCGGCTGGAACTTCGTGTCGCCGGGGCACGGCGACGTGGACTTCGACCGGATCATCCGCGCGCTCAACGAGGCGGGCTACACGGGGCCGCTGTCGGTCGAGTGGGAGGACAGCGCGATGGAGCGGGTGTTCGGCGCGACCGAGGCCTGCGAGATGACCAAGAGCATCAACTTCTCGCCCTCCAACGTCGCCTTCGACGAAGCGCTCAAGAAGTAGGGCTAGCGGAACCCGCGGACAGCATCGACAGCAAGCCAGGAAAGGACTGACGCGCATGGAACCCTTCATCTCGCATCTCTTCCAGATCGGCATCCTCGTCGAGAACGTCGAGGAATCGATCCGCCATTACGAGATGGAATATGGCATCGGCCCCTGGGAGATCCTGGATTTCGGGCCGAAGCTGTTCCCGAAGATGCTCGTCGACGGGAAGCCCGGCATGCTCGAGATCCGCTGCGCCTTCTGCAAGGCGTTCGGCATGGAGATCGAGCTCGTCGAGCCCGTGTCGAAGAGCGTCTACAAGGATTGGGTCGCGCAGCACGGCAACGGCCTCCACCACCTCGCCGTCCGGACGCGGGACAAGTTCCCCGACGTGCTCGCGGAGCATGCTCGGCTCACCGGCGGACGCGCCCCCTGGATCCACGCCAAGGAGGACAACGGCAAGGACGGGGAGGGGATGGAGTTCGCCTACCTCGACTTGCGCAAGGAACTGGGACTGATCCTGGAGATCTACAATGAGGAGCGGACGGGCGGGCTCCCGTTCGCGGCGGAAACGAAAGGAGAGACGTCATGAGGGAGATCAAGTACGGCATGGTGGGCGGAGACCTGAACGCGTTCATCGGCAAGGTGCACCGCGGGGCGATCGCGTTCGATCCCAAGACGAAGCTCGTGGCCGGCTGCTTCAGCAAGGACCACGAGAAGAACCACGCGACGGGCTTCATGATGGACGTCCCGCCGGACCGCTGCTACGAGACGTACAAGGAGATGGCCCAGAAGGAGAGCGAGCGCAAGGATAAGATCGACTTCGTCGTCATCGTGACGCCGAACATCAGCCACTACGAGATCGTGATGGAGTTCCTCGACAAGGGCTTCAACGTGGTCTGCGAGAAGCCCCTGTGCAGCACGGTCGAGCAGGCGCTCGCGATCCAGAAGAAGGCCGAGCAGAAGGGCGTCCTGTTCGCGGTCGCGTACGCCTATTCCGGGCACGCGATGGTCAAGCACGCGAAGCAGCTGTTCGACGAGGGCAAGCTCGGCAAGATCATCAACATCAACGCCGAGTACCCGCAGGAGTGGCTGATCGACGAGCTCGCCGGCACCGAGAGCAAGACCGCGAAGTTCTCCGGCTGGCGCGCCGACCCGAAGGTCTCGGGCGTGTCCAACTGCGTCGGGGACATCGGCTCCCACATCGAGCACACGATCCACTACGTCACCGGCCTGCGCATCAAGCGCGTGTCCGCCCGGACGGACTACTTCGACCACGACCTCGACCTGAACGCCAACATGCTGATCGAGTTCTCGAACGGGTCGAGCGGCATGTTCTGGAGCTCGCAGGTGGCGATCGGACACACGAACGGCCTGCGCATCCGCATCTACGGCACGCTCGGCTCGCTCGAGTGGTACGTCGAGGCGCCCGAGGACCTCAAGTTCACCCCGCGCGGCGAGGCGCCCCGCAAGCTGTACCGCGGCGCCGGCTACGTGAAGGGGCGCGCGGCGGAGTTCAGCCGCATCCCGGCGGGCCACATGGAAGGCCACTACGAGGCGTTCGCGAACCTGTACGTGTGCTATCTCGCGGCGCTGCGCAAGAAGCTGGACGGGAAGAAGCCGTCGAAGGACGACCTCGATTTCCCGAGCCTCGCGGACGGCGTCGAGGGCGTGAAGTTCATCCACGCGGTCATCAAGAGCGGGAAGAACGACTCCGCCTGGACCACGCCGTAGGCGAACGGCAAGAGGCGAGGGGGGCGTGCGCCGCGGCGCGCGCCCCCCGGCCGCGTCATCGCGGCGGAAAGGACGAAGCATGGCAGCGACGGATCGGCCGGAGCTCGGCCTCCATATCTACTCGGTGCACAAGAGCATGGTCCACGATTTCCTCGGGACCCTCGAGCGGATCGCGGGGATCGGCTACCGGAACGTGGAGCTGTACTTCGACAGCCCGCTGCTCGCGCGGTTCGACGAGCCCTGCCCGGCGGACGTGCTGCATCGGACCGCGCGCGGCCTCCACCTGCGCGTCCGGTCGACCACGGTGCACCACCATCCGTTCCTCGATTGGGACGAGGTGATCCGGTACAACCTGGCGATCGGCAGCGGCGGGATCACGATCCCGATGCACCTCTACAACCTGAGCCAGGAGCGCACGAAGCCGCAGGAGGCGAAGGCCTTCGCGAGGACGCTGGACGACCTGGGTCGGAAGTGCCGGGGCGCCGGCCTGCGCCTGCGGTACCACAACTACTACAACGAGTTCGAGACGTTCGACGGGAAGCGCATCTTCGACATCCTGCTCGAGGAGACGGACCCGGCGCTCGTGGGCTTCGAGTTCGATCCGTACTGGGCCGTCCGCGGCGGAGTGGACCCGGTCGCGTGGATGGACAAGCTCGGCGCCCGCTGCGAGGCGCTGCAGGTGCAGGACCTCCACAAGGAGGCGAAGAACGTGAATCTCGTCGAAGTCGACGGGGCGTTCGACAACGCCTTCTACCCGAAGATCCACACGCACTACGGCGACTACGTCGAGGTCGGGACCGGCCTGCTCGACTTCCCCGCGATCGTCGCGAAGGCGAAGGCGATGCCGTCGATCGAGTACGTGATGGTCAACCAGATGGAGTCGACCGTGCACGGCGAATTCGCGAGCGCCGTGATGAACTTCGAGGCGATGACCCGCCTCCTCGCGAAGTAGGAGGGCACGGACATGGCGTCGATCCCGATCGGACTCCAGCTCTTCTCGGTCCGCAAGACCATGGACAAGGACTACCTGGGCACGCTGCAGAAGGTCGCCGAGACCGGCTACAAGCAGGTCGAGTTCGCGATCTTCCCCTACAACAACGGCGAGTTCGAGCCCGAGTACACGGGCAAGGAACTGAGGAAGATCCTGGCCGGCATGGGACTGTCCGTCGTGAACACGATGGTCGCGTTCCACGAGAAGCTCGACTGGGACCGGATCGTCGACTACTGCGCCGAGCTCGGCAGCGTCGGCTTCTGCTCGCCGATCTTCTTCTACGGCAGCCGCGACGACGTGCTGCGGCGCGCCGACTGGCTGAACGCGATGGGCCGCAAGAGCCGCGCGGCGGGCCTCGAGTTCTACTTCCACAACCACTTCATGGAGTTCCAGAAGTTCGGCGGGACGTACGCGTACGACCTGCTGCTCGACAACACCGACCCCGACTGCGTCTGGTTCGAGCTGGACACGTTCTGGTGCCAGCGCGGCGGGATGGAGCCGGTGGCGCTCATGGACCACATCGGCCCGCGCCTGCGCCTCCTGCACCAGAAGGATATTGCGAAGACCGCGCGCCCGGTGAACCTGTTCGAGGTCATCCCGGACGGCACGCGCATCACGTACGACGTGTTCTATCCGCTCGCGTCCTCGCAGCTCGACTTCGCCGAGGTCGGGACCGGCATCATGGACCTCGAGGGCATCCTGCGGAAGGCCGAGGACATGAAGTCCGTGCAGTGCATCGTCATCGAGCAGGACCAGACGATCCTGACCGAGCTGGAAAGCATCAGGATCAGCTACGACACCGTCACCGCGATGCAGAAGAAGATCTCCGGCTAGATCGGCCATGCGCGACGGCAAGGCCGGGATCGGCGTCATCGGCTGCGGGATGATCAGCGGCGTCTATCTGGAGAACCTGACGTCCCACTTGTCCGGTGTCGAGGTCCTGGCCTGCGCCGACCTGATCCACGAACGCGCGGTGGCGTCGGCGAAGCGCTTCGGCATCCCGAAGGCCGTCTCGAACCGGGAGCTGATCGAGGACCCGGACATCGACATCGTCCTCAACCTGACGGTCCCGCTCGCGCACGCCGGGATCAACCTCGAGGCCCTGGAGGCCGGCAAGCACATCTACTGCGAGAAGCCCCTCGCCGTCACGTTCGAGGAGGCGGAGCGCATCGTGGCGCTCGCCGCGGCGAAGGGCCTGCGGGTGGGCGGCGCGCCGGACACGTTCCTCGGCGCCGGCCTGCAGACCTGCCGGAAGCTCATCGACGAGGGCGCGATCGGCCGGCCGACGGGATTCACGGCCAACCTGATCTGCCACGGCCACGAGCTCTGGTACCCGACGCCGCTCGTCCACTACGCGAAGGGCGGCGGTCCCGTGCTGGACGTCGGGCCGTACTACTTCACGACGCTCGTGGCCCTGCTCGGACCGATCCGCCGCATCGGCGGCTTCGCGCGCATCCACGAGCCGGACCGGCTCGTCCTCGGGAAGCCGGTGGACATCGAGATCCCGACCTCCTGCAGCGGCATCCTGGACTTCGCATGCGGCGCGCTCGGGACCGTGCAGATGACCTTCGACGTCTGGAAGTCGCGTCTCCCGCGGCTCGAGATCCACGGAACCGAAGGCTCGCTGTTCCTGCCCGACCCGAACTTCTTCGGCGGGCCGCTCCGCCTTCTGCGCAGCCGCGACGTCGTCGCGCGGATCGATGCGGAGACGACGCTCGAGGGCCGGCGCGACTGGCTCTACGAGGCGTCCGAT
>CAIXGU010000076.1 GCA_903919045.1 uncultured Eubacteriales bacterium | reverse complement strand
TTCGGGCGGATCCGGGGACCCTCGAGCGCCGGGTAGTCCCGCGCGAGCCGCGCATAATCGGCGGACAGTTCCGCCATCATCGCGGGGAGGCCGCCGGGAACGGCGACCGTTCCGGAGGCGTCCTCGGCGCACTGCGCGCGGAGGTCGACGCAGAGGGCCAGCAGGCGCTCGGTCGCGCGCGCGAGCTCGTCCGTGCCGCGTTCCCGGACCTCGAGGCCCGACGTCGCCGCGAAGGGTTCGCGCAGATAATTGTATCCGTGCAGGAGCAGGAAGCCGGCGTAACCGACCGAGAGCGCGGCCGCGAGGGCGACGGCCGTCGCGCGCAGGATCGCGAGGCGGCGTCCTTTCCGTCGGACGAGCCGGACGACGAGGACGGCGAGTCCTGCGACCAGGAGGACCGGCGCGAGCACGGCGGCGGCTTCGGTCAGCGAGAACGGGACGAGGCCCGTCACGGCGGAGACCAGGGCGGAGAGGACGCGGAAGAGACCGCGCGATACGCGCGATTCGACGAAGGCGGGACGCGTCGCCAGCAGGGCGCGCGCGGCGAAGGCCAGGAGGCCCGGCAGCGCGGCCACGACGAGCGCGAGCAGGAACGGGAGCAGGATGCGGCGGCGCCGCGGCGCGTTCGTCATCCTCCGCCTCCCCCCTGTCGGCGGAGGTCCGCCGCGGAAGCTCCCGCGAACAGGGCGGGGATCTCCCGCGGATCCGCGAGCAGCCGCTCGGCGCCGGACGCTTCGAGCTCGGCCCGGTCCCGGAAGCCCCAGAGGACGCCGACCGGGAGGAAGCCGGCGGCGACGGCGAAGGCCATGTCGGTCCCCGAGTCGCCGATGTAGGCGATCTCCCTGCCGGACAGGCCGAAAGCCGCCTTCGCCGCGTCCGCGGAAGCCGGGTCGGGCTTGCGGGGCACGCCGTCGCGCTCGCCGCAGACGGTCGCGAAGGGGATGCCGGGGAAGTACCGCGCGACGACCGACTTCGTGAAGGCGTCCGGCTTGTTCGAAAGGATGCCGAGCGGCACCCCGCACCCGCGGAGCGCCTCCAGCGCCTCGGGGACGCCGGCGTAGGGCCGGGTGGCGCGGTCCCAGCCGACGGCGTACGCGTCCTGGAAATCGCGGAACACCGCGGGGGCGAGCCGTTCGGCCCGCTCCGCCGCGTCCGCCTCGTCCGCGCCCGCGTCGCGCAGCGCCTGCACGGTGGCGAGGCGCGCCAGGTTCCGGGCGCCGGTCCCGACCAGCAGGCGGAACCCGTCCGTCGGAAGCGTCCGGAGTCCCTGCGCCTGCAGCGCCGCGTTGACCGCGTCGGCGAGGTCCTGCAGCGTGTCGAGCAGGGTCCCGTCGAGGTCGAGGAGCGCGGCGCGCGGAGCCGTCAGATCCATCGGAGCGCCCTCAGGGCGAACAGCAGGCCCAGCAGGACAGGCTGGTGGAAGATATAGAACGCGAGCGCGTGGCGGCCGACGAAGCGCAACGGCGCGGTGCCCGCCTGGACGCCGGGGTTCGCCTGCAGGCGCGGGAACGCCGAGGCGCGCATCCGGTAGGCCAGGCGCCCGATCACGGCGCCGATGAGGAAGAACCCGAGCCAGGGGATCAGCGGCATGTAGTCCGACATCCCGTACGGGAAGCCCTCCGGGCGTCCGATCGGAACGAGCCAGAGCGACGGCGCGACCTCCGCGCGGAGCAGGGGCTCCCCCGCCCACAGCAGGAAGGACCCCAGGACGAGCAGGAACGCATCCCCGCCGGCCGTCGGTCCCTCGCGCTTCGCGACGCTACGCTCGACGACCTCGAGCAGGGCGTAGAGCAGCGTCCCGGCGGCGAGCAGGTGCAGCACGTTGAAGACGATGTACGCCTGTTGGCCGGTGGCGAGCGAGAAGGCCGCCATGGCGGCCGAGAAGAGCAGCGCGACGCCGAGGAGGCGCGCCCCGCGCTTCGCGTTGCTGCGCGTGAAGGTGCCGCAGATGCCCGAGACGCCGAGGAAGATCATGACGAACGGCGCGCGCACCCAGTCGATGAACCAGAGCTTCTCCTGGAAGGCGAAGACCGGCAGCCCCATCTCGTAGCGGAGGTCGTATGCGAGATGGTGGAGCATCATCATCACGACCGCGAACCCGCGCAGGAAGTCGAGCTCGAAGGCGCGCACGCGCTTCGGGGCCGCGGCGGGGACCGCGGCGACGTGCGGGTCAGGGGCGGCGGACGCCAAAGCCGCGCCGGTCTCCTCAGGCGGTCTCAATCGCGGCCTCCTTCTGGAGCCCGAGCTCCTCGACCGCCCACTCGCGGATCCGGTATTTCTGGATCTTGCCGCTCGCCGTCATCGGGAACGAGTCGACGAACCGCACGTAGCGCGGCGTCTTGTGGCGGGCCATCCGCGCCCGCACGAACGCCTGGATCTCCTCCTCGGTGACCTCCG
>CAIXGU010000075.1 GCA_903919045.1 uncultured Eubacteriales bacterium | reverse complement strand
GGGCGCTCGACAACGCCTCCGTCTACGACCCGTACTGGAGCGTCCAGCCGATCGTGATCCTCGACCTCTGGCTCGTCGCGAACGGACGCTTCGACCTGTCCGCGCTCGCGCTCGCCAGCCTCCTGAACGTCTGGGGCGTGCGCCTCACGGCGAACTGGGCCGTGACCTTCCGCGGGCTGGGCGTGCAGGACTGGCGCTACGACCGGATCCGCGCGGCGACGGGACCGCTCTGGCCGCTGGCCAACCTCGCGGGCATCCAGCTCATGCCGACGCTGATCGTCTACGCCTGCACGCTGCCGGCCTTCCTGTACCTCGGGGAGGGAGGAGCGATCGGACCGGTCGGCATCCTCGGGCTCGCGGCGAGCCTGCTCGGCGTCGCCCTCGAGACCGTCGCGGACGCGCAGCAGCACGCCTTCCGGAAGCAGGCGGACGACCGCACGCGCATCAACGACCTCGGCCTCTGGAAGCACGCACGCCACCCCAATTACCTCGGCGAGATCCTCGTCTGGTGGGGCGTGGCGGTCGTCTTCGCAGGCGCCTTCCCGTCGCGTTTCTTCCTCGGCTTCGGAGCCGCCGTGAACACCGCGCTCTTCCTGTTCATCAGCATCCCCCTCGCGGAGCGTCGCCTCGCCGAGTACAAGGCCGGCTACGCCGCCTACCGGGCGCGGACGCGGATGCTGCTGCCGATCCCGACGCGCGCCGACGAGGATCGCCGGGAGGCCTAGGAAGACCTTCGCGCGGTTCTCCGCAGCCGCTCCCGTTTCCCCGAACGTATGTTTTGCATTCCGATTGCACCGTCCTCCGGAGTACAACCGAAGCAGAGGCAGTTTCGCTGCCGGACCGGGGAGGGCTTCCCATGCTCACGATACGCGCGGAGCGCTTCGATCTGGACTCGTTCCTGAAGGACGGCGGGGAAGGGCGCGGCCGCGTCCGCAAGGTGGTCGACTTCGAGACCGTGGAGGACTTCGCGCACAGCGTCCGCGGCGTGCGCGGACGAGGCTCGGCGGATCGGCTGGCCTCGGCCGTCGCTTCGCACCTCGCGCAGGAGGACGCGTCCGTCTTCGTGCCGTTCGCCTCCGGTCCGGCCGACGGCCCCTTCGCGCGCTGCGCGGACGGCGTGCGGCGGCGGCTGCTCGGGCGGGACGACCTGGACCTCGCGGAGAACGACGCGCTCGGCTACCTGATCACCCGCCGGTCGGACGACTTCGAGTTCACGCCGGTCGAGTGCCCGGTGGCGGATTCCGGTGCGGTGCGGGCGGGCGCCGAGGTGATCGCCGTTCCGATGGGGAACCGCTATTGGCACGCGATGCGGTCCTATGCGCGGCGGTTCGAGCGGAGGGACGCCGAGGAGATCCGGAAAACCCTCCTCTAGGCGAGGGCGGGCGGCGCGCGGCATGGTAGAATCGAAGCGGGACCGCCCGAAGGCGGCCCGCGGAGGTGCCAGCGCATGATTCCCAACCAGTGGTACGCCGTCCTGCCCTCGAAGAAGCTGAAGAAGGACCGCCTCCTCTCCGTCCGGCGGCTCGGACTCGACCTCGTGATGTTCCGCGACGCAGCCGGCAAGCCGGGGGCGGTCGTCGACCGATGCCCGCACCGCGGCGTGCAGCTGAGCGTCGGGAAGCGGAAGGGCGACTGCGTGCAGTGCCCGTTCCACGGCCTCGAGTTCCGCAACGACGGGACGTGCGCGAACGTGCCGGCGCTCGGCCGTGCGGCGTCGGGAGAATTCCCGCGCTACAACGTGAAGGCCTACGCGGTCCGCGAGGCGAACGGCATCCTCTACGTCTGGAACGGAGAGGCCGCCGAGGCGACGTCCGGCCCGCTCCCGTGGTTCGACCACCACTTCGACGCCTCCTATTCCTGGAGCGAGATCGAGGACCTCTGGACGTCGCATTATTCGCGCGCGATCGAGAACCAGCTCGACGTCGTGCACCTCCCGTTCGTGCACCACAACACGATCGGCCGCGGGAACCGCACGCTCGTGCACGGCCCGAAGGTGATCGTGCAGGACGCGGCGGTCCTGACGAGCGCGAACAACGAGGTGGACGTCGGCCAGCGGCGAAAGCCGGCCGAGGAATGCGACATCAAGTCGACCTACCTCGAGTTCCGCTTCCCGAACGTGTGGATGAACCACATCTCGGACAGGATCAAGGTGATGATCTATTTCGCGCCGATCGACGAGGAACAGACGATCCTCTACATCCGCTTCTATACGAACGCGACGCCGCTGCGGCCCGTGAACGCCTTCATGGCGTGGGTGGGCCGCTTCATGAACCGGGCGATCGAGCGGCAGGACCGCCGCGTCGTGATCACCCAGCGCCCGAAGCCCTCGGCGCTCCGCTCGGGCGAGCGGCTCGTCCCGGGCGACCGGCCGATCGTCGAGTACCGACGCATCCGCGCCCGGCTGCAGGGCGGAGCTGCAGAAGGCTGACCCCGCCCCGGCGCGCCGCCGCTTCCGACCTCGGACCCGACGCCTCCGAGCGTCCTCGCGACGCTTTCCGCGGTCTGGAAGGCCGCGGGCGGGGCGATTCTCGCGGTCGTAGGCCTCGGCCTCCTGAGCGGCCTCGGCTCGATCCTCGCGCACTGGCGCAAGAGGAGGCGTTACCGGCCGCGATGAGGACCCGGGGTGCTGGAACGGCGCATTTTCCCTATTCAATCAATGTCCGAATGAATTACAATGAAGGAAGGCCTGAGTGGACTCTGATGATGTGAAAGGGGGACTCAACCGATGCTTCGTTCCGCCCGCAGCTCGACCCGCCTGGTTCTGGTCCTGCTCCTCGCCCTGGCCGTCGCCCTCGCCGTCTCGCCTGCTATCGTCTCTGCAAGCCTTGCCAACCACACCGGCATCTGGTGGTGGATTCCGACGTCCGGAAGCGACATCACCATCGTCGACTGCGACACGACGACCGGCGTCCTGACCGTGCCGCAGACGCTGCTCGTCGGCGACGGCGACACGCGCACGATCACCGCGATCTTCACCGCCGCCTTCCAGGACGTCGCCGGCTTGACCGAGGTGATCCTGCCGAAGACGGTCACCACGATCGGCGCCTCCGCCTTCCAGGGCTGCACGGGCCTGACCCGCGCCACGGTCCCGGTCGACGTGAACGTCCTCGCGAGCTCGACGTTCATGGGCTGCACGTCGCTCGAGAACGTCGACCTTCCGAACAGCCTCTCCTCGATCGGCGACAGCGCTTTCGAAGGTTGCACGGCGCTGGAGTACATCGCGATTCCCGACAGCGTGTCGACGATCGGCAACCGCGCTTTTTACGGATCCGGCCTTGATTCCGTCGTCGTGCCGCAGAACGTCGCGTCGATCGGCAACGACGCCTTCACCAACAGCGCGAATCTGGATGAGATCGCCTTCTACAATTACGCCACGGTGATTCCCACCGGGTCCATGGCCGGTACGGACCTCGACTCCGACGGCATCTACGGGTGGTGGCCGTCGACCGCGAAGGACTACGCCGACGCGACGAGTCCCGTGACGCCGTTCCATGACATCAACGAGTTCCCGCCCGTCCTATGGGCGGACGACGTGTGGGACGCGTATTTCGACGCGACGCTCGACCCCGGGGAGGACCTGTCGCTCAGCGGACGCGTCACGACGAGCAACGACATGGGCGGGACGGTCAGCATCTACGGCGCGATCGACAACGGCATCTCGACGCTCATCGACACCGTCACCCTGTCGGTCGCGGCTCCGTCCGACGCCTCCCTCCAGGCGATCCCGATCATCTACGACGCGCTCTGGAGCGGGAACTACATGGTGCCGCCGACCCTGCCGGGCGGGTACCACTACCTGACGCTGCGCTTCTTCTCCGGCAACAGCGTCTGGGGCGTTCCTCAGACCATCCGCTTCTACGTCGACGCTGCGCAGATCTCGCCGACGGTGCAGCCGACGTCCGAGCAGGACGACGATGACAACCCGACGACCGGCGACCCCGCGAACGCTCCGCTCTATGCCGTCGTGGCGGTCCTGGCTCTCGCCGTGCTGCTCGCGACGCGCAGGCCCGCGAAGCAGGACTGATCCGGACCCCTGCTCCGGACGCCAGGGCGCCGGCCTCCTGCGAGAGACCGGCGCCTTCGGCATCTCCGGACGTCAACCGGGAGCGAGGATGCGCCGCAAGCGGCCCTCGACCGTCGCCTTCAGGTTGTGGTGGGTCGACAGGTACTCCTCGACGATGTCCTGCTGGGACGTGGAGACGAGCTTCGCCTCGCCGTTGGCGAGGACCTCGTCCGATCCGAGTCCCAGGAAGCGGTCCATTCCGCTGAAGTGGAACCCGGGGAGGGCGACCTTGTAGAGCGCATCGTCCCGGACGGGTTCCCCGCCGACCCGAAGCGAGACGAGCGCCCGGGCTCCGTCGTCGTACACGGCCTCGACGCCGCGGTTGACCTGGTAATGCTCGAAGCTCGTCGTGTTGCGGTCGGGATGCATCCAGGTCGCGAAGGCGCGCCGCAGCTGGGCGCCGGTCAGGCGGACCTGGTGGACGGTCTCGGGATAAGGGAAGAGGGCCAGGAGGTCGCCGAGCGTGACCGTCGGGCCGAGCTCCTTCTTCCGGATGGATCCGGAACCGAGGAGCATCACGTCGACGGCCAGCATCTCGGCGCAGGCGTCCGCGAAGAGATCGCCGAGCTCGGTCTCCTCGAGGCGGGTCGGATGCGTGAGACGACGGGAGAGGTGCGTGACCGTGCGCCCGTACTTCTCGTCGACCTCGCTCTCATAAGCGCCGAGGACTGCATCGAGCGCGGCATCGCGCGGGCAATGCGCGGGGTCGATCGGGACGAGGGACCAGCGGAAGGATTCCACGCGGTTGGCGTCCTTGTCGATCACGAGATCGAAGCGGCCGACCTGCTCCGTGCCGGTTCCGGCCTGGACGACGAGGATGCCGTTCTCGCGCGCGGGTTCGGCGAGGATCGTGTGGGAGTGGCCGCCGATGATGAGGTCGACGCCCCAGGCGGAATCGAGGAGGCGCGCGAGGGCGAGGTCGTTCTCGAAGCCGATGTGGGTGAGGAGGACGGTGAGGTCGACGTCGGTCGTGCGATAGGCGTTGCAGATGCGGCCGACCTCGGCGGCGGCGTCCTTCACGTCGACGAGCGTGCTGATGACCCGGTCCTGTCGGAGGGAGTCGAGGACGGACTCCGTGAGGATGCCGATGAACAGGACCTTCAGGCCATCGATTTCGAGGAGGCGGCTGGCCGGCAGCAGCCGCTTCGACTCGCCCTTCAGGTAGAGGTTCGCGGCGAGGATCGGGAAACGCGCGAACTTCTCGAGGAAGAGCAGGTGCGGAAGGCCGTAGTCGACCTCGTGGTTGCCGACGCAGGCGACGTCCGGACCGATCCGGTTCATGATCTCCATCGTCGAGACGCCGCGGTACTCGGTATCGATGAGCGATCCCTGGAGCATGTCGCCGGCGATCGCGTAGAGTACGGTCGGCTCTTCCTCTCGGACCTTCGCGACGTAGCCCGAGAGCATCGAGACGCCGCCGACGAGCTTCTCGTCGCGGACCTTCGCGAGGAAATCGCCGTGCATGTCGTTGGAGTGGAGCAGGACGAGGGGCCGGAGGTCTGGCATCGCGCGCTCCTTTCGCGCCGCGGGGCGAGGACGGAAGGAAGGACTTTCAGGCTGTCCTGCCGCCTTGGCGTCGATTCCATGATAGCGCAGGGCCGGTGTCGTGCAAAAGCGACGCGAATGGAGGGTCTGCAGTTGAGGAAAGGCCCTCGTTCACGCATTGTTCACGGTGAAGGCGTATCATCCGTGACGTCGACCCCGGTATTCGCCCGGGTATCCTCGAACGGTAGTGAGAAGGTTCCGGAGCCAGGAAAGCCCGGAGCACCCCGATCCGGATCCCCATGCACCCCAAACGGAACCGTAGGAGAAGACCGCATGCCCAGACGCCGCACCCTGAAGATCACGATCTCCGCCGCGATCGCCGCGCTGCTGCTGTTCGGCGCCCCGCTCGCCCTCCGACTCGTCCAGAACGAGTGGGAGCGTCCCGATACGATTACCGCGGCGACGAAGTCCACGCCGAAGCCGACCGCCACGAAGACGCCCACGAAGGCGCCGACCGCGACGCCCACCCCGGCGCCCACGAAGGCGCCGACGCAGGCGCCGACGAACGGCGCCGCCGCCACCGCGACCCCCGTGCCGACGGATGCCGTTCCGACCGACGGCGCGTCCACGCCCAGCCCGGCCGTGACGGCCGACGCCACGCCCGACGCGGGTCCGGACCCGACCTGGACCGCGGTCGCTTCGCCGACCCCCGCGGGGAGCGGCGCGGACTCCTCCCTCTGGAACGTCGTGATCGGCATCGTCGCCGTGATCGGGGCGGCGGTCCTCCTCGACATCGTCGTGATGGCCCTGGTGCACCGGAACATCGCCCGCCGCAAGGGCTGACGGATTCCTCGCGCGGCGCGGGCAGCGCAATGCAGGCCCATTTCGGGAAGGCCCGCTGCGTCCGCGCCGCGGGCTTCCTTCATGATATAGTTGCGGTATGGCGTTTCCGGAGAACCCCGATTTCATCGTCCTCGACGACGTGCGCAGGACCTATCGCGTCGGCGACCAGGAGATCCGCGCCGTCGACGGCGTGTCGTTCGCGATCGGGCGCGGCGAGTTCGCCGTAGTGGCCGGCGCGAGCGGCGCGGGCAAGACCACGGTGCTGAACCTGATCGGCGGTATGGACCGCGTCACCAGCGGTTGCCTTTCGGTCGACGGGCGCCTCGTGAGCGGCCTCGACGACCGCAGGCTCACGGCCTACCGGCGGGACGACATCGGCTTCGTCTTCCAGGCCTACAACCTCGTCCCGAACCTCACCGCTCTCGAGAACGTCGAGCTCGCCACCGAGATCCGGCGCGAGCACCTCGACCCGCGCACCGTGCTGGAGCAGGTCGGCCTCGGGGACCGCCTCGCGAATTTCCCGGCGCAGCTGTCGGGCGGGGAGCAGCAGCGGGTCGCGATCGCCCGTGCCTTGGCGAAGAACCCGAAGCTCCTGCTCTGCGACGAGCCGACGGGCGCGCTCGACGATGTCACGGGCAAGCAGATCCTGCGCCTGCTTCACGACACCTGCCGCCGCACCGGCACGACGGTCGTCGTGATCACGCACAACCTCGCGATCGCCCCGACGGCTGACCGGGTCGTGCGGTTGCGCAGCGGACGCGTCGAGAGCGTCATCCGCAACGCCGAGCCCGTGCCCGTGGAGGCGATCGAGTGGTGAGGCTCCGCGCCTTCCGGCGCGATGCCCTCCGCGAGGTCCGCCGCTCCTTCGACCGCTTCCTGGCGATCCTCGCGATCGTCGCCCTCGGCACGGCCTTCTTCGTGGGGATCCGCCAGACGGACCCGGACATGAAGGCGACGGCCGACCGGTACTACCGCGATGCGCACTTCATGGATTTCCAGCTGCTGTCGACCGTGGGATTCACGGACGACGACGTGGCCGCGCTGCGCGCCGTGCCGGGCGTGAAGGGCGCGATCGGCGTCGCGACCGTCGACGCCCTCGTGAAGGTCGGGACAAGCGAGAAGGTGCTGCGGGTGGAGTCGATTCCCGATGCGGGCAGCGCGGTCGCCGGCACCGAGGACGACCTCGACCGGCCGCGGCTCGTCGCCGGACGTCTTCCCGTGAGCCGCGGGGAGTGCGCGGTCCAGAACGACCGGATCACCGACATCGCGTACGCGATCGGCGACACGATCGCGCTGTATGCGGACGGCGGGGAGGACCTCGGCGAGCGGCTCGCCGTCACGGACTTCACCGTGGTGGGGCTGGTCGAGTCGCCGCTCTACCTGTCGCACGACCATGGCCCGACGACGATCGGCAATGGCCAGGTGGCGACCTTCCTCGTGGTCCCGCGGTCGGATTTCAAGCAGACCGTGCATTCCGCCGTGTTCGTCGCGATGGAGACGACCGACGCCGAGCCCGCGTACTCGCAGGCGTACGACGACCGCACCGCCGTCCTGAAGGCGGTCCTGGAGGACGTCGCGACGGTCCGGGCGGCCGACCGGACGGCGGAGATCCGGCAGACGGCGGAGGATGCGCTCGCGGATCAGCAGACGAAGTACGATGCGTCCGCCGCGGAATCGGACGCGAAGCTGCAGGAGAGCGCCCGGTCGATTGCGGACGGCCAGGAGAAGGTCGACGACGGCCG
>CAIXGU010000074.1 GCA_903919045.1 uncultured Eubacteriales bacterium | reverse complement strand
GGTCGCGCTCGGCTCAGGCGTCGTGGTCGGGCTCGGCTCAGGCGTCGGCGTCGCGCTCGGCTCTGGCGTCGGGGTCGCGCTCGGCTCAGGCGTCGGCGTCGCGGTCGGCTCAGGCGTCGGCGTCGCGGTCGGCTCAGGCGTCGGCGTCGCGGTCGGCTCAGGCGTCGGCGTCGGAGATGAAGTCGGAGTGCTCGTAGGCGCCGGACCGTACCAGAAGCTGACGTGACTCAGGCCGTAACTATTCGGAGCCATTAAATCCGTGTCGCTCGTCTTCCCGGTCTTATAGCCGTAGAAGATGCCGCCGTCTCCCTGCTTGACCCATACGAAATACACCACATATCCCGCAGGGGCAGTCCAATCGATGTATGCATGGCTGCTTCCGGTCTTCGAGTGAATCGTAACGGTGAAGCCGCCTGCCGTTCCGGAATGATCATGGTTGTACTTGTAGTAAGCGAGCGTGTTGATGTTGGGGTAGCCGTCGCTGGTCCCAAAACCGTGGGAAATGACATAGTTCCGGAATGTCGTGCTGTTGTCGCCGTCATTCCAGTGATCCATGTACAGGCTGGTGTCGTAGCTCGCCGCCAGAGGAGCTGCGAATACGATGGCGAACACCGCAAGAGCGATGAGCGCGATGGAAAGTCTGCGAGTCTTGGTCGTCATCTCCGATTCCTCCTTTTTAAGGTAGGAATCGGGGCCGGTTGCACCACTTGCTCCCCGCGCGCCAGGTGCCCAATTTCGGTCGCGCGGATCGTCGCATCCCCAATCCTGTGGCAGTTCTGCGGTGCGGATGCGCCTTGTAACACATCTGCAACATCAAAATACTGCCGTTCTGAGTGCTTGTCAAATAACGCAAGATACGGAAAGGCCTGAAACGGGGGCATTTCGGGTCATGCGACCCCGGTGGAGGAGAGGAGTCCGGTCACCGGCGGCCCTGGCGTCCGCCGGCGGGCCCTCAAGGCGGAGCCCCTGCCATCGTTCCTCCCGTTCGTCGTCTCGGTACCGTCCCCGCCGTTCGAGGCGGGCGCATACCGGTCCGGAGCCCATGATCCATGCGCCGATCCCGACTTTCCTGCCGCGCTATCCGAAGTCCATCCACTGCTGCGTTTCCGACTCCACGAGCCGCCGGACGGCGGCCTGCCGACGATCCGGGGGCTTATCCTCCGATGCGCGACCGCACGGAAAACCTGAAGAAGGGTGAAAGGGAGAAGAAGGGACGGAAGTACAGTGCGGAAACGCACGCATCACGGGCGTCGAAGCCCGAAGGGAGACGGTCGGAAGAAGGGTGCGGGAATCCGGACATGAGAAAAAGCCTCTCTCTTCGGGAACTGGCTGCCACCGACCTGAAGTCGAAGGCCCTCTAGCTTTGCGCCGCCGGCTTTCGCCGGGTTTGCCTTTTCGGGATAGGGCTTTACTGAATGAACGTATCACGCAACGGAAGGGTTGTCAACACCCGTGCGTGCGGAAACCGAAAAAACGTTCGAAAGTGCGTCTGATATAATGGATTACGAGCTTCCGGCGGGCCCCCGCAGCGCCGGAGGAAAGGACGGCCGTGCCGAACGTTCCGCTGGCCCCGATTCCTCCTTCTCCTCCGGGCGGCTCCGGCCGGCGCTTCCCGTTCCGTCGCCTCGTGCCCTTCGCGACCGCGCTGCTCGCCGTCCTCCTGATCGTCGCGTGCGTGCGGATCATCCCCTCCCTGACGCCGTCCCCGACGGCCACGCCGACCCTCGCGCCGACGGGCACGGCGGCGCCCACGGACGCCCCGACGGCGGAGGCCACGGCCGAGCCGACCGCGGACCTCTCCCCGACGTCGCCCGAGGACCCGACGCCCGGCCTCACGCCGACATCCGGCGCGACCGCAGGACCTACCGTCACGCCGGGCCCTACGCCCACGCGGGGACCGACGCCCACGCCGTCGCCCACGCCCACGAAGGGTCCGACCGCCACGCCGAAGCCGACGCCGACCAAGGCGCCGACCGCCACGCCGACGACCGCCGCGCCGGTCACGGTATTCTCGGGCCCGTTCCCCGTGATCTTCCGCGACGATTTCC
>CAIXGU010000073.1 GCA_903919045.1 uncultured Eubacteriales bacterium | reverse complement strand
GCGTCGCGGCTAGATCGCGACGATCGTCGTGCCGGGGTTCCGCGCGTTCCAGTCCGGAAGCTCGCGGACCGCCGGGTACTTCGCCGCGAGGGCGAGGGACGCCGGGTCCGCCGGACCGAAGGACTCGCCCGGGACCGCGCCCTGCAGCCGCTTCTCCCGCACCTGCGCCGCCAGCCAGGAGCGCACGCGGGCGCGGATCGCGCCGCCCGTCCCCGTCGAGCCGTAGCCGTGGATGACGCGTACGAACCGGACGCCGCCGGAGCGGCGCAGGGTCGCGATCTCCAGGCGCAGGCGCGTCTCGGCCGCGTCCGCGGACGGGAGCCCCTGCTCGAGGTTCAGGATGCGGAGATTCGGCGCCGCCATGGCCCCATTATAACCTTTGACCGTCAAACAGATTGCACAACGAACGGCGCGCCGATGCCTTTTTCATCCGCGCTTCTTCACAAACCGGAACGGGATGTTTATGATGGGATGAGGATGCAGTCCGACCGGTAGGGCCGGACATCAAGGAGGTTCGAAATGACGGCAAGGAAGACTCTTTTCATCTTGTTCGCGGTCCTGCTCACGGTCGCGATGCTCGCCGGCTGCACCGGCGGCGGGGCGAAGTTCAAGGTCGGCATGGTCACGGACGCCGGCACGATCGACGACAAGTCCTTCAACCAGGGGACCTGGGAAGGCGTGAAGGCCGCCGCGACCAAGCTCGGGCTCGAGTACAAGTACCTCAAGCCGAGCGGCACGACCGAGGCCGACTACCTCAAGGAGATCGGGAACCTGTACGACGCGGGCTTCAAGATGATCGTCTGCCCCGGCTTCAAGTTCTCCTCCGCGATCTACGCCGCCCAGACCCAGTACAAGGACGCCAAGTTCGTCCTGATCGACGCCTCCCCGTCCTCCGCCGACGGCAAGACGACCAAGGTCGAGACCAACACGGTCTCCATCTTCTTCGCCGAGCATGAGTCCGGCTTCGTGGCCGGCGTCGCCACCGCCCTCCAGCTGCAGACCGGCGAGGTCGGCTTCATCGGCGGCATGGAGATCCCCCCGGTCCAGAAGTTCAACTGGGGCTTCCAGCAGGGCATCAAGTACGCGAATGACAACCTCGGCACCGCGATCACGATGAAGGCCGAGAACTTCGTGTACCAGGGCACCTTCTCCGACGTGGCCGCCGGCCAGCAGCTCGCGGCCGCCATGTACGACAAGGGCGTCGACGCGATCTTCGCGGCGGCGGGCGGCGTCGGCGTGGGCGCGATCAACGAGGCCAAGGCCCGCGCCGTCAAGGGCGAGCAGGTCTGGATCGTCGGCGTCGACGTCGACCAGTATGCCGACGGCATCTGGGACGAGGCCAAGACCAAGTCGATCATCCTCACCTCCGCGATGAAGGGCATCACCAAGGCCGCGTCCGACATGATCAACCTCGAGAGCCAGGGCAAGTTCCCGGGCGGCCAGACCCTGACGTTCGATGCGAAGAACGACGGCGTCGGCATCCCGGCCACCAACCCGAACCTGACGGCGGACGTCTCTTCCAAGGTCGCCAAGGTCTTCGCGGACCTGAAGGCCGGCAAGATCGTCGTCTCCGCGGAGCAGGGCAGCCTGTTCAAGTGATCCCGGCCTGCTAGGCCAGGCACGGTTTCGCGGCAGGAGGACGGGCTTTCCGTCCTCCTGCTCGCGTCAAGGGCGCAAGAGGAGGGGATGCGGGACATGGAAGCGTTCGCGGAACCGATCGTGGAGATGAGGAACATCCGGAAGGAGTTCCCCGGCATCGTGGCGAACGACGACGTCACGTTCACGCTCCGGAAGGGCGAGGTGCACGCCCTCCTGGGCGAGAACGGCGCCGGGAAATCGACGCTCATGAGCATCCTCTTCGGACTGTACCAGCCCGAGCGCGGGACGATCCTCGTGCGCGGGAAGGAGGTCCGGATCACCGATCCGAACGTGGCCAACGCCCTCGGCATCGGGATGGTCCACCAGCACTTCAAGCTCGTGCACAACTTCACCGTCACCGAGAACATCATCCTGGGGCGCGAGACCCGACGGCTCGGCGTCGTCGTGGACACGGCGGCCGCATCCCGGAGGATCCGGTCGCTGTCCGAGCGGTACGGCCTCAACGTGGACCCGGACGCGCGGATCGAGGACATCTCCGTCGGCATGCAGCAGCGCGTGGAGATCCTCAAGATGCTCTACCGCGACGCCGAGGTCCTGATCTTCGACGAGCCGACCTCCGTGCTCACGCCGCAGGAGATCCACGAGCTCATGAAGATCATGCGCGGCCTGATCGCGGAGGGGAAGTCGATCCTCCTGATCTCCCACAAGCTCAAGGAGATCAAGGAGATCGCCGACCGCTGCACGGTCCTGCGGCGCGGACGGGTCGTCGGGACGGTCGACGTCGCGGCGACGACCGAAGCGCGGATGGCCGAGATGATGGTCGGCCGCGAGGTCTCGTTCACGGTCGCGAAGGGACCGGCGAGCCCCGGCGACGTCGTCCTCCGCATCGAGGGGCTCGACGTCATGAGCACGCGCAAGGTGCTCGGCCTCAAGGGCTTCTCGATCGAGGTCCGCGCCGGCGAGATCGTCGGCATCGCGGGCATCGACGGGAACGGGCAGGCCGAGCTCGTCGAGGCGGTCACCGGCATGCGGCGCGCCGAGGCGGGGCGGATCCTGCTCAAGGACCGCGACATCACGCACGACCCGGTGCGCCAGCGCATCCGCGAGGGGATGGCCCACATCCCCGAGGACCGGCACAAGCACGGCCTCGTCCTCGACTACACGATCGAGGACAACATGATCCTCGAGCGGTACGACCAGGAGCCGTTCTCGAAGAACGGGCTCCTGCACCGGCCCGAGATCCGCCGCTATGCGCAGGGCATCGTCGATTCCTTCGACGTGCGCGCCGGCGAGGGCGTCGACTCGCTCGCCCGCTCGCTGTCCGGCGGAAACCAGCAGAAGGCGATCGTCGGGCGCGAGATCGAGCTCGACCCGGACCTGCTCGTCGCCGTCCAGCCCACGCGCGGCCTCGACGTCGGCGCGATCGAGTACATCCACAAGCGGCTCGTCGAGCAGCGGGACAGCGGCAAGGCCGTCCTGCTCGTCTCGCTCGAGCTCGACGAGGTCCTCAGCGTCTCGGATCGGATCGCCGTCCTCAACCACGGCGACCTGATCGGCATCGTGGACGCCGCGGCGACGAACGAGAACGAGATCGGTCTCATGATGACCGGCGTGCGGAAGGGGGAGGTCGCATGAAGATCCGGATCCGCAGGGAATACGTCCTCTCGCTGGTCGCCGTCCTGCTCGGCCTCATCGCCGGCGCGATCCTGATGCTCGCGATCGGGAGCAACCCCCTGAAGGGCTACCTGTACCTCTTCCAGGGCGGCCTGATGAGCATCAAGCGCATCGGCAACACGCTCGCGACCGCGACGCCGCTGATCCTCACGGGCCTGTCCGTGGCCTTCGCCTTCCGCACCGGCCTCTTCAACATCGGCGCGGCGGGACAGATGCTCATGGGCGGCTTCGCGGCGACCGGTCTCGCGCTCACGCTCGAGACCGTCCTGCCGCGCCCCCTCGTGCTCCTCTGCACGATCCTGGGCGGCACGCTCGCCGGCGCGCTCTGGGGACTGATCCCGGGCCTCCTCAAGGCGCGGTTCAACGTCAACGAGGTCGTCGCGACGATCATGATGAACTGGATCGCCTTCTGGACGGTGAACGACGGCATCCCGGCCTATGTCCGGGATCCGAACCAGGAGACGCAGTCCCGGGGGATCTCGGCGGTCGCGAGCCTCAAGGCGGACTGGCTGACCTCCCTCTTCCCCGGGTCGTACATCAACCTCGGGCTCTTCCTCGCGATCCTCGCCGCGCTGCTCGTGGCCTTCCTCCTCGACAAGACGACGCTGGGCTACGAGCTCAAGGCCGTCGGCTTCAACCGGAACGCCGCCGAATACGCCGGCATCAAGGTGAACCGGGGCGTCGTGCTGTCGATGATGATTGCCGGCGCGCTCGCCGGCCTCGCGGGCGTGGTCTTCTACACGGGCTACGCCACCAACATGCAGATCGGCGTGACGCCCTCGCAGGGCTTCGACGGCATCGCGGTCTCGCTGCTGGGCGCGAACGCCCCGGCGGGGGCCGTCGTCGCGGCGCTGTTCTTCGGCGTCCTGCAGTCGGGCAAGGGCTTCATGAACGCCATGACCGACATCCCGCCCGACATCGCCGACACGATCATCGCCACCGTGATCTACTTCGCCGCGACCTCGGTGCTCATGGAGCGGATCTGGTCCGCCTGGCGCCGCAAGCGCTCCGCGAAGGGAGCGGCTGCGCCCGCCGCAGCCGGCAAGGAAGCTCCGCCCCCCGCCTCGCCGGATGCACCGGCCGCCCCGAAGGGAGGTGCGTGAGATGAGCGCCGTCTGGGACGTCATCGCCCTCGTCTTCCCCTATGCGATCGCCTTCACGATCCCCCTCCTGATCACTTCGCTCGGCGGCCTGTTCAGCGAGCGCAGCGGCGTCGTGAACATCGGCCTCGAGGGCTTCATGGTGATCGGGTCGTTCGTCGCGGCCTTCACGATCAAGCTGCTCGAGCCGGTCGCGCCCGGCTGGGCGGTCTGGATCGGACTGCTCGCGGCCGTCGCGGCAGGCATCCTCTTCTCCTTCCTGCACTCCTTCGCGTGCGTCACGCTCAACGCGAACCAGGTGATCTCCGGCACCGCGATCAACATGATCGCCGGCGCGCTCACGGTCTACCTCGCGCGGACGATCACCGGCAGCGGCAACATCACGATCGTGCGCGGCGTCGCCCGCACCGACCTCCCGCTGCTGAAGGACATCCCCGTCCTCGGCCCGCTGCTCTTCACCAACACCTACGCCTCCACATGGATCGTCCTCGCGATCCTGCTCGCCTCCTGGTTCGTCCTCTACCGCACCCCGTTCGGCCTGCGCCTGCGGGCCTGCGGCGAGCACCCGCACGCCGCGGACGCGGCCGGCATCAACGTGTACCGCACGCGCTACATCGCCGTCGCGGTCTCGGGCGGCTTCGCCGCGCTCGGCGGCGCCGCGATCCTCGTCACCTATTCCGGCGAGTTCAACGGCAGCGTGGCGGGCCTCGGCTTCCTCGCCCTGGCCGCCCTGATCTTCGGCAAGTGGAAGCCGCTGGGCATCCTCGGCGCCACGTTCTTCTTCGGATTCGCCGCGACGGTGGCCAACGTGTCCCAGGTGATCCCGTTCTTCAAGTCGCTGACCGAACGCTTCCCCTTCACGATGCCGCTCGGCCTGAAGGCCTTCCCCTACCTGATCACGCTGATCGCCCTCGTCCTGTTCTCGAAGACGACCCAGGCCCCGCGCGCCTCGGGCCAGCCCTACGACAAGGGCCAGCGCTAGGGCTCTCCGGCCGCGCCGCCCGGAGACGGGCGCCGCGGCCCGGCCCGGACCGCCCCT
>CAIXGU010000072.1 GCA_903919045.1 uncultured Eubacteriales bacterium | reverse complement strand
GCCGGATCCTACGTCAAGGCCGTGAACGCCGCGCGCCTCGCGCTGACCCTGCCGCCCACCGGCGGGGCCGCCGCCCTGGCCCCCGACCTCCACGCGAAGGGTCGCTTCACGCTGTCCGCCGACGCCGGGCTCCTCGCATCCGCCGGTCTCGACGGCACCGGGGCTTCGGTTCTCTCCGACGCCCTCTCGAGACTCTCCGTCGCATTCGAGAGCCAGTCGCGCGACACTGGCGCCGCGCGCACCGACCTCTCCGTCGTCCTCGGCGCGACGACGCTGCTCGACGGATCGGTCTTCCGCGCTGCGGATGGCCCGCTGTACGTCTCCCTGCCGGACGGCTTCGCCAAGTACCTGCGGCTCGACCCCGCCGCCCTTGCGTCCTCGTTCGGCGGCGCCGCGGTCCCGACGGGTGCCGCTTCCCTGCCCACCGCGGACCTTTCCCGCGTCGTGAAGCACCTGGAGGTCGACGCCGACGCGCTGGCCAAGGCCCTCGACGCCTACGCGGCCCTCTATGCGGACGCCCTCGCGAAGGGGGAGGTGACCGCGCTCGGCCCGACGACCCTCGACGTGCCTGCCGGCATCGCGAGCGACGCGACCGTGCCGGTCCCCTGCGACGTCTTCCAGGTCGCGCTCACCGGTGCGCAGGTCTCGGAGATGCTGCAGGCCATCCTCATGCACGGCGCCGACGACGACGTCCTGTACGCGCAGACCGTCGGGGCCGTCTCGAATGCCCTGAAGGCCGCGGCCGACGAGGTGGCAGCCGGCGGCGGCGACGCCGCGACGCTCCTCGCCCTCCGTGCGAAGCTGCCGACCGTCGACGCGTGGTCGGCCGCCCTGGAGGAGGCCGCCGCGAAGGCCGCCTCCGAGGCCGATCTCCCTTCGATGACGCAGACGCTGTCCGTCGGCCGGGACGGCCGCGTCCTCCGTCGCGCGCTCGATGTCGTCCCGACGTCCGGCGCAGGCGCGGGCCTCGTCCTCGAGTCCATCCCCCTGCCCGGCGGCTCCGGCACCTGGACCCGCTTCCAGGTCCTGGGCAACGGGGAGGTCGTCGCCGACTTCCACGATCTGCACGTATCCAAGGGTTCGGCATCGCAGGACGAAGGCGGCCTGGTCGCCGAACTGGCGGTCACGGGGAGCGGCACCGGCGCGGTGCAGCTGGCCTGGTCGGCCTCGAACGACACCGCCTCCCGCGTGACCGATCTCACGGTCACGGTCTCCGCGATCCGGCCGATCACCGAAGGCGAACTCTCGATTCCGTCCGACGTCTCGGTGGAATTCGCGCTCCACAACGAGGGGCTCGCGCTCGACGCCGGCACTACGGTCCTCTCCCTCGCGGCCGTCCTGCCCGCCGGCCGCGCGAAGGCCGAGCTCACGCTCGACCGGTTGGCTCCGTCGGCCTTCGACGTGCCGGCCCCCGAGGCGGGCCAGGTCATCGACCTCTCGACGGTCGATTCCACGGATCCGTCCGACCCCGCCCTCGCCGAGCTCCAGCAGGGAGCCGCCGTGCTGATGCAGACGCTCATCCTGGGCGTGCAGAAGGAAGCGCCCGACGCCTACGCATGGCTGATGGGCCTCTTCCCTTGACCCTGCGTCGCCGGATGGGGTAGTCTTGCCGCAGGAGCGGGTTCAAGGTCCTGCGCAGCAACGCGATCGGCGTCGACGAGATCCTGATCATCGCGATATCCTGCATCCCCGCGGCCGCCACGTTCCTCAAGGAGAAGGCGGCCCGACCATCCGGAAGGAGGTCCGCCATGGAACCTCTCGTCACCGCGATCGCCGCCGCGCTCTCCCAGCTCGGCATCTCCGCGCGCCTCGGCGACGGCACCGATGTCACCGTGCTGGAACGCTATCTGGCGGCAGGCTGGGGCTCGGGCGGCAAGTCGATCGACTACGAGGCCCGCTTCTTCGCGGATCCGTCCGAGCGCACCGTCTACGCCTACGAGAAGACCCAGGAGGTCTCGCAGGGCCTGCAGTTCGGCGGCGATTCGGAGTCGTCCTTCCAATCCGGCACCACGCTGTTCCGCAAGGTCAAGGGAAGCCGGATCGGCCTCGACGGCCGCGTCGTCGCGTACGAGATCGACCTCGGCGCGGTCCCGAAGGCGGTGAAGGCCGTCGTGCAGCAGCACGGCTGGACCTACCGGACCGTCCTGCTCCGGAAGAAGGCCATGTACCCGCCCGGCTACGCGCCCGCACCCGCGCCCGCGACCGGCTTCGCGCCCGCGCCCGCGCAGGCGCCGCACTGGGGCTTCTGCAGCGGCTGCGGAAAGCCCCTGACGGCCGGTGCCCGCTTCTGCGTCGCCTGCGGGAAGCCGGTACCGCCCCGCTAGGCACCCGCGCCGCGTCGCCCGACGCGCGAGGGCCGGCCCGCCGAACGGCGGACCGGCCCTCGCCCTGTCCCGATACCGGGCCCCCGTCTACCGGAAGTCGACGTAGGCCTTGATGAACCCGTCCGGCTTCTCGTGCAGCGCGGCGAACGCCCGGTCGAGCCCATCGGGCCGGAAGGCGTGCGTCACCATCTCCCTGGCGCGGAACCGGCCCTGCTTCACCAGCTCCATCATCCGGGCCATGTAGTCGGCCTGGAGCACCTTGTTGCGCTCGTGGGCGTTGACCACCGTGATCGCCTTCTTGTTCCACATGTCCATCCCGATCGTCCGCGGTTCCTGGTGGAAGCCCACGACGACGAGCGTGCCGCCCATCGCCGTCATGTCCGCGGCCAGCGTCAGCGCGGACTGCGAACCCGCGGCCTCGACGACGGCCGGCAGGCCTTTCCCCAGGAAGTCCCAGCCGGTCCCCGTGCGGTACCGCGGCTCGACCTCCTCCGGCCGCCAGGAGACGTCGGCGCCGAAGTTCCGGGCGTTCGCCAGGGAGTCGGACCGGTTCGCGACGGCGAGGACCCTCCCGGCGCCCTTGAGGCGCAGGAGCTGGATCATCCCGAGCCCCATGAAGCCGCACCCGACGACCGCGACGGCGTCTCCGAGCGCGACCGGCGTCTTTCCCGCCGCGCTGTACATGCAGGACATCGGCTCGCCGAAGGCCTCGATGTCGTCGAGTCCGTCCGGGACCTTCGCGAAGAAGGCCGGGTTCACGACGACGTACTCCGCGAAGGAGCCGAGGCAGAAGCCGGTGACGCGGTCGCCGGGCGAGAATCCCTTCACGTTCGCGCCGACCTTCTCGACATCGCCGACCGGCTCGTGCCCCAGGACGCCGTTCGCCCGGGCCACGCCCTCCCGCCAGCCGGGCGACTCGGCCGTGCACACGCCGCAGACCCGGACCCGGACGAGCATCTCGTCGGGGCCGATCTCCGGGACCGGACGCTCTTCGACTTCGGAGGTTCCCTTCCCGCGCAGGACGATCGCCTTCATGGAGGACTCCCTTCTTCGCGCGCCGCCCCCGAGGGGGGCGCTTGCCGTTCCTACCCATGGTACCGCACTTCCGGCCCGACGGCGGCATCCCGGAAAAACAAGCAGGGAGCCCGTCGCCGGACTCCCTGCTGCGCTCTCCGAGATCCGAACGTCGGTTCGGCCAAGCCGCTCCATCGATCCGGCCGCTCTCCTCATGCCTGCGGCATGAGCCGCGTCCGGGGAGCGGCTAGGGCGAAACGCCGCAAGGCCTACTTGTACGGGTGACCGCCCGAGCGGTCCTCGTTGTAGATCTCGAGGAACAGGCCGAGCTCCTTGCGGAGGTCGAGGTAGGCGTACTCCATGCCCTCGCCGCGCTTGCCGTTGTCCTCCTTGACGTGGATCCAGGGTGCCTTGCCGGTCAGGGCCTTGTGCTCCTTTATCACGTCGTCGAACTTGTCGCGCGTGCGGACGGCGATGTGGTGGATCCCGTTGCCGTGCTTCTCGAGCCACTCCTTGTACACCGTCTGGTTCTTGGGCTGGATGAGCTCGATCTCCATGCCGAACGCCTTGCAGAACGCGGCGCGGAACTCGACCATGCCGGGCTCGCCGTCGACGAGCATCTTCGGGAACATGCCGGGGCCGAAGTCGATGACGTTCCAGGGGCTGATGCCGTACTCCTGCTCGTAGTGCTTCACGGCGGCGTCGACGTCCTCGACGAGGATGCCGATCTGGAGAAGGTGGGAGATGAAGGATTCCATGGGTGCCTCCTTTGTCGTTTCCCGGCGACGGGGGCCGGGTTCCCCTGGGTTTCTTCTGGGCTATAATGGTCGCATCGAGCGGCGGTGCGCCGGAGGAGGTGCGGGAATGCCCCAGGCGGTGCAGGCGGTCTACCACGAGGAGCGGGAGTACGTCTCGGATTTCCCCGTGGAGATCGTGCGCTTCGCCGACTTCGGCTTCCGCGCCCACTGGCATTCCGAGATCGAGCTGCTGCACGTCGTCGAGGGACGCCTGCGCGTCGGCGTGAACAGCGCGTCCCGCGAGCTCGGCCCGGGCGAGGCCTCGGTCTGCGCGAGCGGCGACCTCCACTGGTACGACGCCCTCGACGGACCGAACGCCGTCGACGTGCTGGTCTTCCGGCCGGAGATCCTCGAGCCCTTGCTTGCGGTCCCGCCGAACCTCCGGTTCCTCGACCCCTTCCTCCAGCGCTCCGGAGCGGATCCGGAACTCCTCGCCGCGATCGACGCCGCCTTCGCGCGCATCCGCGCCGAGATGGCCCGCAAGGAGCCGTACTACAAGGAGCAGGTGGTCGCCGTGCTGGCCGGCCTCCTGGTCCTCCTGCTCCGGCGCGTCCCGCAATCGGCTGAGGATGCCGTCGGCGCCGAATGGACCTCGATGAAGAAGCAGATCCGCAAGGCGATCAAGTACATCGAGATGAACTACCCGCTGCCGATCCGGCTCGACGACGTCGCCCGCCACCTCGGCGTCAGCGACGTCCATTTCTCGCGCATCTTCAACGAGACCGTCGGGATGAATTTCAAGGCCTACCTGAACCGCCTCCGCGTGGAGAAGGCCGACCACCGGGTCCGCGCGACCGACGCGCCGATCATCGACATCGCCTACGATTGCGGGTTCTCGAGCATCCGCACGTTCAACCGCGCGTACCTCGAACTGAAGGGGGTCACCCCGACCGCGCAGCGCGCCCGCCACCGGCCGGGCTGACGTCCGCCCGGCGTCTCCGTTTCCGGCCGCCGGACCGGGGGAGGGGCGTCCGCCGCGCGGGCGCCCCTCCTCCGCGTCCCGGGTCAGCGCGTCGCGCTCCGCAGGTCGAGCCAGTCGCACTCCTTCGCGGTGAGCGGCAGGCCCACGGCGGCGAGCGTCGAGGCGAGCTCGGTGCGGTTCGCGACGCCGGAGACCGGCCACACGTTCATGCCGCTGTTCACGATGTACGCGAGGGCGATCTGGGCGATCGTGGCGCCCTTCTCCTTCGCGAGCTCCGCGGCGCGGTCGAGGCGCTGGAAGTTCCCCTCGCCGCAGTAGGCGTGGGCCATGATCGGGTCCATCGTCTCGCCGCGGCCGGTGAGCTGGTCCTTCGTCGCCTTCCCGGAGAACAGGACGCCGGGGCTCATGAGGTGGTCCTTCTCGGCCGCGTAGCGCTCGCGCGTGATCATGCCGGAGAAGAAGCCGCGGGCCAGGCTCGAGTAGGCGAACACGGGCATGCCGGTCGTCGCGTACCAGGCGCGGGCGTCCGCGTTCGCGGGGCCGGCGATCGTCACGGTGCCGGGCGCCCACGGGGCTGCGTACTCCTCCGCGAGGCTGTACTGCGGGCTGCTCGCGCGGAACGGCTCGAGGCCGTGCGCCTTCGCGTAGTCGTTCGCCTCCCGGATGCGGGCATGCGTCCAGTTGGAGCCGCCGAAGGACTTGATGCGGCCGGCCTGGAAGTGCTCGTTGAGGGCCTCGACGATCGGGCCGACGGGCAGGTCCGTGTCGTCGCGGTGCAGCAGGTAGACGTCCACGTAGTCGGTCTCGAGGCGCTCGAGCGAGCGGAACAGGTCCTCGCGGAGGGCCGCCGCGTTCACGCGCTTGCCGTCGGGTCCGGGGTGGCAGCCCTTGGTGAGGACGACGACGTCCTTGCGGTTCTTCCGGGCGGTCATCCACTTGCCGATCGAGATCTCGGCGCCGCCGTACCCGATCGCAGTGTCGAGGAAGTCGACGCCCATCTCGGTCGCCATGTCGAGGTGGTCGAAGTGCTCGGCCAGGTCGCCCGAGAAGAGGGGCATGGTGCCCATCAGGATCGGGCTGACGTCGCGGCCGAGGAACGGGAGGTTCTTCTTCTTCATGCTGGTCTCCTTCTTTCTTCTTCTCTGCCGGCTCAGTCGACGTCGACCCAGACGGCGCCCTTCTTGCTCGACGAGACGCACGCGCCGACGAACTTCACGCCGTCGATGCCCTCGTCGATCTTCGGATAGTCGTAGTCGGCCTCCTTGACCTTCTTCCCGTCCATGACGTCGCGCACGGCCGAGGTGAAGGCGGCGTACAGGTTCGCGAAGGCCTCGTTGTAGCCCTCGGGGTGCCCCGACGGGAAGCGGGAGTTCTTCGAGGCGCCCGGGTGGATGTAGCCGTTGCCGCGGGAGAGGCGCTGCGGGGGCTGGCCCTTCATCGCGACCTTCAGGTAGTTGGACTCCTCCTGGACGAACTCGACCGCGCCCTTCGTGCCGAAGATGCGGACCTTGAGGCCGTTGTCGTAGCCCGCGGCGATCTGCGACGACCAGTACAGGCCCTTCGCGCCGTTCGAATAGCGCAGCATCACCTGGGCGTTCGTGTCGAGCGAGCGGCCCTTGCCGATCACGTCGAGGCTCGCGCAGACCTGCTTCACCTTGAGGCCCGTGATCATGGCGACCATGTTCTCGATGTGCGTGCCGATGTCCCCGAGGCAGTTGGAGATGCCGGCCTGCTTCGGGTCGGTGCGCCACGCGGCCTGGCGCTGGCCCTCGGTCTTCTCGAGGAGGTCCATGAGCCATTCCTGCGGGTACTCGCCCATGACCATCACGACGTCGCCGATCTGCCCGGACCGGACGATCTCGCGCGCCTCCTTGGCCATCACGTGCCCGGCGTACGCGTAGGCCACGCCGAACAGGCACTTCTTCTTCTTCGCGAGGGCCTTGAGCTCGAGCGCCTGCTCGAGGGTGTGCGACAGGGGCTTCTCGCACATCACGTGGATGCCCTGCTCGAGGAACGCCTTGGCCGCCGGGAAGTGCGAGTCGTTCTGCGCCGCGATGACCACGAAGTCGATCGCGTCCTCCCGCTTGGCCTCCGCCTTCGCCATCTCCTCGAAGCTCGCGTAGACGCGCGCCGGGTCGAGGTGCAGCTCGCGCCCCGTCACGGCGCTGTTCGCCGGGTTCCGCGAGAAGCAGCCGGCGACGAGGGTGCCGTAGCCGCCGAACGCGATCGCCGAGCGGTGCACGCCGCCGATGAACGAGCCGGGGCCGCCGCCGACCATGCCGTAGCGAAGGGGACGTCCGACCGCTGCCGATTCCTTGCCTTCGATCATGAGCAGTTCCGCCTTTCCTTGTCCTGGCCCCCACGGGGCCGCATCCGGGTCGCCCTTTCCGGGCCGTGCTCAGGAGTAGATTGGGGCGAGCTTCGTATCGATGTACGCCTTGGAGAGGACCAGGGTCGCGAGCGGGTCGGGCGTGCCGTCGGTCTCGACGGCGACCCAGCCCTTGTGCTTGTACTTCTTCAGCAGCTTCCAGAGCCCCGGGAAGTCGACCTGGCCGCCGCCCAGCTCCCAGAACCAGCGGTCGCCCTCGTCGTTGAACTCGGCGCCGGCCGCGAAGCGCTTCTCGTCGGGCGCGTCGATGATGTTGGTGTCCTTGAGGTGGAAGTACTTGATGCGCTCGTGGTACTTGTCGTACATCGCGACCGGGTCGAAGCCCATGATCGAGACCTGCGCGGTGTCGAGGACGAACGCCGCGTACTTCGGGTCGGTCATCTCGATGAACCGCTCGAGGTCGTACTTGTTGACCGCGCACCAGAACTCGCTGTGGATGCAGGCCGTGATGCCCTTGTCGAGCGCGCGCCGGCCGATCTCGTTGAAGCAGTCCGCGGCGTTGCGCAGCTGCTCCTTCGACAGCGGGCCATGCCCGAAGTAGCCGCTCGCGGGCATGATGTTGATGTTCTCGCCGCCGAGCTCGGCCGTGAAGTCGATCATCTTCTGGTTCATCGCGAGCACGGCGGGGTGGTTCGCGCGGTCCTCGGAGCCGAGGGCCAGGGAGAACGTGCCGGTCACCTGCTCGATGCCGCGCTCCTTCGCGAATTCCGCGAACGCCTTCGGCGAGCCGAAGTACTCGTTCACGTACGGGAGCATGTGGAACATGAGCTCGATGCCCTTGAAGCCGGCGCCGACGTGGTAGCGCAGGATCCGGTCCCAGTCGAGGTAGTAGACCGAGTTGCCGAAGTCGCCTTCGTACCACTCGCCCCACTGGTTCGCCACGGGGTAGCGCACCATGAGGCCCCACATGTTGGTCATATAGGAGTATTTCAGGTTGGCCATCTCGCTGTCCTCCTTCAGGCCTTCGCGGCGATCGAATGGTCGATGCGCCAGCGCATGCGGAGCAGCGCGCGGGGCACGTCGAGGGTCATCCGGGAATCGAACACGGCCCAGCCGTCGTACTTCGCGTCCTGCAGGGCCCTGTAGGAGCCGCGGAGGTCGACCGTCCCGTCGCCGAGGTCGCAGAACACGCGCTGCGCGCCCTGCGTCGGGATCTCGGGGTGCGACGTGCGCCAGTTGCCGACGGCGTCCGTGAACTTCGTGTCGTTGAAGCGGACCGACGCGAGGCGCGCCTTGTGCTTCTTCATGACGGCGACCGGGTCCGCGCCCGCGATCGCCAGGTGCGACAGGTCGGGGCTGTAGAGCACGTCCTTGTCGAGCTTCGCGAGGAACGCGTCGCGCGCGTCGCCGCGCAGCAGGCTCCAGAACTCGTCGCGGACCGCGACGCGGACGCCCTTGGCCTTCGCCTCGCGGGCGAGCTTGTTCACGACGGCTGCGGTCAGGTCGAGGAAGCCGGCCTCCCAGCCGTCGCGCCCGCCGGCGAAGAACCGCTCGACGAGGCCGCGCGCGGGCGTCGGGGACAGGACGAGGTCGGTCGCGCCGAGGTCGGCGAGGAAGCCGATCGCCTCGCGCCCCGCGGACTCGAGCAGGCCGAAGTAGCGGGCCGTGTCGCCGTCCGTCGCCATGATCTCGGCGAGCGCATCGCCGGCCTGGACGTGCACGCCGGTCACGTCGGCGATGCCGAAGTCGGCGAGCATCTTCCGCAGCCCCTTCGGCGAGCCGTACTTGACGTTCACCGCGGCGAGGCTGATCGGGACGCCGCAGCGGCCGATCTCGAAGGCGAGGGGGTCGTTGACGAAGGCGTTGTAGGGCAGCTCGACGGCCGTGAAGCCGGCGGCGGCGACCCACTGGAAGAACTCGAGCCAGTAGCCCTTGCTCAGCAGGCGGAGCT
This sequence comes from uncultured Eubacteriales bacterium, assembly GCA_903919045.1. Lineage (GTDB taxonomy): Bacteria > Bacillota > Clostridia > Saccharofermentanales > UBA5734 > CAILLO01. The sequence continues at coordinate 4,628 of CAIXGU010000072.1, read as the reverse complement.
TGCTGGGGCCGCTGCTCTTGAGTTCGACCGTCTCGAGGCTGGTGGCGATCCTCATGGTGGACTCTCCCTTCTGCGTGTCGGGGCGCGTCAGTTCGCCGGGACGGCGGGCAGGGGCGCGGGGCGCTCGCAGGTGCTCGCGATGCGCACGCGGCCTTCCGTCGCCGCCCGGTCGAAGGCGGCCAGGACTTCGGTGACGTGGTAGGCGAGCTCGGCGCTCGCGCGGTGGGGGCGGCCCTCGACGATCGCGGCCGCCATGTCGGCGACGCCGAGGCCGCGGAGGTTCCCCGGCGGGCTCGGGCGCGAGAGCGGGACTTCCTGGAAGAGCCGGTCCATCGCGGCGGGGTCGTGGAGGACGTCGACCGCTTCGGTCCAGGGCATCCCCTCGACGGCGCCGAGCATGTCCGCCCCGCGCAGCAGGGAGACCGGGCCGCCGAAGAAGTTCGGGTTCGGCACGACGAGCGTCCCCTCCGTCCCGTACAGCTCGAGGTCGGGCAGGTGCGACCACCACACGTCGAAGCTCATCGTCACGTTCACGATCGTGCCGTCGCGGAACCGCATCGTCCCGGCGTAGTGCGTGGGCACCTCGACGTCGATCGTGTTCCCGCGCTTCGGGGAATTCGCGGTAATCGTGCGCTGCGCGAAGGTCGTCTTCGTGAAGCCCTCGACGCTCTCGACGGGACCGAGCAGCGAGACGAGCGCCGTGAGGTAGTACGGGCCCATGTCCATCATCGGGCCGGCGCCTTTCCTGTAATAGAACTCGGGCGCGGGGTGCCAGGACTCGTGGCCGTGTCCCATGAGGTTCGCCGTTCCGGCCACGGGCGCGCCGATCGCGCCGTCGTCCAGCATCTTGCGGCACGTCTGCAGGCCCGCCCCGAGGAACGTGTCCGGCGCGCAGCCGACGCGCAGCCCCTTGCGGGCGGCGAGGTCGAGCGTCTTCTTCGCGCCCGCGAGGTCGAGCGCGAGCGGCTTCTCGCAGTAGACGTGCTTGCCGGCCTCGAGCGCGGCGCAGTTGACCTCGACGTGGGCCGCCGGGATCGTGAGGTTCACGACCAGCTCGACCGCGGGGTCGGCGAGGAGTCCCGCCACGTCGCCGTGGCGCGGGATGCCGTACTTCGCGGCGGCCTGCGCGGCCTTCTCCGGAAACATGTCGGCGACGTGCACGACGTTCAGTCCGGGCGTCGCGGTCAGGTTGGGGAGATAGGTCTCGCTGATGACGCCGCAGCCGACGACGCCGAGGTTCACGTTCCGCATGAGGGGCCTCCTTCCGGGATGGCCCCTTCATTCTAGGGACGGCGCGTCGCCCTTTCTCGCCAATCCTTGCCGGAACCTAGCCAGAATCCATGAGGCACGGGACGCGGCTAGTCCCCGTGCGGGATGAAGAAGTGCAGAAGCGTCGCCCGTTCGGCCGTGAAGTCGATGCCGATATAGCCCCGCTCCTTCGTCGTGACGAGCACCCGGTCCAGGCCGTCCATCGTCCCTTCGAGCTCGATGAGGGTGACCTTCCCGCTGAAGAGCCGTATGACGGCTTCGGCCGACATGCCGAGCGCCAATCCCCGCGCGCTCGCGAACGCCGGGTCCGTAACGGCGTACCCGTCGAGCACCCATGTCGTCTTGTCCGCCGCATCCGCGAGCTGGCGCAGCGTGAAGGAAACCCCGGAGAAGGCCAGGGTGCGGAATCGGAAGGTCCCCTCGTCGGGAACGTCCTGGACGACCGTCGCGTCGCTCGTCGGCGAGCCGAAGACGGCCGTCAGGTCCGATACCTGGAGCTCGTCGCCGAGGTCAAGCGCCAGCGTCCCGCGGTCGAACCGGGAATCCGCCACGGGCGAGGGATCGGGGCTCGGCTCGACGAGCGGCTCCCCTTCGACCTGGCAACGGGCGATGACCCGACTCAGCCACCCATCGTCCGCGAGCTCGAAGCGCACGCGCCCGCCGTCCGACAGGTCGTATTCCACGGATTCCTGATAGAAGGGGTACCCGTCCGCGATGCCGGCGATCTCCAGCAGGTCGTCGTAGTCGACGCGCAGCCCGACGTAGCGCATCACCTCGCTCGGGAGCACGAGCCGAGGGGGCTCCGTCGGGGTCTGGGACGCAGAAGGCGCCGGAGACGGCGTCGCGATGGGGGTCGCCGTGGGGACTGCAGAGCATCCCGCAAGGAGCGCGAGACAGAGCAGGACCGTCAGGACCGACGAGGCTGCGCGCATGGAGAATCTCCCGCCCTTTCGGGCTTCCGATGTCCGTTCCTTCCATCCTGCGCTTGGCCGCTCACCGTTACAAGCCCGGAAACAGGCCGTTCGCAGGCATTCGGGCCGCGCGAAGCCCTCCGATCCTACAGGATGACCCGCTTCGCGTTCTGCGACACCGTATCGTTCCCGTAATAGGGCCAGGCCACGGTGCGCCGGTCCCCCGTGTTCTCCGGCACGGGCAGCGTCACGCGCCCCGTCGCGGCCCACTCGCAGCCCCGGCAGAGCATCGCGACGAACGGCATCCGCCGGACGGTCTCGACGCCGTGCCCGAACGTGAGGACGAACGCACGGCCCTCGCCGAAGCGATTCGTCCACGCGATCGGGACGTCGGTCCCGATCTCCTTAATCGCCGCCACCTTCTCGGGCGTGTAGTCCTCCGCCATGTGCGGCGGGATCCGATCGTACTCGGCCGGGTCGTCGTAGGCCGTCGCGAGGACCTCGACCGGCGCGCCGGGCGCCCACCGGGTCGGCGTGAAGAGGTCCTCGGTCACCGTGCGCCATGTGGGGACGATCCCCTGCAGGATCGGGTGGTCCGGCTGCGCGTGGCGGATCGTGAAGTCGGAGGCCGGCGTCTTGCGGCTGCCCGTGCGGAAATCGCAGCACCCGCCCATCAGGGGCAGGAACGCCTCCGGCCAGCACTCGTTCCAGACGGCCGAGTGGAGGAAGACGACGCCCTTCCCGCGCCGGACGAAGTCGAGGACCGCGTTTTCCGCGGACTCGCCCCAGCGGACGGCCGCGTCGCGCACGTTCGCCTTGCCGTCGTAGTTCACGAAGACGAGGTCGTACGGGGCCAGGGTCTCGGCGGTCGCGCCGCGGAATTCCTCGGTGACGCGCACCTGGAAGCGGCCGGCCTGCTCGAGCATGTAGCGGATCCACGACGAGATCCGGGCATCGTGCTCGTCCGTGAGGTAGCCGGTGATGAGCAGGACCTGCAGCGGGGCCTTGCCTTCCATGGGGTCCGTCCTCCCTCCCCTCTCCGGGGCGTCAGAGCCGTTCGAGCGCTTCGTGCAGGGCCCGCTGGACGGGGCCGAAGTCCCCGCTCTCCGGGCATTGGATGCCGACGACCAGGCCTTTCTCCGGCAGTACCGTCGTGATCTGGCCGAAGGCCCCGTCGGCGCGGTACGACCGCGGATAGGGCGAGAGCCAGAACTGGTAGCCGTAGCCCCGGTTCCAGGGGTTGCCGGGATGGCCCTCCGGATCCGCGAGCGTCTCCGGATGCCGCGTCTCGATGTGGAACGACGTCGCGTCGCGCACCCAGTCGGCGGACACGATCCGCCGGCCCTCCCAGATGCCCTCGTCGAGGTACAGCTGGCCGAGCTTCGCCATGTCCTTCAGGTGCAGGAACATCCCGCCGCCGCCGATCGGGTGCCCCTGCGGGCAGCACTCCCAGATCGGGTACGGAATGCCCATCGGCCGCAGCACGCGCGCATACAGGTGCTCGAGCAGGTTCGTCCCGACCTTGCGCTCGAGCAGGCGCCCGGCCAGGATGCTGTCCGCCGTCGAGTACTCGAAGCGCGATCCCGGCTCGTCCGCGAGCGGTTGCGCCAGCATGTGGGACACGTAGTCCGGGAAGCCGACCCCGGCCCGCCGGTCGTCGAGCATCAGCAGGGGGCGGCCGAAGCCGGAGGACATCGTGAGCAGGTGGCGCAGCCGGATCCGTTCGACGCCCGGGTTCCCGGCGGCGGGGACCTTCTCGGGGAAGGCGTCGGCCAGGCCGTCGTCCAGGGAGAGCCGCCCGTCGTCCAGCGCGACGCCCACGGCGGTCGCGAGGAAGCTCTTCGTGTGCGAGTAGATGTTTCGGTCCTGGTCGGGCGTCCACCGGTGCTCGAAGGCGACGCGTCCCTCGCGGAGCGCGACGACGCCCTCGACCCGGAGCCCTTCCGCGTCGACGCGGCGGACGAAGTCCTGCAGTGCCTGCATGGCGCCTCCTTGAGAGAAGAGGACGTCCGGGGTGCCGGGCGTCCTCTTCTCGTCGGACCAGAGGGGGGGTGCGGCCGCGGAGGTCTCCGCGGGTCCGCGAGTTACTTCTTGAGCGCTTCGTCGAAGGCGACGTTGGAGGGCGAGAAGTTGATGCTCTTGGTCATCTCGCAGGCCTCGGTCGCGCCGAACACCCGCTCCATCGCGCTGTCCTCCCACTCGACCGACAGCGGCCCGGTGTAGCCCGCCTCGTTGAGCGCGCGGATGATCCGGTCGAAGTCCACGTCGCCGTGCCCCGGCGACACGAAGTTCCAGCCGCGGCGCATGTCGCCGAACGTCAGGAACGAGCCCAGGATGCCTTCCGTCCCCTCCAGGTTCACCGCCGCGTCCTTGATGTGCACGTGGTAGATCTTGTCCGCGAACTCCCGCACGAACAGGTGCGGCTGCATCCCCTGCCACACCAGGTGC
>CAIXGU010000071.1 GCA_903919045.1 uncultured Eubacteriales bacterium | reverse complement strand
GTCTTCCGGGCCCTGCGGCGGCGCCGCTTCGCGAGCCCGTCCGCGACCTCGCGACGGAACAGCGCAAGCAGGCCGACGCCGTTCTCGAGCTGCGGATAATCGTCGTAATAGTCCTCGCCGGGAATCGGAAGCTCCGCGCGCAGATAGAGCTCGTCCGCGGCGTGCACGGTCGGGCTCGCGCGCCGTGCGGAGAAGTCCGCGCGCCAGCGGTCGACCTGGGCGATCGTCTCCCGCGCGGAATCGCGGTCGAACGGCAGCAGCGGGGGCAGTCCCTTCGCGTCGCGGTGGCGCGTGAGGCCGACGGGGACGACGGCGACGCTGCCGAGGCGGGGGCCCAGCGACTCCAGGTCGCGCAGCGTGCGGTCGAGCGCCGCGCCGTCGTTCCAGCCGCGGCAGAGCACGACCTGGGCGTTCACGTCGAGCCCGCCGTCGACGATGCGGCGCATCTGGTCGAGCACCTTGCCGGCGAAGCGGTTGTTCATCATCTTCGCGCGCAGCACCGGGTCCGTCGCGTGCACCGACACGTTCACGGGGGTGAGGCGGAGGGCGATCAGGCGCTCCAGCGCGGCGTCGTCGAGATTCGTCAGCGTGACGTAGTTGCCCGAGAGGTAGGAGAGGCGCAGGTCGTCGTCGCGGAAGTACAGGGTCGGCCGCATCCCGTCCGGGAGCTGGTCGATGAAGCAGAAGACGCAGTCGTTGCGGCAACTGCCGCAGTCGTCCATCAGCGGGTCGTCGAACTCGAGCCCGAGGTCCTCCTCGACGTCCTTCTCGATCTCGACCTCGAGCTCCCCGCCGTCGGCCTGCCGCACGCGCACGACGAGCCCAGGCACGGCGGTGCGGATCCGGTAGTCGAAGACGTCCGGAACGGGCATCCCGTCGATCGACAGCAGGACGTCGCCCGGCCGGATGCCGGATTCCTCGGCGATGCTTCCCGGGCGCACCGCGGCCACGGTCCTGCGGTTCTCGGACGACAACGATCGGTCTCCTCTACCCCTTCGCAACGAAAAGGCAGCGCGACTCCCCTCGGGAACCCCGCCGCCTGATCGCAGGAACGCGGAACGAAAGCCGTGCCGGACGGATCCGGCTACTTGGCCTTCTTCTCCTCGCCCATCTTGACGATTTCCTTGCCGTCGTAGAAGCCGCAGTTCTTGCAGACCTTGTGCGGCATCTTCAGCGTGTGGCACTTCGGGCAATCGACCAGGCCGGGGACGCTGAGCTTCCACTGCGACCGGCGGGTTCCGGTCCTCGCCTTGGACCATTTGCGTTTCGGATTCGCCATCTCTCATTCCTCCCAATCGTGGACCGCATCGCCCTGTCCGGACGCTACAGCAGTTCCTTCAGCCTCTCGAACGCCGACTCCCCGGCGTCGTTCCCCTCGTGTCCGCAGTCCCGCTCGTTGCGGTCCGCGAAGCACACGGGGCAGATCCCCTTGCAGTCCTCCCGGCACAGCACCCGGCTCGGCAGCCCGAGCGCCAGGGCCTCGCGGACGGCTTCCGCGACGTCGATCGTCCACCCTTCGAAGCGGACGCCCATCCCGTCTTCGTCCGTCTCCTCGGTCCCGGCCTTCGCCTTGCGGTCGGCGTCGACCGCGTGCCGGCTCCGGTAGGTCTCGGCGACCGTCGCGGAGAGGTTCCCGCGCACCGGGCGGAGGCACCGCCCGCAATCGCCTTCGTAGGAGGCGGCCGCGGTCCCCGTGAGGACCAGCAGCCCGTCGCCCGTGTTCGAGACGGTGCCCGCGAAGGTCACCGGTCCGAGGAACCGGTAGCCCGCATCGCCCAGCCCGACCGCTTCCGGCGTTCCGGAGAGGTCGACCGGGAGCGAAGCTCCCGCAGCGCGCGCGATCGGCTTGATGTCGACGAGCATGGGTTCCTCCACAGATGCGAATCACATTATATGCATGCGGGTTGCGGGTGTCAAACGAAAGGCCGGCCCTCCGCGGGCCGGCCCTCCGGTGCGTCCCGGTCCGGAATCGCCCCTACTTCCCGGCTTCCTTCGCCCGACGCATCTCCGCGACCAGGCGCTCCGTCTCGGCGGCGATCGCGAGCTCCTCGTTCGTCGGGATCGACCAGACGCGGACGGTCGCACCGTCGGCGGAGATGTCGGTCTCGCGGCCGCGGACGAGGTTCTTCTCGGGGTCGAGGGCGATGCCCATGAACGCGAGGCCCTCGCAGGAACCCCAGCGCACGTCGGGGTTGTTCTCGCCGATGCCGGCGGTGAACACGACCGCGTCGACGCCGCCCATCGCCGCCGCGTAGGCCGCGATGTACTTGCGCACCTGGTACTTGAACATGTCGAGGGCGAGCTTCGCGCGCGGGTTGCCGGCCTTCTGCGCGTCGTCGAGGTCGCGGAAGTCCGAGCTGATCCCGGAGACGCCGGCCACGCCGGACTTCTTGTTCATGAGGTCGTCGATGCCGCGTAGGTCGAGACCCTCGCGGTCCATGATCATGGTGACCAGCGCCGGGTCGATGTCGCCGCAGCGGGTGCCCATGCTGACGCCGGCGAGCGGGGTCATGCCCATCGACGTGTCGATCGACTTCCCGCCGTCGACGGCGGCGATCGACGAGCCGTTCCCGAGGTGGCACGTGACGATCTTCATCTCCTCGATCGGCCGGCCCATGAGCTCGGCGCAGCGGCCCGCGACGTAGCGGTGCGACGTGCCGTGGAAGCCGTAGCGGCGGATGCCGTGCTTCTCGTAGAGCTCGTACGGGAGTGCGTAGATGTAGGCGCGTCCGGGCATCGTCTGGTGGAACGCGGTGTCGAAGACGGCGACCTGGGGCACGCCCGGGACGGCCTCCTCGCAGGCCTCGATGCCGGTCATGTTCGGCGGGTTGTGGAGCGGGGCCATCCGGAAGCACGCGCGGATCGCCTGCTTGACCTCGGCCGTGATGATCGCGGAGCTCGAGAACTTCTCGCCGCCGTGCACGACGCGGTGGCCCACGGCGTCGATCTCGTCCATGCTCGCGATCACGCCGTGCTCGACGCTCGTGAGGACGTCCAGGATCTCGCGGATCGCGGTGCGGTGATCCGGCATGCGGAACGGGATCTTCACCGGTTCGAGGTTGCGCTGCTGGTGCTTGATCAGGGAGCCGTCGAGGCCGATGCGCTCGGCGCCGCCCTTCGCGAGGACCTGCGCGGAGTGGACGTCCAGCAGCTGGTACTTGATCGAGGAGCTGCCGGCGTTGATGACGAGGACCTTCATGCTTCCCTACCCTCCGCCTATTCCATGTCCTGGGCCTGGACGGCCGTGATCGCGACGACGCCGACGATGTCGTCGGCCGAGCAGCCGCGGGACAGGTCGTTGACGGGGCGCGCGATGCCCTGGCAGACCGGGCCGTAGGCCTCGGCCTTCGCCAGGCGCTGCACGAGCTTGTAGCCGATGTTGCCGGCGTTCAGGTCGGGGAAGACGAGGACGTTGGCCGCGCCCGCGACGGGGCTCCCCGGCGCCTTGGACTTCCCGACGGACGGGACGAGGGCCGCGTCCGCCTGCAGCTCGCCGTCCAGCTTCAGGTCCGGCGCCTTGGCCTTCGCGAGGCGCGTCGCTTCGGCGACCTTGTCGACGAGCGGGTTCTTCGCGCTGCCGTAGGTCGAGTACGAGAGCATCGCCACGGACGGCTCGGCGCCCGTGAGCTGCCGGAAGGATTTCGCGGAGGAGAGGGCGATCTCGGAGAGCTGGTCGGCGTCCGGATTCTCGACGAGGCCGCAATCCGAGAAGAGGAGCACGCCGTTCTCGCCGTAGACGCAATCCGGGACGACCATGAGGAAGAACGAGGAGACGAGCTTCGTGCCGGGCGCCGTGCGGAGGATCTGGAGCGCCGGGCGCAGGGTGTCGGCCGTGCTGTGGACCGCGCCGGAGACCATCCCGTGCGCCTGGCCCTTCTTCACGAGCATGCAGCCGAAGAACACCGGGTCGCGCATCTGCGCGGCGGCCTTCTCCGGGGTCATCCCCTTTTCCTTTCGCATCTCGTAATAGGCGTCGACGAAGCCGGGGAGGTCGGGGGACGCCGCGGGGTCGACCACGCGGGCCTTCGAGAGGTCGAGTCCTGCGCCGGCCTTCGCGATCTCCGCGGGGTCGCCGACGAGGACGACGTCCGCGATGCCGCGGGCGCCGATCGCAGCCGCCGCCTCGAGGACGCGGCGGTCTCCGGCCTCGGGCAGGACGATCGTCCTTCTGCGCGCCTTGGCCTTCTCGATCAGGGTGTCGATGAACGTCATGGAAGCGACCAGCCTTTCGTTGCTGTTTTCAAACAAACGGATTATAGCGGAAGGCCGGTCAATCCACAAGGAGAGCGGAAAGGCCGCGGGCGGGCTTCAGGCGACGCGGCGGGTCCTTCCGGAGGCGGCCTGGAGGCGCGCGGGGCGGGGCCGGCGCACGAGATACCAGGCGAACAGGAAGGCGCCGAGGGCGATCGCGAAGTCGCCGGCGCTGACCATGTAGGGCGAGACCAGGCGCACGGGCAGGAGGTCGCCGAGGAAGCCGAGCGGCGCACCGTCCGGGGCGTAGCGGTAGTCCGGCGAGGCGAGGACGCGGTCCACGGCCTCCTGGCCGTAGCGCGCAAGCGCAGGCCCGACGGGCATGCGGCCGCCGTTCGCGAGGATGACCGCCGCATTGAGGACGCTGCCGGCGAGGACGAGCCGCAGACCGGGCTTGGCGACGTTGAGCAGCAGGAAGAGGGCGAGCGGGACGTAGCGGAGCAGCGCGAAGCCGACGAGCGGGAGCGTCTCGTCGGTCAGGAGCGGCGGCGAGCCGTCCGCTCCCGGCGAGAGCAGGAATCGCTCCACGCCGCCGGACGACACGGCGACCTGCGCCGCGATGGACACGAACACGAGCCAGAGATGGCGGAAGCGCTTATGGGCGATCGACCGGAACGACCCCTTCGCGAACAGCCCGACGAGGAGGCCGAGCAGCGCGGCCTCGAGGATCATGCGGCGGCGCCGGCGGAGGCATGTCCTTCGGCGGGGGCGCCGGCGGCGACAGCGGGCGACGGAGGCGGCGCGGCTCCGACGGAGCCGGCGACGGACG
>CAIXGU010000070.1 GCA_903919045.1 uncultured Eubacteriales bacterium | reverse complement strand
CCGCACCGAGCCCGCCTACGCGCTGGCCTGCCTCGCGGCGGCCGCGGAGAGCGGCGCAGAGACGGTCGTCCTGTGCGACACGAACGGCGGCTCGCTCCCCGAGGACGTCTCCGCGGCGGTCGAGGCCGCCGTCGCGCACCTCGCGCGCGCCCACCCCGGCGTGCGCGTCGGCATCCACTGCCACAACGACGCCGGGCTCGCCGTGGCGAACTCCCTCGCGGCCGTCCGCGCCGGGGCGACGCACGTGCAGGGCACGCTGATCGGCATCGGCGAGCGCTGCGGCAACGCGAACCTCGCCACGATCATCGCCAACCTGCAGCTCAAGTACGGCGTCCCGTGCATCCCCGCCGAGAGCCTGCCGCGCCTGACGCACGCCGCGCGCAGCCTCGCGGAGACCGCGAACCTCGCGCTGCCTTCCAACGAGCCCTACGTCGGCGTCTCCGCCTTCTCCCACAAGGGCGGCATGCACGTCGACGCCGTGAGCAAGGATCCCGCGACCTACGAGCACGTCCCGCCCGAGTCCGTCGGCAACGGGCGCCGCTTCCTCGTCTCCGAGGTGGCCGGCCGCGCCGCGGTGCTCTCGCTCGTCCGCCGCCTCCGTCCGGATGCGGCGAAGGACGCGCCCGAGGTGTCGCGCCTGCTCGAGCGCCTCAAGGCCCTGGAGCACGAGGGCTACTCGTTCGAGGGCGCCGAGGCGTCCCAGACCCTGCTCGTCTGCAAGGAGCTCGGGCTGTACCGGCCCTTCTTCCACCTCGAGAAGCTGCGCATCATCGGCGAGCAGCCGACGGTCGGCACGTACCCGGCGTCCGCGTTCATCAAGATCCACGTGGGCGACGAGAACGAGGTCACGGCGGGCGAGGGCGACGGCCCCGTGCACGCGATGGACCGCGGCCTGCGCAAGGCGCTCGAGGTCTTCTATCCCGAGATCGGCGACGTGCGCCTGACCGACTACAAGGTGCGCGTGCTCGACTCCGCCGCCACCGCCTCCAAGGTCCGCGTCCTCATCGAGAGCACGGACGGCGACGAGGTCTGGACGACGGTCGGCGTCTCGACCGACATCCTCGACGCCTCGTGGCGGGCGCTCGTGGACTCCCTGGAATACCGCCTCATGAAATCGAGACTGAAGAACCCGGAGGGTACCTGACATGGGAATGACGATGACGCAGAAGATCCTCGCCCGGCACGCCGGCCTGGAGAAGGTCGTCGCGGGCCAGCTGATCGAGGCGGACCTCGACCTGGTCCTCGGCAACGACATCACGACGCCGCCCGCGCTGAAGGTCTTCGAGGAGACCGGCGCCGGGACCGTGTTCGACGTGGAGAAGGTGGCGATCGTGCCCGACCACTTCACGCCGAACAAGGACATCCAGTCCGCCGAGCAGGCGAAGCGCATCCGCCTGTTCGCCCGCGCGCAGGGCATCGTGAACTACTACGAGCAGGGCGAGATGGAGATGGGCATCGAGCACGTCGTCCTCCCGGAGAACGGGCTCGTCGCGCCCGGCGACTGCATCATCGGCGCCGACTCGCACACCTGCACGTACGGCGCGCTCGGCGCGTTCGCGACCGGCGTCGGCAGCACGGACATGGCCTGCGGCATGGCGACCGGCACCGCGTGGTTCCGCGTCCCCGAGGCGATCCGCTTCGAGCTGGTCGGCAAGCCCTCCGCGTGGGTGACCGGCAAGGACGTGATCCTGCACATCATCGGCCTCATCGGCGTCGACGGCGCGCTCTACGAGTCGATGGAGTTCACCGGCCCGGGCGTCGCGGAGCTGTCGATGGAGGACCGCTTCACGATCGCGAACATGGCGATCGAGGCCGGCGGCAAGAACGGCATCTTCCCGGTCGACGAGAAGACGCTCGCCTACCTCGAGAAGTACGCCCCGAAGCGCCTCACGGCCGGCACCTACCGCATCTTCCGCGCCGACGACGACGCGCGGTATGCCGCAACGCACACAATCGACCTCGCGAAGGTCCCGCCGACGGTCTCGTTCCCGCACCTCCCGTCGAACGCGAAGGCGCTCGGCACGTTCCCGGAGGTCGCGATCGACCAGGTGGTCATCGGCTCCTGCACGAACGGCCGCATCGGCGACATGCGGATGGCCCGCCGGATCCTGAAGGGCCGGAAGGTCGCGAAGGGCGTGCGCTGCATCGTCATCCCGGGCTCGCAGAAGGTCTACCTGCAGTGCGTGCGCGAGGGCATCGCCGAGGACCTCGTCGAGGCCGGCGCCGTCTTCAGCGCCCCCACGTGCGGCCCCTGCCTCGGCGGCCACATGGGCATCCTCGCCGAGGGCGAGCGCTGCGTGTCCACCACGAACCGCAACTTCGTCGGCCGGATGGGACACATCCGATCCGAGGTCTATCTGGCCAGCGTCCCGGTCGCCGCGGCGAGCGCCGTGGCCGGACGCATCGCGGGACCGGACGAGATCGGCGTCCGGAAGGAGGGCTGACCCCATGAAAGCGACCGGCACGGTCTTCAAGTACGGCTCCAACGTCGACACCGACGTGATCATCCCCGCGCGCTACCTGAACCTCTCCGAGGCGTCGCAGCTCGCGAAGTACTGCATGATCGACCTCGACCCCACGTTCGTGCAGCGCGTGAAGCCCGGGGACATCCTGGTCGCCGGCCCGAACTTCGGGTGCGGCTCGTCCCGCGAGCACGCGCCGATGGCCATCAAGGCCGCCGGCATCTCCTGCGTGATCGCCCCGACGTTCGCGCGCATCTTCTACCGCAACGCGATCAACATGGGCCTGCCGATCCTCGAGAGCGCCGAGGCCGCCGCCGCGATCGCGGAGGGCGACACGGTCGAGATCGACTTCGACACCGGCCGCATCGCGGACGCCACCACCGGGAAGACCTACCAGGCGCAGCCGTTCCCGCCGTTCCTGCAGCGGATCATGGAGTCGGGCGGGCTCGTCGGCTACGTGAAGGCGAAGCGCGCGGCCGGGAAGAAGGGCTGACGCCATGGCGGAGTACCGGATCGCCCTCATCCCCGGCGACGGCATCGGCCCCGAGGTCACGGGCGAGGCCTGCGCGGTGCTCGACGCCGTCGGCCGCCGCCACGGGCACGCGTTCCGCACCCTGCCAGTGCTCGCGGGCGGCGCGGCGATCGACGCGACCGGCGCGCCCCTGCCGGACGAGACGCTGGAGACCTGCCGGGAGTGCGACGCGGTGCTGCTCGGCGCCGTCGGCGGCTGGAAGTGGGACACGCTCCCGGGGCACCTGCGCCCCGAGCGCGCGCTCCTCGGCCTGCGCAGCGGCCTCGGCCTCTACGCGAACCTCCGCCCCGCGACGCTGCACCCGGCGCTCGCGGCGGCCTGCCCGCTGCGCGCCGACATCGCCGCGCAGGGCATCGACGTCGTCTTCGTCCGGGAGCTGACCGGCGGCATGTACTTCGGCGACCGCGGCCGGCGCGAAGGGAAGTTCGGGCTCGAGGGCTTCGACACGGAGGCCTACGGCGTCGGCGAGGTCGAGCGCATCGCGCGCGTCGGCTTCGAGCTGGCCCGCGGCCGCCGGAAGAAGCTGACCAGCGTCGACAAGGCCAACGTCCTCGAGAGCTCGCGCGTCTGGCGCGAGGTCGTCGTGCGCGTCGCGGCCGAATACCCCGACGTCGCGCTCGACCACATGTACGTCGACAACGCCTCGATGCAGCTGATCCGCCGCCCGTCCGACTTCGACGTCGTCGTGACGACGAACATGTTCGGGGATATCCTGTCGGACGAGGCCGGCCAGATCACCGGCTCGATCGGCATGCTCCCGTCCGCCTCGCTCGGCGACCCCGGGAAGCCCGGCATGTACGAGCCCGTGCACGGCTCCGCGCCCGACATCGCGGGCAAGGACCTCGCGAACCCGCTCGCCACGATCCTGTCCGTCGCCATGATGCTCCGCCTGTCCCTGAAGCTCCCGAAGGAGGCCGACGAGGTCGAGCGCGCGGTGACGGCCGTGCTCGCCTCCGGCGCCCGCACCGCCGACATCCGCCAGCCCGGAGACGGGAACGCCCCCCTCGGCACGAAGGCCATGGGGCGGCGCGTCGTCGAGGCGCTCGGCGCATAGGAGGTCCCCATGGCTACCTCGAAGGCATCCCGCAGCGATGCGATCAAGAAGGGCCCGCGCCGCGCGTCCCACCGCTCCCTCCTGTACGCGCTCGGCCTCACGCCCGAGGAGATGCGGCGTCCGTTCATCGGCGTCGTGAACTCCTTCAACGAGGTCGTCCCCGGCCACGTCCACCTGCGCACGCTCGCGGACGCGGTCAAGGAGGGCATCCGCACGGCGGGCGGCGTCCCGTTCGAGTTCCCGTGCATCGCGGTGTGCGACGGCCTGGCGATGAACCACGCCGGCATGAAGTACTCGCTGTGCAGCCGCGAGGCGATCGCGGACTCGATCGAGATCATGCTGATGGCCCATGCCTTCGACGCCGTGGTGTTCATCCCCAGCTGCGACAAGGTCATCCCCGGGATGCTGCTCGCCGCGGCGCGCATGGACCTCCCGTCCGTCTTCGTGAGCGGCGGCCCGATGCTCGCCGGCACGGCGCGCGACGCGAAGGGGAACACGCGGCGCATCGGCCTCTCCGACCTCTTCGAGGCCGTCGGCTCGCACGCCGCGGGCTGCATGAGCGACGAGGAGCTCCAGGCGATGGAGCTGTCCGCCTGCCCCACGTGCGGCAGCTGCTCGGGCATGTACACCGCGAACACCATGAACTGCCTGACCGAGGCGCTCGGCCTCGGCCTGCCCGGCAACGGCACCGTCCCGGCCGTCTTCGCGTCCCGCCGGCGCCTCGCGCGCGAGGCCGGCATGCAGGCGATGGCGGTGCTGGAGCGCGGCCTCACCGCGCGCAAGGTGCTGACGAAGGCCGCGTTCGAGAACGCGCTGCGGGTCGACATGGCCCTCGGCGGCTCGACGAACAGCGTGCTCCACATGCTGGCTGTCGCGAACGAGGCCGGCGTGAAGATCGACCTGCCGGCGATCGGACGCCTGAGCGACACGACCCCGCAGCTCTGCAAGCTGAACCCCGCCGGCCCCGACTTCATCGAGGACCTCGACGCCGTGGGCGGCATCACCGCCGTCCTCGCCGAACTCGCGAAGAGGGGCCTCGTGAACCTGTCCGCGAAGTCCGTCGACGGCACGATCGGCGGGCGCGTCGCGAAGTCCCCCGGCGCGGACGGCAAGGTGATCCGGCCCGTGACGGCGCCGGTCGGCCCGGACGGCGGGCTCGCCGTGCTCGTCGGCTCGCTCGCGCCGGACGGCGCGGTCGTGAAGAAGGGCGCCGTGTCGCCGGAGATGATGGTCTCCGAGAACCGCGCCCGCGTGTTCGACAGCGAGGAGGAGGCCGCGGAGGCCATCTTCGCCGAGCGCATCGAGCCGGGCGACTGCGTGGTCGTCCGCTTCGAGGGTCCGGGCGGCGGCCCGGGCATGCGCGAGATGCTCACGCCGACGAGCGCGCTCGCCGGGATGGGCCTCGACAAGACGGTCTCGCTCGTCACCGACGGGCGCTTCTCCGGCGCCACCCGCGGCGCCGCGGTCGGACACGCCGCGCCGGAGGCCGCCGAGGGCGGGCCGCTGGCGTACGTCCGCGACGGCGACCGCATCCGCATCGACATCCCCGCGCGCCGCATCGACCTGCTGGTCCCCGCGGCCGAGCTCGCGCAGCGCACCCCCGCGCCCGCCCCGGACCGCGCCCTGAAGGGCGTGCTGGCCCGCTACGCGGCCGCGGTCGGCCCCGCCTCGTCCGGCGCGGTCCTGAAGAAGCCCGCGGCGAAGCGCGCGACGGCGAAGCCCCGGAAGGAGGGGAAGGCATGAACGGCGCACAGGTCATCCTGCAGTTCCTCGAATCGAAGGGGGTCGAGCACGTCTTCGGCTATCCCGGCGGCTCCGTGCTCGTCCTGTACGACGAGATCCACAAGGCCGAGTTCCCGCACATCCTGACCCGCCACGAGCAGGGCGCCGCGCACGCCGCCGAGGGCTACGCCAAGGCGACCGGCAAGGTCGGCGTCTGCATCGCGACGTCCGGCCCCGGCGCGACGAACCTCGTCACCGGCCTCGCCGACGCGAACCTGGACTCCGTGCCCGTCCTCGCCATCGCCGGCAACGCGGCGACCACGGCGATCGGCACCGACGCCTTCCAGGAGGCCGACATCAACGGCATCACCCTGCCGATCACGAAGAACAACTACCTCGTGAAGCGCGCCGACGACCTGCTCCCGATCTTCGAGGAGGCCTGGGCGCTCACGACCGAGGGCCGCCCCGGCCCCGTGCTGGTATGCGTCCCGAAGGACGTGCTCGCCGCCCAGGTCAGCCCCTCCGCGACGAAGGCCGCGGCCGCCATGTTCCTGCGCCACCGCCCGCCGATGCGCCGCTCCGCCGAGGCCGTGAAGGAGGTCGTCGAGGTCCTGTCGAAGGCCCAGCGGCCGCTGCTCATGGCCGGCGGCGGCATCGTGCACTCGCCCGGCGCGGCCGCGCTGTTGCGCAGGCTCGTCGCGACGGCCTCGCTGCCGGTCATGACGACGCTCATGGGCAAGGGCGCGATCTCCGAGGACGACCCGTCCTGCCTCGGCATGTGCGGCATGCACGGCTTCCCGCAGGCGAACATCGCCCTCGGGAAGTGCGACGTGCTGCTCGCCGTCGGCACCCGGTTCAGCGACCGCGTGACCGGCGACCCGAAGCACTTCAACGCGAAGAAGCGCTTCATCATCCACGTGGACATCGACCCGGCCGAGATCGGGAAGAGCGTGAAGACGGACATCCAGGTCGAGGACGACGCCGCAGACTTCTTCGAGCACCTGCTCGCAGAGATGGCCCGCCAGGGCTTCAAGCCGAGCTGGAGCGCCTGGAACCAGGAGCTCGCCGCGCTCACCGCGAAGTACCGCGCCCGTCTCGCGAAGATGGCCGAGAACCGCGCCGACGCGCAGCCGCGCGGCGAGGGCTGGGACCGCGAGGGCGCCGGGAAGCTGTCGCCGAAGTTCGTGATCCGCCAGCTGGCCGCCCGCACCGCGTCCTCCGAGCCGATCGTCGTCACCGACGTCGGCCAGCACCAGATGTTCGCGGCGCAGCACTTCCCCGTCCACAGCCCGCGCCATTGGATCACCTCAGGCGGCCTCGGGACCATGGGCTTCGGCCTGCCGGCGGCCGTCGGCGCCGCGGTCGCGTGCCCGGACAAGCTCGTCCTGCTGTTCGTCGGCGACGGCGGATTCCAGATGACGATGCAGGAGCTCGGGGTCATCCAGGACCTCCGCCTCAACCTGAAGGTCGTCGTCATGGACAACGCGTGCCTCGGCATGGTCCGCCAGTGGCAGGAGCTGTTCTACAGCCAGCGCTACAGCGAGTCGCTCCTGATGAGCAACCCGGACTTCGTGATGGTCGCGCAGGCCTACGGCATCCCCGCCGGCCGCGCCGCGAACCCGCAGGAGCTCGCCGCGCAGTTCGACGCGGCGCTCTCCACCGACGGCCCCTACCTCGTGCACGCGGTGCTCGACGGCAACGAGAACGTCTACCCCATCATCCCGCCGGGCAAGCAGAGCACGGACATGATCATTCCGGGCGAAGAGTAATCTGCTTCCGAATCGGCTACGCGCCGTTCGACGCGGCGACTGCCCGAGGCGGCGGGCAGCTTCCGCCCCGCCCTCCACGTCCCCGATGCGGCCCGGCGCGCGCTGTGGTACCATCGGAAGGACGGCATTCCATTTTCGGGGGACGTGGGCATGGTGGGCGACTGGTCGCTTTCCGGGCGCGATCTCGATCGGATGAGGCTCCGCTGGGAGGACTTCCTGGCGCTGAAGTTCCCGTGCGCCACCGAGCCGCGGCTCGCGCCGCTCTACGACGAGCTGATCGAATGGGACGGCGAGGTCGGGGAGTGCATGCGCGTGCTCCTGGCCGGCCGCCGCGTCAATCTCCACAAGATGCGCGAGGAATGCGCGATCCGGTCGCTGATCGACGCCCACAAGGGCGACGGGTGCTGCGAGGAGCTCCTCGCGATGGAGCGCTATTACGATGCCCTGCTCGCGCTCCTCGACGACGCCATGAGGCTCGCCGTCCGCCACTGAGGCCGCCGCGCCGGACCGGACGCACCCGCGGAGGAAGACCGGTCCCGAGGTAGCCGGCGGACGCCGCGGTGTGGTAAAATCGTGAAAACGTCACCGTTTTCTGAAAATCCATCTGGAGGTTGGGCCGCGCGATGAACCACAGGACCTTCCGGACCGTCGTCCTCCTGCTTTCCGTCCTGCAGCCGCTCATGGCGCTGTCCCCGGTGCTCGCCGGGCTCGCCGCCGATTTCCCGGGCGTCCCGCAGACGCTCGTCCAGCAGCTGCTGTCGGTTCCGCAGATGGTCGCTGTCCCCACGATGCTCGTCTGCGGGCTCCTGGCCCGACGGATCGCGAGCAGGCCCCTGGTGCTCGCCGGCATCGCCGTGATGGTCGCCGCGCTCGTCGCTCCGGCCTTCCTGACCTCCTTCGGCTGGATCTTCGCGACCCGCGTCCTCGCGGGCATCGGCTACGGGATGATCACGCCGTTCACGCTCAGCCTGATCGCCGACCACTTCGAAGGCGCGGAGCGGAACACCCTCTACGGTCTGCAGGGCACCGCGCTGAACCTCGGAGGCGTCCTGTTCTCGCTGATCGGCGGCCTCGTCGGGATCCTCGGCTGGCGCACGAACGCCTTCGTCGCGCTGCTCGGGATCCCGTTCTTCCTGATGGCCCTCCTCGGACTCCCGCGCCTCCCGGTCGTGCGCCGCGAGAAGGAGACGGCCTCCCACTTCACGCCCGCGGCGTGGCGCATCTACCTCGTGATCGTGCTGAGCCAGGCCTTCATCTGGGTCTTCCCGCCGAGCGTCGCCTTCGTGCTCGCGGACCGCGGCTTCCCGGGCTCGGCGGTCGCCGGGACCGCGATGATGGTCTTCACGGCCGGCGGCTTCTCGGGCGGCATCCTGTTCACGCCGCTCCACCGGGCCGTGGGCCGCCACGTCACGGCGTTCGGCTTCCTGTGCGGCACCGCGGGCCTCGCCGTCGTAGCCCTCGCCCCGGCCTCCTACGCCGCCTTCCTCGTCGGGGCGTTCCTGCTCGGCCTGTGCGGCTCGTTCTCGGTCAGCTGCCTGATGGTCGACCTGACCGCAGCCGTGCCCGGCGCCTCCATGACCGCGACGATGTCCGTCGCCCTGTCCTTCCTCGTCGGCGGCACGGCGCTCGGACCGGTCCTGTCCGGCGTCGTCCGCTCGGTGGTCCCCGGCCTCGCCGTCGAGGCCGTCTTCCTCGGTTCCGCAGGCCTGCTCGCCCTCATGGCGGCGGCCCAGACCCTGATGACGAGGCCGCGCAGCGCCTGAAAGCCGAAAGGAGCACGACCATGGAGGATGTCAGGAATTCGACCCGGAAGTTCCTCGAGAAGCATGCGATGCATCCCGAGAGCGTCGACCTCGACCGGGAGCTCGAGGTCTTCGTGAAGGACATGGAGGCCGGGCTGTCCGGCGCCGCGCCCTCGACGCTCGCCATGCTGACGACCTACGTCAGCCCGGACGCGCCGATCCCGGTCAACGAGCCCGTGATCGTGCTCGACGGCGGCGGCACCAACTTCCGCGTCGCGCTCGTGCGCTTCGACAAGGCGCGCAAGCCGGTCTTCGAGCACTTCGAGACGCACCCGATGCCGGGCACGCAGGGCGCGCTCGACAAGGAGGAGTTCTTCGAGATGATGGCCGCGCACATCGCGCCCATCGCCCCGCAGAGCCGGAAGATCGGGTTCTGCTTCTCGTTCCCCGTGGAGATGCAGCCCAACAAGGACGGCCGCATCCTCCAGTTCAACAAGGAGGTCCAGGTCAAGGGCGCGGACGGCGCTTTCGTCGGCGCGAGCCTGCGCGACGCGCTGCGCACGGTCGACTCGGTCGGCGGGCAGAGCGTGGTCATCCTGAACGACACCGTCGCGACGCTCCTCGGCGGCAAGGCCGCCTTCCCGGACCGCCGCTTCGACGGCTACGTCGGCTTCATCCTCGGCACCGGCACGAACACCTGCTACGCCGAGAGCAACGCGAACCTGGCGAAGGCGCCGTCGCTCGTGGGCAAGCCGGGCACGACGCTGGTCAACATGGAGTCCGGCGGCTACGGCCGCGTGGTCCAGAGCCCGATCGACAAGGCCTTCGACGCGACGCTGAACGACCCCGGCAACCACACGTTCGAGAAGATGATCTCCGGCGCCTACCAGGGCGGCCTGCTGCTCGCGTCGCTCCGATTCGCCGGCCGAGAGAAGCTGCTCGCCCCGAACACCGCCGACGCGTTCGAGAGGCTTCCGTCCCTCGAGTCGCGCGAGATCGACGACTTCTTGTTCCGGCCGTTCGACCCGAAGGGCGCGATCGCGAACCTCTGCGGCACGGGCGATTCGGACGACGAGAAGCGCAACCGCGCGGTCGCGTACCACCTGATCGACGCCCAGTTCGAGCGCGCCGCCCGTCTCGTCGCGGTCAACCTCGCCGCCGTGCTCGCCAAGTCCGGCCGCGGATGCGACCCGCTGCTCCCGGCCTGCATCTCGGCCGAAGGGACGACCTTCCACAAGTCCAAGCTGTTCCGCGGCAAGCTCGACTACTACGTGCGCACCTGGATGAACGGGAAGCTCGGCCTCCACTGCGACTTCGTCCAGGCGGACCGCGCCACGCTGGTCGGCACCGCGATCGCCGGACTCATCGGTTGAGCCCTTCCGCCGGACGGATCGGCCGGCTGCCGATCTGGTACCTCCTCGTCTACGCCCTCACGTCGGGGTTCGGCGGGGTCTACAACACGTTCCTCGGCGTGTACCTGAAGGACATCGGGTGCACCGGCGCGCAGATCGGACAGCTGCTGGCCGCGACCGCCGTGGTCGCCCTCCTCTCCCAGCCGTTCTGGGGGCTGGTGGGCGACCGCGCGCGGAGCGTCAACGGGCTGTTCCGGCTCCTGCTCTCGGTGTCCGCGGTCGCGGTCGCCGTCTTCCCGCTGTCGCGGTCCTACGCGTGGCTGCTCGGGATGATGGCCCTGTTCAGCTTCTTCAGCTCCTCCACGTACTTCCTCCAGGACGTCATCACGCTGCAGAACATCGAGCGCACGCAGCACAAATACGGCACGATCCGCCTCGGGGCGACGATCGGCTTCGCGGTGGCCGCCACCGTCGCCGGTGCGTTCGCCGACCGGGGCATCGCCTGGCTCTTCCCGATCGCGGGCGGCATCTACGCCCTCGCGGCGCTCGCCAGCCTCGGGATCCCGAACGTCTCGGGCCACCAGCCCAAGGGGCCCAAGATGCCGGTCTCCGTGCTGCTGAAGAACCGCGATCTCGTGCTCCTCGCGGTCTTCGTGTTCTTCCTCAACCTCGGCTTCAGCTATTTCTCCGGCTTCTTCTCGATCCACTACCAGGCCCTCGGGGCGGATGGGGCGCTGATCGGCCTGACCTGGACGATGTCGACCCTCCTCGAGATCCCGTTCCTGATCTTCGCCGACCGCATCGTGCGGCGCCTGGGGACGAAGCCCACGGTGCTCCTGGCCGGAGTCGTCATGGGCGCGCGCTGGCTGCTGGTCGGGACCGTCACCGACGTCCACGCGATGCTCGCGGTCAACCTCCTGCACGGGCTGACCCTGATCGTCGTGATCTACTGCATGGCCACGTTCATCAACCGCGAGGTCCCGATGGAGCTCAAGTCCACCGCCCAGGGCTTCTTCAGCCTGATCGCGATGGGCGTCCCGCGCATCGTCGCGAGCTTCCTCGGCGGCTATGCGAACGACGCGTTCGGCATCCCGGCGGTCTTCCTGTTCTTCGGCGCCCTCACGCTGGCCGCCGTCCTCGCCTTCGGCGCGGTCCTCCTGTGGCGCCGCCGCGTGCCGCCGACCGCGCTCCCGCCGGAGGAAGTCCCGATCCCGTCGGAGTGGGCGGGATGACGGCGTCGGGCCGCAGGAAGCGGCGCTCCGGGAAGAAGGCGGCGGACCGTCCGCTGGGGTGGCTGAAGCCGTACGCCCCGGCATACATGCGCTGGGCGATCCCGTCGTGGGCCTGCCTCCTCGGCGAGGTGCTCGTCGACCTGAGCCTCCCGACGCTGATGGCCTCGATCGTGAACGTCGGCATCCTCCGCAACGACACGGCCTACACGCTGCGCCTCGGCGGGATCATGCTCGCGATCGCGCTGTCCGGGGCCGTCCTCGGCAACTTCCGGAACGTCTTCTCGACGCGCGCGTCGCAGGACCTCGGGACCTCGCTGCGCGGGGACCTCTTCCGCCGCACGCAGGCGCTGTCGCTGGCCGCGCTCCGCCGCTTCGGCACGGCGACGACGATCACCCGCATCACGAACGACGTCATGCAGGTGCAGAACCTGTCGCTCATGCTGACGCGCATGTTCCTGCGCGCGCCGCTGATGCTCGTGGGCGGCGTCGTCCTCGCGGTCTCCCTGAATCCCGGAATGGCCGGCATCCTGCTGGCGACGATCCCGATCCTCGCCCTGCTCTTCGCCGTCCGCCTCCGCCGCGGCCTGCCGCTGTTCCGGAAGGTGCAGGCGGCGCTCGACCGCGTGAACGGCGTGCTGCGCGAGTTCCTCGCGGGCATCCGCGTCGTGAAGGTGTTCCACCGGACGGAGTTCGAGGCGCAGCGCTTCGACCGCGCGAACCGGGACCTCACGGACATCGGCGTGAAGGCGGCCCGCTCGATGGCCACGATCCAGCCGATCATCCTGCTCGTCATGAACGGCAGCGTGCTGTTCCTGCTCTGGCTCGGCGGCGTCAAGGTCGACTCCGGCGGCGCGAGGGTCGGCGACGTGATGGCCTTCGTCACGTACTTCCAGCAGATCCTGCAGGCCGTGGGCATGCTCTCCATGATCTTCACGGTGTTCGTCCGCGCCCGGACGTCGCTCACGCGCATCGGCGAGGTGTTCGCGGAGCCCGAGGGGATGAAGGAGCCCGCGGTCCCGAAGGCGCCGGAGCGGACCGGCGCGGTGGCGATGGAAGGCGTGGACTTCGCGTACGCGGGCGCCTCGGCGCCGGCGCTCTCCGGCATCGCCTTCGAGGTCCCGGCGGGACTCACGTGCGCCGTGATCGGGGCGACCGGCTCCGGGAAATCCACGCTCGTCCAGCTCGTCCAGCGCTTCCACGACGCGACGGCGGGCTCCGTCCGGGTCGACGGCCAGGACGTGCGGGAATTCGCGTCCGACGAGCTGCGCCGGCGGGTGGCGATCGTCCCGCAGCACTCCGTCCTTTTCACCGGCTCGCTGCGCGAGAACCTGCTGTGGGGCGACGCGGACGCGACCGACGAGGAGATCTCCCGCGCGCTCGCGGTGGCGCAGGCCGCCGACTTCGTCGGACGCATGCCCGAGGGGCTGTCGACCCGCATCGGCCAGGGCGGCGTGAACCTGTCGGGCGGGCAGAAGCAGCGGCTCAGCATCGCCCGCGCCCTGCTGCGCCGTCCGTCCGTCCTCATCCTCGACGACAGCACCAGCGCCGTGGACTTCGAGACCGAGCGACGCCTGCGCGCGGCCCTGCGCGCCGAATGCGCCGGGATGACCGTGCTGCTCGTGGCCCAGCGCATCCACACCGTCATGGAGGCCGACACGATCCTCGTCCTCGACGAGGGCCGGCTCGTCCAGCAGGGCACGCACGCGGAGCTGCTCCGCACCTGCGACATCTACCGGGAGATCTACCGCTCTCAGGTCGGCCTCGACGTCGCCGGCCGGGAGGCCGTCTGATGGGCGGGCCGGGAGCGGGCGGAAGGGGCGTAGTCCCGCCGATGCCGGGGATGGGCGTCCCCGGGCGCGGACCGGGCGGCGGCCACGGCCGGTTCATGTCCGACCAGAAGCCGCGCGACCTCTGGGGCTCGGTGCGGCGCCTGTGGGCGGTCTGCGGCAGGGAGCGCTGGAAGCTCGTCGGCATCTTCGCCGTGGCGACCGCCGGCTCCGCGGCCGCCCTGGCCGGCCCGATGCTGATCGGCCGCGCGGTCGACGCCATGGCCGCGGCCGGCGGGGTCGACTTCCCGCGCCTCGTGCGCATCCTGATGGTCCTGGCCGGCGCCTACGCGGCCGGCGCCCTGCTGTCGTGGGTGCAGGAATGGAGCATCGCCGGCGTCGCCCAGCGCGTCGTGATGAGCCTGCGCCGCGCCCTCTTCGACGACGTCCAGCGCCTGCCGCTGTCGTTCTTCGACGCCCGGACCCATGGCGAGATGATGAGCCGCCTGTCGAACGACGTCGACAACGTGAGCGGCATGCTGTCGTCCTCGACCACGCAGCTGTTCTCGAGCGTCCTCCTCGTCCTCGGCTCGTTCGCCTTCATGCTGACCCTGTCGCCCCTCATGACGGCGTTCGCGGTCGCGACGCTCCCGATCACCCTGATCTTCACCCGGGCCGTGTCGAAGCCCGCCCGCCGGCTCTTCAAGGACCAGCAGCGGCTGCTCGCGGAGCTGAACGGCCAGGTCGAGGAGGCGCTGTCGGGGCAGGTCGTCGTCAAGGCGTTCGGCCAGGAGGCGCGGATCATCGGCCGCTTCGACGCCGTCAACGCGCAGCTCCGCGAAGCCGGCCGGAAGGCGCAGGTGCTCTCGGGCCTCGTGATGCCCATGCTCAACGTCGTCACGAACCTCGGCTTCGTCGTCGTCGCGACGGCCGGCGGCCTGCTCGCCGAGTCGGGCGCCGTCACGGTCGGCGTCGTCGCGAGCTTCCTCACGTATACGCGCCAGTTCACGCGCCCGATCAACGAGATCGCGAACCTGTACAGCTCGATCCAATCGGCGCAGGCCAGCGCCGAGCGGGTCTTCGACTACATGGACGAGAAGCCGGAGGCGCAGGACCGGACCGGCGCAGAGCGCCTCGCCGCGCCGCGCGGCGACGTCGTCTTCGAGGACGTGACGTTCGGCTACCGCCCCGACGTGCCCGTGCTGCGGGACATCTCGCTCTCGGCGCCGCCGGGCCGCACCGTCGCGCTGGTCGGGCCGACGGGCGCCGGCAAGACGACCCTCGCGAACCTTCTCGTGCGCTTCTACGACCCCGACCGCGGGTCGATCCGCCTCGACGGGCGCGACCTGCGCGACTGGACGCGCGAGAGCCTGCGCGACGCGTTCGCCATGGTCCTCCAGGACACGCACCTGTTCAGCGGCACCGTGCGCGAGAACATCCGCTACGGCCGCCTCACCGCCACCGACGCGGAGGTCGAGGCCGCCGCCGCGCGCGTCGGCGCGGACGCCTTCATCCGGCGCCTGCCCCTCGGCTACGGCACCGAGCTCGGGGAGGCCGGAGAAGGCTTCTCGGAGGGGCAGCGGCAGCTGCTGTCGATCGCCCGGGCCGTGCTCGCGGACCCGGCCGTGCTCGTGCTCGACGAGGCGACGAGCAGCGTGGACACGCGCACGGAGATGGTCCTGCAGCAGGCGATGGTGCACCTGCGCAAGGGTCGCACGAGCTTCATCGTGGCGCACCGGCTCTCGACGATCCGCGACGCCGACGAGATCCTCGTCATCGACGACGGCCGCGTCCTCGAGCGGGGCACGCACCGCTCCCTCATGGCGGCGCGCGGCTTCTACTGGAACCTCTACAGCGGCCAGTTCGGCGCGGCCGAGGAGAACGGGAACGCGACCGCTCCCGCACCCGGGACCGCCGCGGAGCTGCCGGCGCCGGCGATACCGGTTCCGGACGGTTCCGATTCCCCTGCGGTGTGATATCCTAGACGCGAACGGACAACCGCATACAGCAAGGTTCGAAGGGGGATGAACCGATGTTCTGCATGAACTGCGGCGCGAAGATCGACGATACCGCCACCTTCTGCGGCCACTGCGGGGCGAAGACCGGGAGCGCGGCCGCCGCGCAGCCCGCACCGCCTCCACAGCCCCAGTACGCCCCGCCTCCGCAGCCCCAGTACGCCCCGCCGCCCGTCTACGCCCAGCCGGCGTACGCGCCGCCGCTCCCGAAGAAGAAGAAGCACGGCTGCCTGATCGCCTTCCTCGTGGTCCTGCTCCTCGTCGCGCTCGCCGTCGGCGCCGTGATCGCGGTCCTCAACGGCTGGTTCATCGCTCCGGGCTACTCCTCGAAGGACTTCCAGTCGGCGATGGACAAGATCGGCCTCACGATCGACTTCGAGGGGAGGGACGAAGCCGCCTACGCGGCGTGGATCAAGGCCCACAAGGGCCAGAAGGTCTACATCGAGGACTACGAGTTCGTCTTCTCCGACTACGAGGAGCGCTCGTTCTCGCTGACGGAGGGCGAGGCCAACGCCTTCTGCAACCTGATCGCCCCGAACATGAGCTGGTTCGACAAGGTGAAGCTGAAGATCAACGAGGACGGCAGCGTCAGCGGCGACTTCAAGGTCGACTTCGCGAAGATCAAGAAGGAGATCATCCCGGACCTCGTCGGCTCGATCCCCGACGCGGTGATGAAGTTCCTGCCCGGCACGTTCACGCTCTCGACCCGCGGATCGCCGACGATCGTCGAGAACCAGGTGGTGATGGACGAGCCGCTGTCCGTGTTCAACGTCGGGCCGGTCCCGCTGCGCCCGATCATCGAGCAGGTCAACGGCGGCCCGCTGGAAGATTCGACGCGCCAGGAGATCTACGACGTCGCGGGGCGCATCTACGAGATGATCCCCGACCTGCAGATCCACTTCCTCGGCGTCGTGGACGGCGAGTTCGCGTTCTCGGGCTACATGCCGACGAAGGTCACGGTGACCGAGAAGAGCTAGGCCGCCCGCTCGGAAGGTCGGCGCCGCGCGACGCGCGCCCGCGCCGGGAGGACCGATGGCCCGCATGACGGTCTCGGGGAGGAGGGAGCGCATCCCTCCTTTCCCGCATCACAAGTACAACGTCCAGCAGAGCCGGCGGTTCTTCTTCGCGCGATCGGCGTGGGACCACCTCCTGCTCGGGAAGGGCATCGCGCTCCGCGAGATGGTCCGCGGCGTCCTCCTGCGGTGCTACGTGCCGCGGCTGCTGCTGGTCGACCCGACGAGCCGCTGCGACCTGCATTGCACGGGCTGCTGGGCGGCGGACTACGGGCGGACCGACGAGCTTTCCTATGAGGAGCTGGACTCGCTGTTCGCGCAGGCGCGGCGTCTCGGGATCATGTACTGCAACCTGAGCGGCGGCGAGCCCCTGATGCGGAAGGACGACCTCCTGCGGCTCTTCGCGAAGCACCGGCGGATGATCTACGGGATCTTCACGAACGGCACGCGGGTGGACGCGGACTTCGCGGACGCGATCGCGCGGCTGGGCAACGTGAACCTGTATCTCAGCATCGAGGGCTGGCGCGAGGAGACCGATTTCCGGCGCGGCCCGGGCGCCTACGACCGGGTGCTCGCGGCGATGGACCTGCTCCGGGAGCGCGGGATCGGCTTCGCGTTCTCGATCTGCTACCACGCGAGGAACTGGGACGTCGTCTCGAGCGACGCGTACCTCGACTTCCTGCGGGAGAAGGGCGCCTGGTTCGGCTGGATGTTCCAGTACGTGCCGGTCGGGAAGGACGCGGACCCGTCGCTCGTGCTGTCGCCGGAGCAGCGCGCCGAAGTGAAGCGGCGCGTCGACGCCTACGCGGAGCGGCACGGCTTCGTGCTGGTCGACTTCTGGAACAACGGGCACCTCGTGCACGGCTGCGCGGCCGCCGGCATCGGGTTCGTGCACGTCAACGCGCGCGGCGACGTCGAGCCCTGCGCGTTCTGCCACTACTCCGACTCGAACATCCGGGAGAAGACGCTCGTCGAGGCGCTCCGCTCGCCGTTCTTCCGGCGCTTCCGGAAGGCGCAGCCGTTCGACGCGAACCCGCTGCGGGGCTGCCCGCTCATGAACCACCCGGAGGCGCTCGCCGCCGCGGTGCGGGAGGGCGGGGCGCATTCGACGCATCTGCACGCGCCCGAGAGCCCGGAGGAGCTGGGCGCGAAGACGGCGCCGATCGACGCGGCGTGGCGGAAGATGGCGGAGCGGCTGCAGTCGGAGGAGACCCCCCGGAAGCGGCGCCACTTCGCGACGATGCTGAAGCTGCAGCGGTGGAAGAAGGGGTGGACGGACCCCTAGCGGCTCGGAAGCCTGCGGGGCCGCTTGGCTAGCCCAGCCGCGTGCGGTAATCCTCGTATCCGAAGCGGCGCACGACGCGCAGGCCCTTCTCCGCGCTCCACAGCGCGATCGACGGCAGGTTCACGCCGTTGAACGTGTTGTTCTTGACCATGGTGTAGTGGGCCATGTCCGTGAACACGAGCCGGTCGCCGACCGCGAGCGGCGCGTCGAACGCATAGTCGCCCACGACGTCGCCCGCGAGGCACGTGGGCCCGCCGAGCCGGAAGACGTGGGGTTTCTCGCCGGGCGCGCCGGCGCCGAGGATCCCGGGACGGTAGGGCATCTCGAGCACGTCCGGCATGTGGCACGCCGCCGACGCGTCGAGGATCGCGAGGTCCATTCCGTTGCGCATCGTGTCGAGCACGCGCGCCACGAGATAGCCCGCGTTCAGGGCGATCGCCTCGCCGGGCTCGAGGTAGACCTGCACGCCGTACCGGTCCTGCAGGCCCTTCACGACCCGCTCGAGGCGCGGGACGTCGTAGTCGGCGCGCGTGACGTGGTGCCCGCCGCCGAGGTTGAGCCACTCCATTCCGCGGAAGAACTCCCCGTACAGGCGCTCGAACGACGCCGCCACGCGCTCCAGCGTGTCGGAGCCCTGCTCGCACATCGCGTGGAAATGCAGGCCGTCGACGCCGCCGAGCCGCCCGGGCTCGAAGGACGCGCGCGGGATGCCGAGGCGGGAGTTCGGCGCGCAGGGGTCGTACAGCGGGGTCGCGACCTCGGAGTACCCGGGGTTGACGCGCAGCCCGACCTCGATCCGCCGCCCCGCCGCGCGCGCCGCCTCGATCCGCGGCAGGAACCGGTCGCGCTGGGAGAACGAGTTGAACACGACGTGGTCCGCGTAGGAGAGGAGCTCGTCGAAGTCCTCGTCGACGTACGCAGGCGCGTAGACATGGACCTCCCGGCCCATCTCCTCGCGGCCGAGCCGCGCCTCGTGCAGGGAGGAGGCGGTGACGCCCGCGAGCGTGCGCCCGACCTGCGCGAACGTGGGGAAGGCGGAATAGCCCTTCAGCGCGAGCAGGATGCGCGCGCCCGTCCGCTCCTGCACGCCGCCCAGGACGGCGAGGTTGCGCGCCAGCAGGTCCTCGTCGATCACGTAGCAGGGGGTCGGCAGCGCGTCGGCGTCGAACGGCAGGCCGAAGCGGAAGGCGCGGGCCATCCCGGCGCCGTCAGTCGACCATCGTGGGCTTGGAGTCCTCCACCCACGGCAGGCCGCAGAGGTTCAGCTGCTCCATGAACGGGTCGGGGTCGAATTCCTCGACGTTGTAGACGCCGGGCTTCCGCCACAGCCCCTTCAGGACCATCATCGCGCCGATCATCGCCGGCACGCCGGTCGTGTAGGAGATCGCCTGCGAGCCGACCTCGGCGTAGCACTCCTGGTGGTCGCAGACGTTGTAGACGTAGTATTTCCTCTTCTTGCCGCCCTTCGTCCCGGTGAAGATGCAGCCGATGTTCGTCTTGCCCTTCGTGCGCGGCCCGAGCGACGCAGGGTCGGGAAGGACCGCCTTCAGGAACTGCAGCGGCTCGATCTTCTGTCCGCGGTAGTCGATCGGCACGATCGAGGTCATCCCGACGTTCTCGAGCACGCGCAGGTGCGTGATGTACTTCTCCGAGAAGGTCATCCAGAAGCGGATCCGGCGGATCCCCGGCAGGTTCTGCGCGAGCGACTCGAGCTCCTCGTGGTGCAGGAGGTACATGTCCTTCACGCCGATCTGCGCGAAGTCGTACTTCCGCTTCACCGCGAGCGGCTCGGTCTCGATCCACGCGCCGTCCTCGAAGTAGCGGCCCTTCGCGGTGATCTCGCGGATGTTGATCTCGGGATTGAAGTTCGTCGCGAAGGGGAGGCCGTGGTCGCCGCCGTTCGCATCGAGGATGTCGAGCGTCTCGATGCGGTCGAAATGATGCTTCAGGGCGTACGCGCTGAAGACGCCCGTCACGCCGGGGTCGAAGCCGCAGCCGAGGACGGCGGTCAGGCCGGCCTTGCGGAACTTCTCGCGGTAGGCCCACTGCCATTTGTACTCGAAGTGCGCGACCTCGGGCGGTTCGTAGTTGGCCGTATCGAGGTAGTGGACGCCCGCGGCGAGGCAGGCCTCCATGAGCGACAGGTCCTGGTAGGGGAGGGCGACGTTGATCAGGATGTCGGGCTTGAAGCGGCGCATCAGCTCGACGACCTCGTCTGCCTTGTCCGCGTCGACCTGCGCCGTGCGGATGCGCGTCTTCGTGCCCTTGACGCTCGCCTTGATCGCATCGCACTTCGATAGCGTGCGGCTGGCGATCATGAGGTCCTCGAAGACGTCCGGATGCTGGCAGCACTTGTGGACCACGACGTTCGCGACGCCGCCCGCGCCGATGATCAGCGCCCGTGCCATGAAAGCCTCCCTGCGCCCCGATTCCCCGGGCGCCCGGATCCTCCCGCGTGTCGACGGACGCGCATCCCTCGCGGTCTCCCGATGCGCACACAAAGTATAGCGAGGGGGGCCCCCGCGCGCAACCTCCGGCGGACCTTGCATCCGGACCCCGCGGGGCCTATCCTCGGAAGTGCGGGACGCGTCGCGTACGGAGGAGCCCCATGTCCATGCACGAGACCGGTCTCTCCAGCCCCGAGCGCATCCAGGTCGCATCGCCGGACGGGGTCGTCCGCTACGGCGGCGACCAGGAATGGTACTGCGGGTACTTCCAACGGATGGCCGGCTGCGGCCCGACCGTGGCGTCGAACCTGCTCCTGTACCACGCGAAGGGCGGCCGGATCTCGCTGCCCGTCGAGGTCCGGGACCCCGACACCTACCGCGCGCTGATGGACACCGTCTGGAGCCACGTCACGCCCAACATGCGCGGCGTCTCCACGCTCCGGCACTTCTGCGGCGGCGTGCGCAGCTATCTCCGGGCCATCCGCGAGTCCCTCGCCTGCAATGCCCTCGAGGTACCGCGGAGCCGGCGCCAGCGACCGGACCTGCCGACCCTGGCCGCCTTCCTCGCGGACGCGATGGACGCCGACTCGCCCGTCGCCTTCCTGATCCGCTCCCACGGCGACGTCGAGAACCTCGAGCCCTGGCACTGGGTCACGCTCGTGTCCTTCGCCTACGACGCGGACGCGGGGACGCTCACGGGGGGCATCTACAACAATGCGAAGCCGGCCCGGGTGGACCTCGCGGCCTGGCTCGCCGCGCCGGGCTTCGGCGGCGGCTTCGTTTACTTCGCGTAAAGGACACGGACGCGGCGCCTGCGGACGACGAAGAAGGCCCGGGAACCTCGCGGTGCCCGGGCCTTCCTGGCGGAGAGGGTGGGATTCGAACCCACGGACGGCGCAAACCGTCACATGATTTCCAGTCATGCGTCTTCGACCACTCGGCCACCTCTCCACGAGGGCGCGCATGCCGCGAAAGGATACTACCACCCGGACGGGAGGGAGTCAACGGCGCCGCGGAAGGTCGCGGACGGGCCTCCGGCGCCGCCTGCGCGTCGTTTCGACCATGCCGGGCGGCCTGCGCCGGGGCGCGATTCATGGAATCGCACGAGGGCGGGCGCATTGTCAAGGAGGCCGCGGATGCCGTACAATCGATGTGCCCGAAGAGGAAGCGCTTCATGAAGGGGCGCAGGGAACGATAGGAGGTTCGATCATGGCAATCAAGGTCGGCATCAACGGATTCGGCCGCATCGGACGCATGGTCTTCCAGGCGATCTGCGACCAGGGCCTGCTCGGCACGGTGCTCGACGTCGTCGCGGTCGTCGACGTGTCCACCGAGGCGGACTACTTCGCGTACCAGATGAAGTACGACTCCGTCCAGGGCAAGTTCAAGCACGCCGTCTCCACCGAGAAGAGCGCCCCCGACGTCGCCGAGAACGACGTGCTCGTCGTCAACGGCCACCGCATCCACTGCGTGATGGCCCAGAAGAGCCCGGCCGACCTGCCGTGGGCGAAGTACGGCGTCGAGTACGTCATCGAGTCCACCGGCCTGTTCACCGACTCCGAGAAGGCCTCCGGCCACCTCGCCGCGGGCGCGAAGAAGGTCATCATCTCCGCTCCCGGCAAGGGCGACGTCAAGACCCTCGTGATCGGCGTCAACGAGACCGACTACGACCCGGCGAAGCACAGCATCGTCTCCAACGCGTCCTGCACCACGAACTGCCTGGCCCCGCTCGTCCACGTCCTCCTCAAGGAAGGCATCGGCGTCGAGACCGGCCTCATGACCACGATCCACTCCTACACCGCGACGCAGAAGACCGTCGACGGCCCGTCCAAGAAGGACTGGCGCGGCGGCCGCGCGGCGGCGATCAACATCATCCCGTCCACCACCGGCGCCGCCAAGGCCGTCGGCGAGTGCCTCCCGGCGACCAAGGGCAAGCTCACCGGCATGTCCTTCCGCGTGCCGACCCCGGACGTCTCCGTCGTCGACCTGACCTTCCGCTCCGAGCGCGAGACCTCGATCGAGGAGATCGACGGCCTGCTCAAGAAGGCCTCCCAGACCTACCTGAAGGACATCCTCGGCGTGACCGACGAGGAGCTCGTCTCCACCGACTTCATCCACGACGCCCGCTCGAGCATCTACGACTCCCTCGCGACGCTCCAGAACAACCTGAAGGGCGAGAAGCGCTTCTTCAAGGTCGTGTCCTGGTACGACAACGAGTGGGGCTACAGCAACCGCGTCGTCGACCTCGTCAAGTACATGGCCAAGAAGGACGGCAGGCTCTAGGGTCCGCCTTCCCGGACAAGAGAAGAGGGGCCGTCCCGCACCGCGCGGGACGGCCCTTCGTCGTTCCCGCCCGCGAACGGTCTTCGTGCAACGTGCGCATATCGGGCCGCGGCGGCCTGTGATACCATGAAGGAGGAAGGAGGCGCTGCGCATGGCGATCGACCCGACCCGCGAACGCGACCTCGTCGCGCAGGCCCTCGCGGCCCGCGACGCCGCCTACGCGCCCTACTCGGGCTTCCGCGTGGGCGCGGCGCTCCTCGCGGACGACGGCAGCGTCTTCACCGGCTGCAACGTCGAGAACGCCTCCTTCGGCGCGACGAACTGCGCCGAGCGGACCGCCGTCTTCAAGGCGGTCTCCGAGGGCCGCCGGTCGTTCGCCGCGATCGCGATCGCCTCCTACGACGCGGCGCCGTGCGTGCCCTGCGGCATCTGCCGCCAGGTGCTCGTCGAGTTCGCGCGCCCCGATTTCGTCTACCTCCTCGTCGCCGCCGACGGCTCGTACGAGCGGCATCCGACGGAGGAGATCCTGCCGCACCCGTTCCGGGCGCTGGAGAAGGGATAGGCGAGGCCGATGCTGTTCGCGTGCTGCGTGGAGAATTCCTCGATCCAGCTGGGCGTCCTCGACGGCGACCGCGTGGCGGTCGACGCCCGCGTCGCGGCCCGCGCGGACCGCAGCGCCGATGAATACGAAGTCATCTTCGCCGGGATCCTCGCCCTGCACGGCATCGACCCGGCGCGGATCGACGCGGCGGTCCTCTCGTCCGTCGTCCGCCCGCTGACCGCCACGGTCGGCGCGGCGATCGCCCGCCGCTTCGGCGTGAAGCCGCTCGTGGTCGGCCCGGGCGTGAAGACCGGCCTCGACATCCGCACCGACGTCGCCACGCAGGTCGGCGCCGACCTCGTCGCGAACGCCGTCGGCGCGCTCACGATCGCGTCGCCGCCCGTCCTCGTCCTCGACTTCGGGACCGCGACCACCCTCGCCGGCATCGACGTGCACGGCCTCTTCACCGGCGTCGCGATCGCCCCCGGCGTCCGCACCTCCCTCGACGCCCTGTCCGCGAAGGCCGCGGAGCTCCCGCGGATCGGCCTGGAGCCGCCCCGGTCGCTCTTCGGCCGGAATACGATCGACGCCATGGCGAGCGGCACCGTCTACGGCCACGCGGCCCTGGCCGACGGTCTCGTCGCCCGGGCCCGGGAGGAGTGGGGCGCCGACGCGCCGTCCCAGACGACCCTGCTCGCGACCGGCGAATGGGCGGAGAGCATCGTCCCCCACTGCGACCCGCGCAACGGGATCCGCCTCGTGCCCGAGCTCTCCCTGCTGGGCCTGAAGCGCATCCACGACCTGAACGCCCGCCCGCGGACCCGCGAGGGTCCGGCCTGAATCCCGGCACCGAGGCGCGTCCCGCGCCTTCGTGGACCCATGGAGCGTTGCACTCGCGGACGCGAGGCGACAGCGAAAGGAGATCCGCCATGAACGAATCCAGCCCGACCCCCGCCCCGAGCCCGGGAACCTCTCCGACCCCGCAGAAGACGATGAACCGGAAGCGGATCCTGTGGATGGTGCAGACCGCGATCCTCGCCGCGATCCTCCTCGTCATGGCCTTCACGCCCCTCGGCTACTTCAAGTACGGCGTGGTCTCCATCACCTTCCTGACCCTGCCCGTCGTCATCGGCGCCGTGGTCGTCGGCCCCGCCTGCGGCGCGGTCCTCGGCTTCGTCTTCGGTCTCACGAGCTTCGTGCAGTGCTTCGGGATGGACGTCTTCGGCACGACGCTGTTCGGGATCGATCCGTTCCTGACGGCCGTGATGTGCTTCGTCCCGCGCATCCTGATGGGCTGGCTCGTCGGCCTGATCTTCACGGCGCTCGCGAAGGTCGACAGGACCCGGATCGCTTCCTTCGCGGTGGCGTCGGTCAGCGGCGCCCTGCTCAACACGGTGCTCTTCGTCGGCGCGCTCGTCTGGTTCTTCGGAAGCTCCTCGTACCTGCGCCAGTTCGGCGAGAGCATCTGGGCGATCCTCGGCGTCCTCGTCACGTTCAACGCGGCCATCGAGGCGGGGGTCGTCCTCGTCGTCGGCACCGCGATCACGAAGGCGCTGCGCGTCGCGATGGGCGACCGGAAGCCTCCGAAGCCGACGGCGGCCTGATCCCATCACAATTCGTTCACAGAGTTTTGTTGCCCGCGCAACAGGCGCGCGGGCGGCGAGGCGTATAATCGAGGTACGGGAAGGGGGCGGGACCCTTCCGGATGCGGCCGATTCCATCGATGGATCAGGAAGGTGGCGTCACATGAACGTGTCGTTCAGCGGAAAGGACTTCAAGGTCGGAGAGCAGCTGCAGAAGAGGATCGCGGAGAAGCTGGGCCGGTTCGACCGGTATTTCGGGAAGGACGCCTCGACGCACGTGACGGTCCGCGAGGAGAGGGAGATGAAGCGGATCGACGTGACGATCAAGGTGCAGCGGCATCTCTATCGGGCCGAATGCGAGGCCGACGACGTCTTCAGCGCGCTGGACCTCGCCGTGGAGGTGATCGAGGGGCAGATCCGCAAGAACAAGACCCGCTTCGAGAAGCGGATCCACGACTACGCGTACATGAAGGAGATGCTGAAGGCGACGCCGGAGACGACCGAGACCCTCGAAGGCCGGATCATCCGCCGCAAGTCGTTCGAGCTCCAGCCGATGGACGCCGAGGAGGCCGTCCTCCAGATGGAGATGCTGGGCCACAGCTTCCTTCTCTTCAACGACGCCGAGACCGACAAGACCTGCGTCGTATACAAGCGCAAGGACGGGAACTACGGGGTGATCGTGCCCGCCTGACGGCGGCGCCGCTCCGGTCCCGAGGGAGGGCCGGTCCGGGAGGGCCGGCCCTTCGCACGCCCTCCGCACGGGGCGTTGTGATAGAGTGGAGGGGCGGCGGAACCCCCCGCCGGACGGCCCCTCGAAGGGCGTCCGATCCCCTTTCGGAGGAACGAGCGGAACGATGGACCTGTACGATCTGGTGCATGGCGGCGGCGACGCGGGACGCCGGACGGAGGGCGCACCGCGCCCGCCCGCGACGACGGCCGAGGAACTGACCGCGGGACTCAATCCGGAACAGCGGAAGGCGGTCCTCCACGAGAGCGGGCCGCTGCTGATCCTCGCGGGCGCGGGGTCGGGCAAGACCCGCGCGATCACGCATCGGATCGCCTATCTCGTCCGCGTGCGCGGCGTGCCGGCGTCCGCGATCCTCGCGATCACGTTCACGAACAAGGCCGCCGACGAGATGCGCACGCGCGTCGACGCGCTCGTGGGGCCGGTCTCCGGCTACATGTGGGTCGGCACGTTCCACGCGATGATGATGCGGATCCTGCGGCGCCACATCGACCGGCTCGGCTTCGACCGGAGCTTCACGGTCGTCGATACCGACGACCAGCACCGCACCGTCCGCGCCTGCATCGCCGACCTCGGGCTCGACGAGAAGCAGTTCCAGGTCCGCTCCGTGCACGCCGCGATCAGCCGCGCGAAGAACGATCTGCAGGGCGTCGAGGAGTTCGAGGCGCTCGCCGGCGGCGACTGGCGCCAGCAGAAGATCGCCGCGGTCTACCGCGAATACCAGGCCCGGCTGCGCCGGAGCGGGACGCTCGACTTCGACGACATCCTGCTCTACGCGGTCGAGCTCTTCGAGCGGTTCCCGGACGTCCTTTCGACCTACCAGGACCGCTTCCGCCACGTGCTCGTCGACGAGTACCAGGACACGAACCGCGTGCAGTACCTGATCGTCCGGATGCTGTCGGCGAAGCACGGGAACCTCTGCGTGGTCGGCGACGACGACCAGTCGATCTACGCCTTCCGCGGCGCGACGGTCCGCAACATCCTCGACTTCGAGAAGGACTTCCCGTCGTGCGCCGTGATCAAGCTCGAGCAGAACTACCGCTCGACGCGGGCGATCCTCGACGCGGCGAACCACGTGATCGCCCACAACCGGGGCCGCAAGGCGAAGAAGCTGTGGACCGACGTCGGAGAGGGCGAGAAGGTCGTCCTGATGCTGCCGGCCGACCAGGAGGCCGAGGCGTTCGGCGTCGCGGACCGGATCCAGGAGCTGACGCACCGGGCGGGGGCCGCGCGGCAGGAATACCGGGAGATCGCGATCCTCTACCGCTTGAACGCCCTGTCCCGCAACTTCGAGGAAGCGCTGAACAACGCCCGGATCCCCTACCGGATCTACGGCGGCACCCGGTTCTACGACCGTCGCGAGGTCAAGGACTGCATCGCCTACCTGAACCTGATCGCCAACGGGAACGCCGACGTCGCCTTCGAGCGCATCGTGAACGTGCCGCGGCGCGGCATCGGCGACGCGACGCTGTCGGCGCTCGTCCAGGCGGCGGGTTCGCGGGGGCTTTCGCGGCTCGACGCGTGCGCCTGCGCGTCCGAGGAGCCGACGCTCTCCCGCGCGGCGGGCCGGCTCGGAGCGTTCCGCGGGCTGATCCTCCGCTTCCGGGAGCGCCTCGCCGGGAACGCGGCCGGGCTCTCCGACTTCATCGAGAGCGTGCAGAACGAGTCGGGGCAGATCCAGGAGCTCGTGGACCAGAACGACGAGGAAGGCCGCGACCGCCTCGAGAACCTGAAGGAGCTGCTGTCGTCGGCCGTCCTGTACGAGCGGGCGGTCGAGGAGAAGCGCGCCGCGCTGGAGCGCGGGCTGCCGGAAGGGCTGCACGCCGACGACCGGGACCCGCCGCCGGCGGACCTCGCGGGGATGCTGCTCGGCTTCCTGGAGCAGGTGGCGCTGTACTCCGACACGGACGCGATGGACGAGACGAAGGACTTCGTCCGCCTGATGACCGTCCACAGCGCGAAGGGGCTCGAGTTCCGCACCGTGTTCCTGGTCGGCGCCGAGGAGGGGCTGTTCCCGGGCTTCCGGGCGATCGATTCCGAGGACGAGCTCGAGGAGGAGCGCCGCCTGATGTACGTGGCGATCACCCGGGCGAAGGAGACGCTCTACGTGAGCGCCGCGAAGTCGCGCCTGATGTACGGGCAGACGCGCGGGGCGATGCCGTCGCGCTTCGTGCGCGAGATCCCGGAGGAGATGCTGGAGGTCGTGGAGCCCGGCGCGCGTCGGCGCAGCCTGCTGTTCGAGCGGTCGGGGCCGGCGCCCTGGCGCGACCCGGACCGCGTCCGCTACGAGCGGTCGCCGGGGACCGCCTACGGAGCGCCGTCCGGCGCAGGCGGAGGGTCGGGCGCGGGCTTCGGACGGCCTGCGGCGCCGATGCCGGGGCCGGGCGTGCGGGCGTTCGCGCCCTCGAAGCCCGCCGCGCCGCCGCCCGTGGCGGCGAAGGTCCCGGGCGCGCTCGGGGCGGACGAGATCGAGAAGGGCGCCCGCGTCCTGCACGCGCGGTTCGGCCCGGGCACCGTGAAGCAGAAGGAGCCCGTCGCGGGCGACGCGATCCTCGTGATCGAGTTCGACGGCGCCGGCACGAAGCGGCTGATGGCCCGCCAGGCGAATCTCCTGCGGGAGACCTGAGACGCGGCCGGAAGCGGAAGGGAAGAGGGAGGCCAAGACCATGGGACGGATCACGACGCGGGACATCGCCCGCACCATCGACCACGCGGTCCTGAAGCCGGAGGCGACGCTCGACGAGGTGCGCGGCGCGTGCGCGATGGGCCGCCGGCTCGGGATCATGTCCGTATGCTGCCGGCCGTCCGACGTGCCGGTCGCCGCGGAGGCGCTCGCGGGCAGCGACACGCTCGTGTGCACCGTGATCGGCTTCCCGCACGGGACGACGTCGACGGCGGCGAAGGTCGCCGAGGTGCGGCAGGCCGTCGCGGACGGCGCGCGCGAGGTGGACATGGTCCTCAACGTCGGGCGCCT
>CAIXGU010000069.1 GCA_903919045.1 uncultured Eubacteriales bacterium | reverse complement strand
GCCACGTCGACGCGCGTCAGCTCGCCGTGCGTGCGGAACAGGTCGAAGATCAGGCGACGGTTCATGTTCCGGATGTCGCGCTGGAGCATGCGGCCTCCCTGGGAGGATGGGGACGGGGCGTCGGAATCGCGGGGCTCGATTTATTTAACTAAGTTTACGAATTATATATACGACTCTCCGCCGGGCAAGTCAATGCCCCCTCCCCGGCGACCGGGAAGGGGGCATCGAGGAGAGGCGGGGTCTTCCCTCCTACCGCTTCTTCGCGCCGTAGACCCGGATCTCGTCGCGGTAGATGCGCTCGACGTGCGGGAAGATCGCCGCGATGTTCGGGATGCAGGGCAGGAAGGCGCCGTGCGGGACGTAGGCGTCGATGCAGCGGCGCACTTCGGCGCGGATCGTCTCCTCGTCGGCGTCCGGACGGTCGATCACCTGCGCGTCGATGCCGCCCATGAGGGCCATCCGGGTCCCGATGCGGCGCTGGATCGCGGGGATGTCGTTCTGCGGGATCACGCCCTGCCAGATGTCGATGCCCATGTCGGCCATGTCCCCGGCGATCGGCGCGCAGACGCAGTCCGCATGGTGCATGAAGAGCGCGCCCCGCCGCTTCACGGCGTCCACGATGCGCTGGTGGTGCGGGCGGAGGAGCGTCCGCCAGACCTCCGGCGCCATGAAGAGGCGGTCCTTGCCGCCCCAGTCGTCGTGGTAGTGGACGACCTCGGGCCGGAGATGGTCCATGACCTGCTCGATCATGCGGATCTTCCAGTCCGCGAGGGCGGCGTACAGGCGGCCCATCGCTTCGGGCTCGAGGAGCATCGCGGCCAGGCAGTCCTCGAAGCCCATCAGGTTGTGGGAGGTCTCGAAGATCCCGCCCGTGACCATCGGCATGACCAGGGTCTCGGAGCGGTCGATGGCCGCGAGGGTGGCGTCCGCCTCCGTCCAGTCGATGCCGTCCAGCGTCGGGAAGCGGACGTCGTCCTCCCAGCGGGCGATGTCCCGGATCACCTTGTTCTCGTCGGTGACGAGCGGGACCGCCCCGGGCGAGCCCTCCAGCAGGAGCCAGGTCACGCCCCAGGCGTCGCGGAACGGGGTGTCCTTCGGCGTCGGGAACGGCCGGAAGCTCCGGGACAGCGGGTCGAAGAAGAAGAACGGCAGCGGTCCGCCCGCTCCCCAGAACGGTTCCCACGGCTCGGGAAGCCAGGAAGGACGGTCGTTGCGGATCGCGCGGAGCCAGTTCTCCTTCCGGTCCATGGGGTCCTCCTCGTCAGCCGCCGACGGAGCCGTCCCAGGTGTCGACCCGGGTCTTCCGCTTCTCCTCCTCGTCGAACCACGTGCTCGTGACGGCCTTGGTCTCCGTGAAGAAGCGGAGGCCGTCCTTGCCGAGCGCGTGCAGGTCGCCGAAGAACGAGCGCTTGTGGCCGGTGAAGGGGAAGATGCCGACGGGGACGGGGATGCCGACGTTGACGCCGACCATTCCGCCGTGCGTGCGGCGCGTGAACTCGCGGGCGTAGTAGCCGCTCTGGGTGTAGATCACGGAGCCGTTCGCGAATTCGTTGGCGTTCATGAGCGCGAGGCCCTCCTCGAAGTCCTTCACGCGCTTGACGCACACGACGGGCCCGAAGATCTCCTTGTCGCCGACGGTCATGCCGGGCGTCACGTGGTCGAGGATCGTCGGGCCGAGGTAGAAGCCGCCCTCGAAGCCGGGCACCGCGGTCCCGCGGCCGTCGAGCACGAGCTGCGCGCCTTCCTTCACGCCCGTCTCGATCCAGTCCACGACCGACTGGCGGTGCGCGGCGGTCACGAGCGGGCCGAGCTGCGACGACGGGTCGTACGCCGGGCCGATCCGGAGCTCCTTCGCGTACTTCACGAGCAGCGCGACGAACCGGTCGGCGACGCTCTCCTCGACGACGATGGCGGGCAGGGCCATGCAGCGCTCGCCGGCGCAGCCGAAGCAGGAGTTGATCACGCCGCGCGCGGAGCGCTCGAGCGCCGCGTCGGACAGGACGAGGCCGTGGTTCTTCGCCTCGGTCAGCGCCTGGACGCGCTTGCCGTTCGCGGCGGCCGTCGCGTAGATGTGGAGGCCGACGGCGGTCGAGCCGACGAAGGACACGCCCTTGACGTCGGGGTGGCGCAGGAAGATCTCCGCCTCGTTGCGGCTGCAGGTGACGACGTTCACGACGCCGGCCGGGAGCCCGGCCTCCTGCAGCAGCTCGGCGCAGCGCATCGAGGTCATCGGGGTCATCGACGCGGCCTTGATCACGATCGTGTTGCCGGCGGCGATGCACAGCGGCATCATCCAGCCCATCGGGATCATCCCGGGGAAGTTGAACGGCGCGATGCCGGCGAAGACGCCGACAGGCTCGCGGTAGAGCACCGTATCGTAGCCCTTCGAGGTCTCCATCATCGACTCGCCCATCATCAGGCTCGGGGCGCCGCAGGCGAACTCGACCGGCTCCTTCACCTTGAGGATGTCGCCGCGGGCCTCGTCCCACACCTTGCCGTGCTCGGTCGCGCAGATGCGCGTGAGCTCGTCCATGTGCTCGTCCAGCAGGTCGCGGAAGCGGTACAGGACCTGCACGCGCTTCATGACGGGCGTCTGCGACCAGGTCTCGAAGGCCTTCGCGGCGTCGCGGATCGCGCCCTCGACCTCCTCGGACGTGCAGCACGGGGCCTGGGCGATCACCTCGCCGGTGGACGGGTTGAAGACGTCCATGTACTTCGCGGTCGCGGAGGTCTTCCATTCGCCTCCGGAGAAATACTGCAGGCGCTTCGGGGCGTTCGTCGTCTGGCTCATCCTTCGTTCCTCCTCCGGGACGCGCGGTTCGGGTCGAGCGTGCGGTAGTAGCTGCCGCACAGGTCGTTCGGGTTGAAGGCCTCGCGGACCTTGAACTGGTATTCGGTCACGAGCGGCTGCGGGAGCTTCTCGAACATCGCGTCCTGCTCGGCCTGGCTGAAGTAGAAGCCGTCGGGCCGCCGCGCGGACTGGTTCCACTTGCCCATGTCGACGCCGAGGCCCTTCTCGTTCATCCAGGCCTGGGTCGCATTGAAGAATTCCGCGGTGCCGCGCGTCGACGCCTTCTCGTAGGCGTCGAAGTGCGTGAAGAACTCCCAGCCCGTCGA
The DNA here is from genome assembly GCA_903919045.1 of uncultured Eubacteriales bacterium. Taxonomy (GTDB): domain Bacteria; phylum Bacillota; class Clostridia; order Saccharofermentanales; family UBA5734; genus CAILLO01. The sequence goes on along the minus strand of CAIXGU010000069.1, from coordinate 4,369 downwards.
GCCGCCGCCGCCCATGATGCAGATGCTGCCCATGTCGGAGTCACCGCCGACCGCGGCGATCGCCGTGCCCTGCTCCTCCCACTTCCGCTTCAGATCGCTCGCCTCCTCCATGACGGAGGCGGAGACGTACACGTTCGAGGAGAGGCCGAAGTTGCCCTCGTAGGCGCCGCACAGGACGTAGTTCAGGTTCTTGTGGCCCATCCGGATCAGGTAGAGCAGCACCCAGTCGGCGAGCTCCTTGTCGAGCATCATCTCGCTCTTCCAGCCGCCCGTGATCTCCAGGATCCGGTCGACCGCCATCTCCTTGTAGTCGGTGTCGCGCGCCGTCTGCCCGGCGAGGATCACCTGGATGTCGATCTTCATCTTCTCGTTCTGCTCCTTGAGGTACGGGTCCTCGCAGAGCGCCGGGAGGTCCGCCAGCTGCAGGTCCGGGTCGTTCAGGATCCGGATCATGGCGGCCTTGATGTCGCGGCCGAACATGTTGAACTGGCGGTGGCCGAGGAACAGGACGTCGTTCTCGTGGAACAGCCGGATCGCGTCCGCGTAGGCCTCCCACGTCGGGAAGCAGAGCGTGTAGGCCTTGAAGTTGTCCGGGAGCGAGGCCTTGTACGCCGGCACCGTGCCGCGGGTCGGGATCGCGGCCGGTCCCGGCCAGGGGTGGAGGCGGACGGCCATCCGGGTGCACACGCCGAACGATCCGGCCGTGCCCTGCTTGCCGCGCAGGATGCCGCGCAGGCTCGGCCCCGGGCCCTCGCCGCAGAACCAGCCCGCGCCGGCGCCGAGCGAGCCGGTGCGCAGGATCTCGCCGCTCGGCAGGACCCATTCGGCGCCCAGCATGTTCTCGCTCGCGCAGCCCATCGAGATGGAGGTCGGGCCGAACCCGACCCAGCCCGCGGTGCTCGCCACCACGGAACTGCTGCAGCCGACGCCGGGAATGTTCAGCGTCAGTCCGACCTTCATCGCCTCGGCCTGGATCGCGCCGCCGATCACGTACGGCTCGAGGACGGCGACCTGGTTGCGGGCGTCGATCTCGAACGTCCGCATGCGCCGCAGGTCGAGCTGGACGGAGGCCTCGCTGCCGATGTAGCCCATGACCGACCAGAAGGTCGTCGCGGCCTTGAACTGGATGCCGTAGCGGTTGCACAGCCGGACGACGCCCTGGACCTCCTCGGTCGAGCCGGGCAGGATCACGGCCTGCGGCATCGGCGTCTTCCCCTCGTGGGGGCCGCGGTGGTCGGAGGACTGCGCGGGGATCGCCCGATATGTCTCGAGGACGGCGGGGTCGCGGGAGATGTTGCGCCGTCCGACGACGGCCTCGAATTCGCGGTAGACGGCATCCGGCATCCGGTTCATGCCTGCACCTCCCCGGCGGCCTGCAGCACGAGGTCGACGATATCGACGACGGGCATCGCGTCCCCGTTCTCGTCGACGGCCGTGCCGAGCCGCCCCTTGCACCACGGGCACGCGGTCGCGATCGCGGCCGCGCCGGTCGCGCGCGCCTCGGTGACGCGCTCGCTCGCGGTCCACGCCGAGAACTCCGGCTCCGCGGCCTCGCAGCCGCCGCTGGCGCCGCAGCACCAGGAATACTCCCGGATGCGCTCCATCTCGACGAGGCGGACCCCGTCGATCGCCTCGAGCAGGCGGCGCGGCGCGTCGTACACGCCGTAGGCGCCGTTGTAGCGCGGGCGCTTCGGGTCCCACGTGTGGATCTGGTTGCGGATCTTCTTCTCGACGCCGTTCCAGGCCTCGTAGGGCTCGCCCTGCCGGCCGAGCTTGCACGGGTCGTGGTAGGTGACGGTCATCGGGATGCGGCCGGGCAGCGCGAGCGCGCCGGTCGCCACCAGACGCTCGAGGTACTCCGTGACGTGCAGGACCTCGAAGGTCGCGCCGGCCTCCGCGTACTGCCGCTTGAAGGCGTGCAGGCAGTCCGCGCAGGGGGTCACGACGGTCGTGACGCCGGCCTTGCCGCAGGCGCGGCAGTTCGCGGCGACCCGCTCCCGGGCCTCGTCCGCGTAGCCCATGTCGGCCGCGCGCCCGCCGCAGCAGGCCTCCGCGCTCCCGAGCACGCCCAGGTCGACGCCGGCCTTCTTCAGCAGGCGGACCATCCCGCGCGTCTTCTCTCGCAGGTCCTCCTCGTAGGCGTACTTGCAGCCCGGGAAGAACAGCACCTCGGCCTTCTCCTGGAAGACATCCTTGAGGCCGAGGCCCTCCTGCCATGCCGTGCGGTCGGCCTTGCGGCGCCCGGGCAGCATCGTCTGCTCGGTCCGGAGGCCTTCCATGATCGCGCGGTGCGCGGGCTTCACCCAGCCGCGCGAGACGGCCTCCTCCTTCAGCGCGAGGTTGTGCGCGAGGGGCTCGAGGTTGTAGCGGCAGACCTTGCACGAGACGTCGCAGGCGCCGCAGGCGAGGCAGGAGTGTATGATGTCCCCGACCGCCTCGGATTCGTCGACCTCTCCGTCGAGGACCGACTGGCCGAGCTGGAACCGCCCGCGCGCGGAGTACGTGCCGAAGCCGTAGTAGCAGACGCTCGGGCAGTTCTCGCCGAAGCGCAGGCTCTTCAGCTTGTCGAAGGGGACCCAGCGGCAGTTCAGGCAGTTGCTGCAGCGTTCCATCATGGGGCGATAGTCCTGGAGCGGCATCCTCCGCACCTCCCTGCCTTACTGATTGCTCAGCTGTCCGGGATTCAGGATCCCGTTCGGATCGAAGATCGACTTGAGGCGGCGGAGCGTCTCCATCGACTGCGCGTCGCGGTTGAGCTGGAGGCGCGCCCATTCGCCGTAGGGGCGCAGGTAGTAGGCGCCGAGGGCGGAGAACCGCCGGCTCGCCTCGGAGAAGAGCGCTCGGACCCGGGCCGTCTCGCGCGGGACCGCGGCGTCGTACGGCAGCGTGAACTCGCAGTGGTACGACGTCCCCATGTTCTGGGGCTGCAGGGTGACCCCGACGTCGTCGGCGGGGTAGCCGGCCTCGGCGGCGAGGGTCGCCATCTCGGCGACGAAGGCGTCCGCCTTGTCGAGCGTCGTCGTGAAGAAGACATCCTGGTAGGCGCCCTTGCGGACCTCCTTCCAGTCGCGTCCGTCCGCGCGGCCCGGGAGCGCCGCGAGAACCGCATCTCCGGTCACCGTCCCGACCGCGGGGCGCAGGGCGAGCCCGCAATCCTTCGCGAGGTCGGCCAGGTCGGCCGTCTGCTGCGCGACGCGCTCCTTCGGGAGCAGCTCCCGACCGGCGACGCCGACGAGCGCGAACCAGGCCGGCAGTCCGGCGCGCAGGCGGTCCATCCCGGCGGCGTCGGCGCCGAGCAGCATCGCCAGTTGGGCGCGGTTCAGGATCAGGAATTCGTCGCTGAAGCGCAGGCGGAGGACGCGGTACGCGAAGTCGACCAGGTCCTCGAGTCGGTCGGCGGAGACGAGGTTCATGACGTGCGCGCTCGGCAGGAGCTCGCACTTGAGCGAGGCCCAGGTCGCGATGCCCATCGTGCCCTGCGCGCCGGTCAGCAGGCGGTAGAAGTCCAGCATCATGGGTCCGGTCGGCTCGATCTGGAAGCGGTTCTCGGACCACTGCTTCTCGAGGTCCATCGCCGCGCCGCCGGCCTCGCCGGTGAACATCGTGTTGCCGTCGCCCCACGTCACCTCGACGCAGCGGAGCGGGTCGAGGAAGCACCACTGGTGGAGGGCGTTCAGGCGCGGTTCCGTCTCGAGGCAGCTCGCGAGGACGGACTTCGTGGCGCGCGGCGCGAGCGTCGCCGGGAGGGTCATCCCCTTCTCGGCGAGGGCCGCCTGGAGCTCGGGGTACGTGACGCCCGGCTCGACCACGCACATCCGGTTCGTCCGGTCGATCGAGAGGATGCGCTTCATCCCGCTCAGGTCGACGACGACGGCTCCGGGCACGCGGGGCGCGGCGTCGCCGCGGTGGTGCGGCGCGCCCGAGCTCACCGGCACGAGGGGCGTCTTCGTCTCGTTCGCCCAGCGCACGAGCGCGCGGACTTCGGCGACGTTCTGGACTTGGACGACGGCGTCCGGGACGATCGGCTTCACGAAGCTCCGGTCGCCCGTGAAGGCGGCGAGACGCTCCGGGGCGTCGCTCACCCGGTCCGGTCCGAGGATCTCGACGAGCTGGGCCAGTCTTCCCTGCATCGGGTACCTCCGGGCGCCCTCGGCGCGGTACATTTGGAGAATGCGTTCTGTGAATGTACCCATGCTATAATCTTTCCGCGGACAAGTCAACAAGGAAAAAGACCAGCTATCAAATGTCAAGCGGCATTGATGGATAAAGAACGAACGCGAACCTTGACAGACGAATAGGCTTGAATGCAGCGAAAGCAGGTCATCCGGAAGCCGACGGCTCGACCGTGGCGGTCGCCCGCCGCTCGAAG